>CAYZJS010000001.1:0-43145 GCA_964478865.1 uncultured Thermodesulfatator sp.
CCAGAATGGCCAGGTTGTGCCAGTTCAGCACATAATAAAGAATTATTGCCGAAAGTGTAAAAAATATCAGGCCGCAAAGGACGTCCATGACAATCGAGGGCCGGAAGGTATTCGTCTCGATTTCCTTTTCAACCCTGACAAACCTGACCAGTGAAAGCAGTCCTATAAAGGCGCCAAGGCCCATGAATATTATGCCCAGCAGATTTGAAACCGCCAGCGAGGAAGAACCCCTGTAGCGCTGGGAGTTGAGGTTCAGCCACAGGAAAAGGGAAAATTTTTCCACCACGAAACCAAACGCCATTATCGTCACGGACGTACGGATCCAGGCAAGCAGGGTCCGTTCGTTGGCCAGGTGAGTCCTGCGGTCACCTATGTGGCTTTCAGTGGCTGGTTTGTCCAGTTTTTTATGCCTGCGGTATAAAAACACGTCTCTGTCAGTCCCGATTTATAACCGGATAATACGGTCCCCCAAAGATTCATGTCAAGTAATGCCTGAAATTTTCCGTTTTTTATGGAAGGCGCCACGCGGTGATGACCGCCTTTTTGACCATCATACTGGTTGGAATTCTGTTGCGGTTCAATTCAGAGATATTTGGCAACCGCAATACCATGACAATGGTTTCCGGCAAGTGGTATCATATGATGGCCTGGGGCAGTGTGCTGATATGCACTGCATATGCAATGGGTACCCTTTATGAAAGACACCTGCAAAAGGTAAGGGAGCTCAGGAAGACCTACCAGGGACTCATAGTTATCCTTAGACATTTCATTTCAAAGGACCAGTATACGGAAAACCACTGTTACAGGGTCTCCATTTACGCGGCAAAGATTGCTTTTCACCTGGGGCTTGATGATGAAGCCATCGAGGACATCAGGTCCGCGGGCCTTCTTCACGACATCGGAAAGCTGAAGATAAGCCGGGAGCTGCTTTACAAGGCTGCCAAGCTGTCTGACGAAGAATACCAGGAGATAAAAAACCACGTCAAAAACGGGGCAGAGATCCTGGAGCCCCTGAAGGGGCCTCTGGGCCGGATTATTCCCATCATTCTCGCCCATCACGACAGGTTTGACGGCAAGGGCTACCGGCCAAACAGTGGGGAAGAAATTCCACTTGGTGCCAGGATCCTTGCAGTGGCGGACGTTTACGATGCACTGACAAGTGACAGGCCCTACAGGAAGGCCATGGCCCCTACGGAGGCCAAGGAGATTATTGTCAAGGGGTCTGGCCGGGATTTCGATCCCAAGGTGGTAGGCGGTTTTCTGAAGGCCTTTCAGCAGGGAGAGATGGACGTTCCCAACCTCATAGTCTGAGATTCCATGTGCAGAAGCAGGCACCCCGTCATAAATAAAGAGGTGCCCGCGGCCAGCACCGGCTGTCAGAATGAAAAACTGACTGTTGCTCCCCCGTAGACGAAATTGTTGTGTCCGGTGTCTCCCAGAGCCTTGGCTGCCATGTCCTTTGAGCCGTCGCCGCTTAGAGGAAATATCCAGTTAACTTCCGGGCGGAGGCTAAAGTATTGGGCTGCCGGATCATGGATAAAGGAGCTGAAGGGTACGGTCATGGAGAGGGAAGCCTTGCCGTGATGAAGGCCTGAATAATCGTCACTTTCATCGTCCGGGTCGGGATAGGTGCCGGAATCGTTTGAAAAAAGTGCACTGCCAAGGAGTCCCATGTCAAGGCTCAGGCCATTTCCTAACCCCAGGCTGTGTGAAACCTCCAGGGTCAGGTATGTGCCCGGATAGTGGGCAAACTCCCTGTAGACCGTGAGGGTTGGGGAAAACAGGGTGTCCAGGGTTGCTGATATAAAAAGTTCCTGGCTGTCGTCGGCCCGGTCCAGGGCATAGTAGATGTAGCCCGCCTGGGCTGAAACAGGGCCGAAATCGTACTGATAGGAAAGCGTGTAGTCGGTTTCCGTAAGATTATCCAGGCCCTGGATGTCGCGGTAGAGATCCGTATCGTAATTGGCCCAGATGTTGGCTGAAAATCCCTTGAAGGAAAAGGTTGCAGAAGGTTGTATGACAAGGCTGTCCTTGCTCAGTTCCTGTCCCCTCCATATGTAAGCGCTTAAAAGGCTGACTGAAAGCTCTGCCGAAGGCCTGTCCTCTTCTGCCCAGGCCGGAGACGCGGCATTAAGCCCTGCAAGTATCAGCAATACAAATGCAACGGTTTTCATGGTCCGAATGTTCATTTTTCCTCCTTTTTTGTGAAGATCTTTTGAAAGAGCTTCCTGCAAATTCGCTGAAAATTGGCCCATTATTTTTGAATGCTTTTTGATTCCCCGTTTTTCGCCTTTTTCAGTTTATTGTCTGGAAATCATTGTAGGCACGACCTCCATGCTTTTTCTCCCGAGAAGTATTTTTATTGTTACAGAGACTGCGAAAGAGATGCCATGAATGACTGATTAGCTTAATATCCTGTTATTATTGTAAGTTGTTGGAAATCGACCGAATAGAAAAAGAAAATTTATACAATTATGTATATTATGTGTTGGATGAACTCACAAAAATGTAAGATATTTTGGGATGAAGTTTTTTTTGAGACCAAGGTGAATTTTTCATGGTTTTGCGTGATTTTGATGTGATAACCTCTTGCTTTTTTTAACAATCTTCACTTCTTATATAAAATAAGATAAAAAAACTCGTATTACTCTTGACGATTAAGTGATTCAGGTGTATATTTAAAATAACTGAAAATCAATTGCAGTTATGAAGGGCGAAAAAAGAAAGGAGATCTTTCACATGCCAGCAATGAATATCGATGAACTCAAGGCCCAAAGAGAAGTTGTCAACCAGATAGACTGGACCATGACGCCTGAAAAGGCCGTGGATATGTATCTCGAATGGGGTGCAAGCTGGACCAGGGGAAATGATTTTGTGCGTGGCGAAGAAGACGAATCTTACTATTTTGTAATTTACGACTGGGAGACACCACCCCAGGCTACACTTCTCAGGAGGTCCTCCAAGGAAGTGGAAGAGCTTGCCAAGATTCCAATTGACAGGGAACTATTCCTCAAAACCATCGAAGAAGGCGGCATAAAGCCAGGTGTGGGTGTCTATCCGCCAACGAAAGAGCTCAAGGTCTGGCTGTCAGAGGCGCTTTCCGGCCCTCCGGTCTGTGACGATGATGAATGGGAAGTGTAGATCCGCGCCAGATGTCCTTGATGGTTTGTTACAATTTGAAAATAGAGAAATAAGAGATAGAAACAACCTCCTCCCTCCTCTATAAAAGCTGATAAAGCTCTCTTATTTCCTTTCTCGCCAGCCGCCAGCCGAATCCATCGGCCAGGCGGCTTTTTTTGTGTAATTGACGTTCTGCCCTTTCGTCTCAAAAAAATAAACCAAGCAAAAAGTCTTCCTGGTAAAAAAATTCGACAAGAGGGATGTTCCGGGATGTTCTGCCGTATAAAGAATCAGACCGTCATGTTTTTTAAGAAACGGGAAAGGCGAGAAGAAACAGTTTTATGGAAAGGAAGACAGTCATGAAACATCCCCCGAATTTGGTTTTAAAAAGTTATCCGGCAATGGTTTTCAGTAATATTTCCTGTAAATCTATTCTGGTTTGCGCCGTGTTTCTGGGTCTGATGTTGTCCTATGGCATTTCGCCGCCAGGGGTTGCCTGGGGCCATGCCCTGAAGGTGGCCACTGAAAACGGCCTTTCCATGGCCATCTCGAGTGAAGGGCAGCTAACCAGTCTAAGTATCAATGGTCAGCATATACCGATGATGCCGGGTCCCTTGCTTAAGATTAGGGACATGAGCAGGGCGGGACAGGTTTCTGGGCCCAATCTCCTTGTAAATGCCGGTTTTGAGCAGGGGATGAATGGTTGGACCTTCAAAGATATATCCAATACGGAAACAGATCTTGACAGAGCCGTCAGCCGAACAGGTGGCTTTTCACTAAGGATGCATGGCACCGGCACCGAAGATCTGGGGGCAGGTGTTGTGCTTTCCCAGGCAATTTCCGTCTCTCCAGGCAGTCTGTACAGGGTTTCAGGATACTTTTTGAGCAGCAGGGGCTATGTCCAGGGAGTTTCCGGTACACCTACCGCCCGCCAGGACAAGATGTGGAGGGGGGGCCTTGATCCAAATGGTCTGTATGTGCAGTGGGTGGATTCTATGGGCAACTTGATCGACAACAGCCCGGTTCTCGTTGCACCTCTACACTGGAATGCCAACAGCTGGCGAAGGATAGGCGGAGAGATCCATGCCCCGTCTGGAGCAGTAGCAATGCAGGTACTGGTAGTGGGGCGGCTCCAGGATGAATATCTCTGGGTCGATGACCTGGGCGTTGTGGAAAGCCCGGAAAAAGATCAACCGGTAGCTGGAAATGTGATCGAAAAGGACGGATCCCTCATTCAGACCGCTCAAGTGGATGATGGGCTGAGTATAAGGGCCACCTATACACCTGTTAAAGATTACATACGAATTCACCTGGAATTAGAGGATCATTCCAACCGTGAACGCGCCCTGGAGGTGTCATGGGGCCTGCCTCTCGTGCTCACCGGAGCTCAGGAAGGCGACTGGAAATGGTGGGATGATGTTCATCACAGCCGTCCTATCCGGGCAGGTGCTGCGGCATATCCACAGCCGGAATATTCCTTTCCGGAATCTCTTTCCTGGCAATACGAACATGTGGTAAGCGGCGTATGGAATGGCTGGATGCCTGTTTCCCTTTATCCTTATGCGGCAATTGGAAACGGGGAGGTCGGCCTTGCAATGGCGGTATCCTTGGACTCTCCCCGCCTTGTAAAATTTTCGTATGACCAGGTCGGTTCAAGATTCCAGGCAAGGAGTTATCTCGGAATTTCTCCACAGGCTTTAAAGCTTAATGGCCGGGCCGAATTGGTCCTGGAACTTTATTTAATTGATCCAAGGTGGGGTTTCAGGTCAGCCATGGGCCTTTTTGCAAAGCGGCATCCTGAGTGGTTTGAATCACCCAGGGATGTTAGTGCATACAACGGATATGAACGTGACCATTATCTTTACCCGGAGAAAGCCGGGCATGTCTTGGAACTTGATGCTGATAACATATTTTCTGCCGAATACACAGTGGCAGATGCCCCAGTGGATATCTGGCCATCGGCAATGCCACTGCCTTGTTACCATGATCTCCTGGACGTTGTTTCAGGGCTTTCCCAAGCGGAAAGAGACGCCATTGAGGCAAGCGTGGCCCATGGTTCAAACGGCGACTGGCAACTGAAACATGTGGGCGATTTTAAATGGGCCGCAGGCAAATGGAGGGCTGTCTGGTTTACAAGCGTTGACCCCGATATCCCTGGAGGATGGGCACAATTTTTATGGGATAGCAACGTCCAGCCTGCCATAAATGCAACGGAGGCGGCAGGAGCAGTCCTGGATGGCATCCTCATGGATAATTTCATGTCCGTGCCTGGAGTTGACCTCGGGAGCGACCACGTAGCCCTGGCAGACACATCCCTTACCTATGATATCGCCACCTACAGGCCTGGCATTCACAACATGGCAAACATGCATGAGTATTTCACATGGCTGCGTAACAAGCTCCATGAAGAGGGGCGGGATGACATGGCCATTACCGTCAATTTCTGGGGCATGGCCACACCCAATGGGCTGGCGCCCTGGATCGATGCCTTTGGCGGAGAAGGGCAGAGCAAGACGGATAGCGGTTCCAACTGGACCACCAGGATCCTCGATTACCGAAGGGCCATCGCCTACGGTAAGGCCATGTCCTGGGCCAATGAGGAAAAGGGGCTGAACACGGAAGAGGTGAATGCCTACGTGTCAAGGGCCCTGTTTTACGGTATCTATCCGGAACGAAAGGAGGAAGCCACCGGATGGGCGGCGGGTGCCGAAGAGATATTGACAAGCGCCCAAGGGCTTTTTTCTCAGTATGCGTCCGCTGGATGGGAGCCGGTTACCTATGCCGAATCTGACAATGAAAATATATGGGTGGAGCGTTTTGGTCCTAAAGAGGCTTCAGGGCTGTTTTTTACCATCTACAACAGTGGAAACGATTTCAACTCTGCAAACATAATAATTGAAAGTGCTTCCTTGGGCCTTGCAGACCCGGAATCTGCCATCCTGACAGATATTACAACAGGCCAGCAGATCCCTTTCGAGCTGTCGGGAGAAAATATCCTCTTTACCATTGAGCTTGAGCCATGGCAGACCAGCATTGTCCAGGTCACAGGCGGCCTGGAATGCAGCCTTTGCGATATCACCTCTGCTGTCCACGTATTCATTGATGCCGATCCAGCTCATGGTCCAGGCATGCTTTCACCACTCTGGAAGCCGGGAGTCGTGTGGGAGGGGGGAGGAAGCGGAGGGACTGCCATCAACCCTCATCTGGTGGATTACTGGGCAGGCCTTGGAGGATTTGACCGTATAGGCCTTGTCCGAATCGTGCCAGAACTGGACAGCATGGCAAGAGGTGCCTATTCCTTGTCAAGTTTTGCGCCTCTGGTCCAGCAGGTGCGGGACCATGGAGGCCGCCTGCTGGTGAAGATAAAGACCACCCCTTTGAGATATACGAACACCCCAGATCCGCCGGATGCCTGCCCGCCAAACGATCCTTCTGACTGGCATTATCCCCATCGATACAACAGGTATGGCATAAAATACTCACAGGAAGCGGCCTACAAGGGCCTGATCAGGGATTTTATCCGTTATTTTTCCGGGCAATCCGGTTTTGTTGTAAATCCTGAGCTGTTTGGCGATGAAGAACCCCATGCCGTACTCGGCATGCCCGGAGTGCTTTATGAGCTGTGGGATGAGCCGAATTATGACATGCAATGGTGTGATAACGAGGAAAATTTCTGGCATCTCTATCAGATAATCCTGGAGGCAGCGGATGAAGTGCGAGGTGAAGGACTGCTCTCCTTTACAATAGGCGGGCCGGGATGGCGTCAGGAGACCCTCAGAAATCCAAGCCTTGCAGAAGGGTTTGGCGCGCCTGGCTGCCTGAAGGCGGATGATCCGGCATGCGGAGCTGTGCGTCGGTTTTATGATTTTTTGGCAGATCAGGGATATCTGGAAAATGGGCATATAAGCTGGTGGAGCTATTCATATCTGCCCACGGAATTAACGAGCGGTGCCACAAAGGCCCAGCTTGAAAATCTCCATGCGATATTGGATGATCCCAGGTATGCAGGGCATTATTCGAATACACTGATTGTCCTTGGAGAATGGGGGCCTCCCTTTGGAAACGCAAGCACTGATTTGCTGCCTGCAAGAAAGTGGCTGGAACAAGATGAATACGGCAAATTTTTTGGGAAAAACATCAATGATGACAATGAAGTAGGCGCATCCCTCATTCCTGCCCGAATCCATGACATGGCCAGGGCAAGCCAGCCGCCTTCCCTGCAATCTTATTTTGAGATAGGGGAATGGCCGACAGGGGATTTCTTTCCCCTTTTCAAGGGCACAACAGGAGTGTTTACGGCCAAGGGCATAGGGCTTTTAAAGGCTGTCTCCAATGTGTTTCTTATGCTCAACCGCCTTCAACCTAAACAGCTTGCGACACGGTATCGGCAAAATCCCGGGCTGAACGCCGTGGCCACAGCCGGGGAAGACGGAAAAATAGCAGTGCTTGCCTGGTATCATCCAGGCATAAAGCCGTATGAAACAAACGGCAGGATCCATTACGATGACTTGATGGCTGATCTGGGAGAAGATGGTATCCAGCCAGTAACCATAACGTTCGATTTCAGCCAGCTTGCGCCGAATGCCGCCTATAATCAGACCTTGTATAAAATAGACAGGACACATAGCAACTCCTTTACCTATCGTCATGAAGTACTTGACAGACTGTTTGAAGACTGTGGCGCTGATCCCAGCCTGTGGCAGAGTTCTTGTATTTACTCCAGCATGGGTGCCATAAACAGCTGGACATTGGGCGGGGAAGGCCCGAATGCCTCTGTGGCCCTGGAATCCAGTGAGTCAACCTTTTCTGCCGATACCCTGGGGAACGGACAAATTGCAGTGACAATGTCTCCCTATTCCGTATCTCTGATTACACTGGAAAGATGTGTCGAATGAATAAAGCCAGTTACGGGCATCCGAAAACCAGCAGGTATGTGAGCTGACTGGGTGTGCAAATAATGGTATCTGCTTACAGGGCACTACATCTACTGCGTTGTCGGGCACTTGAAGTACAGGGAGTACCTCTTCGTACCCTCCGCCTTGTATCTGTAGTACCCTGTAAGCAGTTAGATCTCAGACAGTTGTGCGATAATACCCCAAAGAACCCTGTGAGGAATTACAAATAATGATGATGCCTATTTGGTATCGGCCTTTCACTGTGAAAAAGCTTGGTAGACCTTGATCGAAGATCTCCGGAAAATTGATATGGATCTCCTGCTGCAGGGTGATCACAGGCAGTGGAAAATTTTTGTCAGGCAGGTTTCGCCAGTGGTGTTTTCTGTCATCAAAAAGACCCTTGCTGCTGCAGGCCGGGATAGCGGAGAGGTGCACGACATTCTTCAGGACTTGTTCGTCAGGTTGTGTGACAATGACTTCCGCCTCCTGAAAAAATACGATCCCAAAAGGGCAAAGCTGACCACCTGGCTATCGGTAATTGCCAGGAATATGGCAATTGATTATCTTCGCCGCTGCCGTTTCAGATATACCAGTCTGGATGAGGTGGAATATGAGAAATCCGAAGAACATGCCTCCAAATTTGATGGTGACGAAATAGTCCTGTCTTTCGACACCCTGCCTCCGAGGCAGATGATGGCCATGAAGCTCCTGTACGAAAAAGACATGGATGTCAGGGAGGTAGCCAGGTTCATGGGTGTTACCGAACAATCGGTCAGGAGCATGCGCCATAAGGCCATAAAAAAACTTCGCGGAATTGTTGGGAGCGGGTAAAACAGGGGGATGTTTTGCCTCCCGTATTCGTAATACGAAATAACCAGCAGGAAAAATGTGCAACAAAATGAAAAAATTGAACAATCAGGAAGATGAAATAAAAAGGATTTGGCAAAGATGCCGCCTTCCAGAAGGCGCAAAGAAGGCCTGCCCGGATACGGACATCCTTGCCGCATACGTGGATCACAGGCTTTCAGGCAGGGAGTCGGAATTACTGGAAAGGCACCTGTTGGAATGCCCTTCTTGTTTTGATGCGGTTGTCTTGATCAGGGACGTGATGGAAAGGCCTGAGAAAGAAGCCCTGAGCAATGAAGAGATGAGGCGGCTTTTCGACCTGGTGCCGCCGGGCCGCAATCGCGGAAGGCAAATGCTGGACGCTTTGACAGGGTTTTTATCTTCGAGGCTGATTCCTGTACCGGCCTTCGCGCTTTCCGTGTTTTTGATATGTGGCCTGGGTTTTTATGCGGGCATGGAAACCAGATTTGACCAGGATCTCTACCAGGAGCAGATATCGGCTGAACTGGGCTTTTTTTTCGATAATACGGCTTCCGGTCTGGGCTTACCAGGGGAGGAAGGATAATGCGCCTCAATTTTTTAATCGCTCTTCTGGCCTTGTCTCTTCTCCTGAACGGCTTTTTCCTGGGCGGTTACTGGTTTGCCAGGGAAAAGGCAAGGAAGGTAAAGAACAGCGCGGAACGAATCGGAGAAATTGTCAGGCAACTCGAATTGACACCGGAACAAAAAAGGAAGTTCCGCATCCTCAAGGCCGAGGCCGTTAAGACCAGGAGGCCTTATTTGAAAGAAATGGCCAGGTTGAGGTCCCTGTTCTGGAAGACAGTGATAAAGAATCCAGGAGACAGCCAGGCAATGGACAGGATCATTCATCAGATGGCTGTTGAAAGGGAGCGTTATCAGCAAAAGATTGCAAGGATAATCTCGGAATTTCTGCAAGGTCTGAACCGTGAACAAAAAAGGAAATTTTTTGAGATCTCAAATGATAGCAAGGTGTTAAAGGCACTATTATCCGGATAATTGGTGCTTGTCAGAGAGTACGTGCCTTGATCAGTGGTGCAAGAAAAAGGAAAAAAGGAGATAAAAAATGAAACGCATGATCGTGGTATATATTGTAATATTGGCTACAGTATTTTTTTGCAGTCCCTCTTTCGGCAAAAGGGTTCATGGAACAGGGGCAGTCAAGGGAAAGGGGATTGTTCACGGGAAGGCTGCAGTAAGAGGCAGTGGTACTGCTTCAGGTACAGGCATAGTAGTCTATAGAAGCGAGGATGGTTTTGGGTACAAAAAAGGGACCGGTACGGTTTCTGGCCGCGGGATAGCGATTGGCATGGGGACCATCGTTGGTGCTGGCAAGGCCGCAGGACACGGCTGGGCATCCGGCAAGGGAAAATACAGGTCCAGATAGCAAGGTTTTATGCCGTGGCAGGTAACTTATAACAGTGGCTGGTAATCTTAATAATAAATCCCGGGGGCTCAGGCAGCAGATGCTGCTTGCAGCCCTTATGTGGTCGGCAGTGGGGATCTTTCTTTTTGCAAGGGGTGTCTGGAACATCGCTGTCCTGGATGACCAGCTTAAATATCTCTGGATAGCCATTGCACTGGCGGTGGGTATTTTGAAGGCCAAGGTCGTACTTGAAAAAACTGCCGGAAAGATTGCGGGCAGGATTCTCAGTCGTCCGGAAGATTCAAGACTTCTTGGTTTTCTTTCCCGAAGGAGCTGGTTTCTCATAGCCCTCATGATAATCATGGGGAAGCTGCTCAGGGCAACCCCCCTTTCCAGGTCACTGGTGTGGAGTGTTTATGTGGCCATCGGTGCCGCCCTTTTTGCATCCAGCCGGATTCTCTGGAAGAACTGGAAGGATATGGGCGCTGGGCTGTGAGGCTTTGAGTTACCTTATAAAGGATACTATCTGGGTTTCGCCATCACCAGAAGCCCTTTTACGGGCCTTCCGGCCTCTTTCCTGAGAGTGCAGTCCCTGTGTTCCGTCATGACAAACCCCGCCTTTTCGAGACACTTTGAGATATAGATCCTCTTATGGCCAAACCTGCCCGAAGACTTTAGATGGAAATCTTCAGGTGCCCCATCCCGGTCCGCGGTTTCCACGGAGAAAGCAAAGATACCGCCAGGAGCCATGTGTTTTGCCACCCGTGAAAAAACAGGATGAAGGTTCCCGAAATATACCATGCAGTCCGAGCTGTAAATGAGGTTAAAGGTCTGGTCCGTATCCCAGGGCTCAAGGATGTCCTGCCTGAGAAGCCTGTCGTAAAGGCCCTTTTGATGGGCGATAGCCAGCATCTTTTCCGAGCAATCCATGCCCCAAAGCATGGAGGCAAACTCCCTGTAATACTCTGCACCGAGGCCCGTGCCGCAGCCAAGGTCAAGGATCTTCATGCCCTTTTTCAGAAAAGGCCGCATAAATGAAAAGAGCATCTCCGGGGTCTTGTATTCCAGGGCCTGGAGTTTTTCCTCAAAGACAACGGCGCAGTCGTCAAAGGTCTTTGCCACGTATTCTGTCGGTGCCCTTTCAGGGGCAGGAAGGGAGCCAAGGGTCTGGAGCAGGTAGGTTGCGCCAGGGTCGCCGGGGTTCTTTTCGAGTATCCACTTCAGTTCCCTTTCGGCCTCCCGGAACCGTTCCAGCCTGTGGTAGAGACAGGCCAGGTTGTACCTGGCTGAAAAGTATTCCCCGTCTATGGAAAGGGCCTTCAGAAAGCTTGATTCCGCCTCTTTAAATCTGCCCAGGGCCTCCATGATTACTCCGAGATTGTTGAAGGTCTCTGGATAGTCCGGCATGAGTCGTTCGGCCTCTTTAAAGGCACGGGCAGCTTCTTTTAGCCTGCCGCAGTCCCTCAGAAGGAGACCCAGGTTCAGCCAGGCCGGGCCGAAATCCGGCTGGCTGTCTATTATGGTTTCGTAAAGCCTTCCGGCATCGCCCAGGAGGCCCTGCATCTGTTTCAACCTTGCAAGGTTATAGAGGGCAGGCACGTGGGGTTCGCCCCGGCAGGCCCTTTCAAGGACCCGTACGGCAGTTTCTGTTTCTCCAAGGTCCATGAGGACTGTGGCCAGAGCATTCAGAAGGGCAGGTGCCTTGGGGTGTTTGGCCAGGAGCTCGCCGTATAGCTCTTTGGCCAGGAGGAGCCTTCCCTCTCTGTGGGCATTCCAGGCCTCCTGCAGTTTCTTGTGGTCATCCGGTGTCAGTGAATCCATTTTATGTGGCGGAAGTTGAGAAATTGGTGTTTTAGTTTATTATGTCCAGGCACTGACAGTTGTTTCATGTCTTGAATCGAACAAGGCCGCGTTTTTATCATTGGCACAAGACATGCAACTCTCTGATCTTAATGAATTGGGACGGTACAATCAATCTATGGTTCATCTTCCGGAAAAAGACAGTCTTTCAGCGGCTGTTTTGTGCCTTGTCTTCTTTTTTGGGGCCACCTGCTGTTTTGGACAGGAAGGCCATCCGGTTCTTAGCCTGAAACAGGCCTTTGACACGGCGCTTTCCAGCAATCCTGCAATGAACCAGGCCCTGGCCTCCAGGAAAAAGGCATCCTGGCAGGTAAGGCAGTCCATCAGCGCCTTTCTGCCAAGGCTCGATCTCCAGGCAGGTTATGCCCGTTCCAACAACCCTGTAATGGTCTTTGGAAACAAGCTCAACCAGGCGGATTTTACCAGCCAGGATTTTGCCCTGGATACCCTGAACGATCCGGATTACAGGGACAACTGGCAGGCCAGGTTCATGCTGACCCAGCCCATCTTCAACCAGGGAAGGGAATACATTGGCTACAAGACCTCGAGGCTCATGCAGGACGTGTCCGAGCTTGGCCTCTACAGCACGGGCCAGGCGGTGCTTTATTCAGTGGAACGGGCCTATTGCCAGGCCCTCCTTGCCCAGGAAAAGGTCCAGGTTTTAAAGGCGGCCCTGGAGACGGCCCGGGCCCACAGGGAGCTTTCGGAGAAACGTTTCAGGGCAGGTCTTGTCCTGAAGTCAGATGTCCTCAGTGCGGATGTACAGAAGACATCCACTGAAAGGCAGCTTTTTCAGGCGCAAAACGACCTGAAAGTGGCCTTTTCGGCCCTAAACCGCGCAATGGGGGTCTCGCAGGACAGCCAGTGGCAGCTTCAGGAACTCGACAATGAGAACCAGGACCCTGGCACGCTTGCCCCGTGGCTTTCCAGGGCAAGGAAGTCAAGGCCGGAAATACTTATGGCCAGGGATCAACTCCGGATTGCCGAATACAACCACCGCCAGGCCCAGTTCCGCTTCCTTCCTTCCTTCAACCTTCACGGCATCTACCAGCAGGACAGGCAGACGTTTGCAGATTTCGGCGGAGATTCCTGGGCCTTTATGGCAACCATGTCTCTGAACCTGTTCAACGGCCTGGGAGACTTTGCAGGGCTTTCCGCCTCTGATGCCGAAACAGAGAAGAAGGCCGCCAGGCTCAAAGACGTGGAAAGCGGTATCGAGCTGGAGGTGAGAAAGGCCTTCTACGGGCTGCAGACTGCCAGGAAACAGCTGGATGTTACCCTCAAGGCCGTGCGCCAGGCCGTCGAGAGCCAGCGTATACTTAAGAACAGGTATGAAAACGGCCTGGCCCTCATGGTGGAGCTCCTGGCTGCAGATACCAGCGTGAGGGAAACGAGGCTCAGCGCGGCAAGGGCCCGGTTCCAGGCCAGGCTTGCATGGTCTGAGCTTAGGTGGAAATCCGGCGTTTTGGGCAGAGATATTATTGAAAAAGCCAGCGGTTCCAGTGACTGAGAGGAATTATGCGAAATCCAGGATTCAATCTTAAATGGACGGCATGCTGTTTCTGTATTTTCCTGCTGTTTTCATGCAGCAGTGAAAGGAAGACAGAAGAGGTCACAATAGGCCGGAGTGTCAAGGCGGATGTGCTTGAGGTTCAGGCCGTTGACGTCCCGGAGGTCCGGTATTTCCCTGGCCATGTGCGCTCCAAGGTTTCCATTACCCTCGCGGCGAAGATGCCTGGATTCGTGAAGGAGGTACCCGTCCAGATCGGGGATGCGGTCAGGAAGGGAGATCTCCTGGTACTGGTGGACGATACGGATGTCAGGGCCAGGGTGAATGCCCTTTTTTCCGCCGAAAAGTCTGCCAGGGCCCAGCTCGAGTCGGTCTCTGCAAGGTATGAGTATTCGAAGATAAACTTCAACAGGTTCAGCCGCCTCTACAAGGAGGAGTCGGCCACCAAGGATGAATTCGACCGGGCACGCACGGAGTACCTGGCGCTGAAGAACCAGGTGGCTGCCATACAGTCCGACATCAAAAGGATAAGTGCCCAGCTCCAGGAGGCCAAGAACCAGCTTTCATACGTGAAGATCAAGGCCCCTATGGATGGCTGGGTATCGGGCAGGAACGTGGACCCGGGCACTTATGTAAATCCCGGCGTGCCCCTGATAAGCCTCGACGGCAAGGGAAGCGGCTTCTGGTTTGAGGCGGATGTGGACGAAGCACTCCAGGACATTGTGAAAGAGGGGGAAATGGTGACAGTGTCTGTTCCTGCCGCACACCTGGACATGGAAGCCCCCGTGGTACACGTCCAGCGTTCTTCCAGGCCCCAGACCCGTACCTTTACGGTGCTTGCGGACCTCGACTCCGCTGATCTCAAGAGCGGGTTTTTCGGCAGGATGTTTCTGCAGGTCGGGTCCAGAAATGCCATACTCCTTCCCCAGGGTGCCGTGGTAAAACGCGGGGGCATAAACGGAGTCTTTGTTGTGGATGAGGGAAACATGGCCCGCTGGAGGATCATAAAGGCCGGCAGCACGTGGAGAAAGGCGGGAAGTACGTTTTTGCCCCTTCTTCCCGATGTGGCCGCACAGGGTGTCCCTGAAACGTACGTCCTTGTATTGAGCGGCCTGTCCCCGGGTGAGAAGATTGTCTCATCCAATCTTTCCAGGGTGAGCGAGGGAAGCCGCATTGAATAGCAGCAACGGCCACAGGGAAAATCCTGTTACTCACAAGGCCCCCTTTCTTTCCTGGGTCATAAACACATTCGTAGATTCAAAGCTTACCCCTCTTATCATCCTTTCATCCCTTCTTCTCGGGGCATTTGCCATTTTCTTCACTCCAAGCGAGGAAGAGCCCCAGATAGTTGTCCCCATGGTGGATGTCATGGTGAGCATGCCAGGGGCCAGCCCCGGGGAGATAGAAACCAGGGTCGTCGGCCCCATGGAAAGGCTGCTGTGGGAGATACCCGGAGTGGAATACGTCTATTCCACGGCCATGGACGGCAAGGCCCTGACAATAGTCCGGTTTTACGTGGGAGAAGATACCGAGGACAGTCTTCTAAAGGCCTATGACAAGCTGTATTCCCATTTTGACTGGATCCCCCCCGGTTGCAGCAAGCCGCTGCTGAAATCCCATTCCATTGACGATGTGCCCATAGTGAGCCTCACCTTCTGGGGAGACGGTTACGATGCACTTCAGCTCAGGCAGCTTGCGGCAAGGGTAAGAGACGAGATAAAGCAGATCCCTGGAATAAGCAGTACATCCATAAAAGGCGGCCTGAAGCGGCAGCTCAGGGTTGACCTTCGCCAAAGCTCACTGAGCTCCCTGGGCCTTGATGCCGTGGACGTGATCCAGGCCCTTTCATCCCAGAACCAGGCATCGTGGATAACCGATATCACCAGGGACAACATGGCCTTCTCCCTGCGCCTGAACAACTTCTTCTCCTCTGAAGAGGACGTCAAGAGCGCCGTGGTAAAGGTCGTGGGGGGTAAGATCGTCCGCCTCGGCCAGATCGCGGATATATCCGATGGCGCCCAGGAACCTGATTCCTACGTGATGATAGGCGCAGGAAAGGGCCACTGGGCCAAGGAGGGGGTTACTTCCATGGCCCCTGGCCAGCCCAGGGATGCGGTGACCATTGCCGTTGCCAAGAGAAAGGGGTGGAATGCAACAGAGCTTGCAAACAGGGTGATAGAAAAGGTGGAAGGCCTCAAGGGTTTCATCCTCCCTGCTGATGTAAACGTGGTGGTAACCAGGGATTACGGCGAAACCGCCAGGGAGAAGTCCAACGAGCTCCTGGAGCACCTGGCCATTGCAACCATTTCAGTGGCCATACTCATGGCACTGCTCCTGGGAGTGCGTGCAAGCCTCGTGGTACTGGTGGCCATCCCTGTCACCCTGGCCTTCACCCTTTTCATCTACTACATTCATGGCTATACCCTCAACAGGGTCACCCTTTTCGCCCTGATTTTCTGCATCGGTATCCTGGTGGATGACCCCATCGTGGATGTGGAAAACATAGTCCGGCACCTTCGTCTTCCCTTCAACAAGGGCCGCCCCGTAAAAGACATCATCGCCGAGGCGGTGGTGGAGGTGGGAAGCCCGCTCATCCTGGCGACCTTCACCGTCATAGTGGCCATACTTCCACTGGCATTTGTACGAGGGCTCATGGGCCCGTACATGAGGCCGATGCCTGTCGGGGCCTCGGTGGCCATGTTCCTGTCAATGGTCATATCCTTTGTCATCACCCCCTGGACCGCCTATCACATCATGGGCCGGAAGGAAGAGCACAAGGTCGAAAAGGACACCAGGCTCGACAAGATATACCGCTGGGCAATGGGACACCTTATAAGGAACGCCTGGCAGAGGTGGGCCTTCCTGGGCGGCATGGCACTGTTGTTTCTGCTTGCATGTTCGCTCATTTATTTCAAGGTGGTCCGGGTGAAGATGCTTCCCTTTGACAACAAGAGCGAGTTCCAGGTGATAATAGACATGCCTGAAGGGACAAGCCTTGAGCAGACGGCCAGGGTTGCAGGGTCCCTTGGAGACGTCCTGGCAAGGGAGGACGTTGTCACGGACTACGAGCTTTATGTAGGCACTTCTGCGCCCTTTAATTTCAACGGCCTGGTAAGGCACTATTACATGAGGAGGGGGCCGAATGTCGCCGGCATCCAGGTCAACCTGCTACCAAAACACATGAGGGACGAGCAGAGCCACCCCATTGCAAAGCGGCTCCGCCCGAAACTCCAGGAGGTAGCCAGGCAGTTCGGTGCCAGGATAAAGGTAACGGAGATTCCTCCCGGTCCACCGGTGCTGCAGACCCTGGTAGCCGAAGTCTACGGGCCCGACTATGAAGAGCAGATCCAGGTGGCAGGCCGTATCAAGGAGATATTTGAACAGACCGAGGGGGTAGTGGACGTCGACTGGTACATGACGGATCCCCAGACGGAGTACCGGGTCGTGGTGGAAAAGGACAAGGCTGCCCAGGCGGGAGTCTATCCGGCAAGGGTGCTCCAGGTCCTGCAGGCCTACATGGCAGGAAGCCCGGTAGGGCTTCTTCACGTCCCGGAGGCCAGGGAGGATGTCCCCATCTTTTTGAGGCTTCCCCTTGATTCAAGGGCAGGGCTTCCGGACCTCAAGGCCATTATGGTCCGCTCCATGAGCGGGCACATGGTTCCGCTTTCAGAGGTGGCCCATATCCAGAAGACGGTCATTGCCCATCCCATCTACCACAAGAACCTGAAGCCGGTGGTCTATGTCACCGGGGATGTCTCCGGCGAGGAGGAAAGCCCCATATACGCCATCTTCAAGATGAACGAGGCCCTTGAAAAACTGGTAACGCCTGCAGGAGAAGAGGGCATTGAGCTCTACTATACCCATCTTCCCTTTTCCTCTGACAAGTGGGCCATGAAGTGGGATGGCGAATGGCACGTCACCTATGAAGTATTCAGGGACATGGGGATCGCCTTTGCCGTGGTCATAGTGCTTATCTATGTGCTGGTCGTTGGCTGGTTCCGGTCGTATTCGGTGCCCCTGGTAATCCTTGCTCCCATTCCCCTTTCCCTCATTGGCATCATACCGGCCCATGCCATGATGGGTGCCTTTTTCACCGCCACTTCCATGATCGGCTTTATCGCCGGTGCCGGTATAGTGGTGAGAAACTCCATCATCCTGGTGGATTTTATCGAACTCCGCCTGGCAGAGGGCATGCCTCTTGGAGAAGCGGTGATAGACGCAGGGGCCATAAGGTTCAGGCCCATGCTCCTCACCTCGTCTGCTGTGGTTGTGGGTTCCTTTGTGATACTGTTCGATCCCATATTCCAGGGCCTTGCCATCTCCCTCATGGCAGGTGAGGTTGCTGCCACCATATTCTCAAGGATGGTGGTGCCTGTGCTCTATTATCTTGATCACCGGATCAAGCAGGAAGGACGTCTCGTGCTGTGAAAAAGGGAAGAAAAAAGAAACCCCTGACGCTTTCTTCAGGAGTGATTGTGGTCAGGAAAGGGCAGGATGGCAAATGGAGGTTTCTCCTCCTGCGTGCCTATGGCTACTGGGACTTTCCAAAGGGCATAGTGGAGCCCGGGGAAGACCCGATAGATGCGGCCAGGCGTGAGACAATGGAAGAAACCACCATAACAGATCTTGATTTCAGGTGGGGTTATGACTTCAGGGAGACAGGCCCCTACAACCAGGGCAGAAAGATTGCAAGATACTACCTGGCTGAAACCCGCACCAGGGACATAACCCTGCCGGTTAACCCGGAGATAGGAAAACCCGAACACGATGCCTACAGGTGGGTAAGCTTTGAGGAGGCCAAGAAACTCGTAGCCCCCAGGGTGCTCGATGCCCTTGAATGGGCGTGGGGTCTCCTGCAGGAAGAGGAGCAGGACCGCCGCACTGTGAAAGAGGCCAAATGACTGCACAGGACGGGTGATCGTGGGCAGGAAGACGGGTGCCGCTGTTCTCGGGTGGCCCGCTAGGCTCAGCCGGATACCAGGAGCATCACACCCATGAGCAGGAGCAACACGTAGATGAGCTTCAGGTATTCCCTGTGGGAAAGGCGTTTGTATGCCAGGGTGCCCAAAAAGGTACCTGCAATCACAGGTGGTATGGACAACATGAAGAGCTTCATGACCATGGGCGAGGTTATGCCGGTGACTGCATGTGCCGCTGCGATGATGAGGCCGGTAAGAAAGAAGAATCCCGTAAGGGTCGCCTTGATGGTATCTTTGCCCCATTGGTTCAGGCTGGTGTAAATGATGGTTGGAGGCCCTCCGGCACTGAACGCCGCACCTATCACTCCTGTAAGAAAACCTGCAAGTATTCCCCAGTAAGGGCTCAGTTTGAGGGACCTTTGTTTCATTAAAAGCTGGAAAAGGCTGTAGGCCACAAGCACCAGGCCCAGGCCCTTTTTTATGAGTACATTGTCTGCATTTTTCAGCACCCAGGTTCCACATGCGATCCCGGGCAGGCATCCGGTGAAAAGGGGGGCTATTTTTTTGAAATCCAGGTGTTTCCTCAGGCCCAATCCCAGTTGCAGTGTAATCACGAGGCCCATGAGGATGCAAAAGGGTACCGCCGTCCTGGCAGGCAGGAACAGCAGAAGAAGGGGCATTGCAACAAGGGCCGAGCCGAAACCGCTCAGCCCCTGGATAAAGCCTGCCGCAAGGGAGATGGTGGCGGCAAGGACCAGATGAACAGCCGTCATCTGCTGCTAGGATTGTAGCCCTAACATTTCAAGGGTCAGGACGCAGCCTTTTCAACGGCCCTCTTGAAACCGTCTTCCGAGCGCCTGATTACTTCATCACCTACGCAGAAGGCTATGCGGAAATGGCCGGGAAGCCCGAAGCCGGAACCGGGTACGGTAAGAATGAGTTCATCCTGGAGGATTCTGACAAATTTGGTTTCATCTTCTATGGGGCTTTTGGGAAAAAAGTAGAAGGCCCCCTGGGGCATGGTGAAGGAAAGGCCGGCACGCTCAAGGATCCCTGCAAAAAGGTCCCTCCTCTTTTCGTAAACGGAAGTATCCACCCTTTCAGATGCCACCTCTGCAACTACCCGCTGCATGAGGGCAGGGGCGTTCACAAAGCCCAGTATCCTGTTGGCAAGGTTAAGGGCACCGAGCAGAAGGGACCTGTCGCTGATATCCGGATGGACCGCCACGTAACCAATCCGTTCCCCCGGGATGGAAAGGTCCTTGGAAAAGGAGGTTGTGACAATGGTGTTGGCATAGTGCTTCATGAGAGGAGGCACGCTGTTTCCTGAAAATACCAGTTTCCTGTAGGGCTCGTCAGAGATTAGGAAGATGGTCCGGCCCGTTTCCTTGCCCGTCTCATCAAGCAGGCGTGCAAGTTCTTTTATGGAATCTTCCTGGTAGATGACCCCTGAAGGGTTATTCGGAGAGTTTATCAGTACAGCCTTGGTCCTGTCTGTTATTGCTTCTTTAATGGCATCCATGTCCAGGGAAAAGTCATCATTGCAGCTGACAGGGACGAGTTTCCCCCCGTGGTTATCCGTATAGAAGTGGTATTCAACGAAGAAGGGCCTTGGAACTATTACCTCCTCACCAGGGTTCAAGATGGCCTTGAAAATGATGTTCAACCCCCCTGCGGCTCCACAGGTCATTATGATGTCGTCAGCAGTGGGTTTCACAAGGTGATCCCGTTCCACCTGTGCGGCAATTTTCTCCCGTACCCATGGAAGCCCTGCATTTGGCATGTACGAATGGACTCCTGGAGAACGGTCGGAGGCAATCCTTTCTAGTGCGGCCTGGAAGGCCTCCGGCGGTGAAAGGTCCGGGTTGCCCAGGCTGAAATCGCACACCTTTTCCGCCCCATGTTCCTTTTTGAGACGGGCTCCTTCCTCGAACATCTTCCTGATCCATGAAGAACTCTCCATGAACCCTGCCATCTTGTCTGCAATAGAAATGGTTCCCATATGATTCACCCTGTTCCTTTTTAAAAGTTTTTAGACTATATAACTGGACTGTTATGAAAGTACAAATAGCACCTTCAATTTTGTCCGCAGATTTTTCGAGGCTTGGCCAGGAGATCTCCCAAGTCCAGTTGGCCGGAGCCGATCTCATCCATGTAGATGTCATGGATGGCAGGTTTGTTCCGAACATCACCATCGGCCCCCTGGTGGTAAGGGCCATCAGGCCTGTTACAGGCTTGCCCCTGGATGTTCACCTTATGATAAAAGAGCCTGAAAGGTACGTGGAAGAATTCATTAAGGCCGGTGCCGATATCGTGACCGTGCACGTTGAGGCATGTACACACCTTCACCGTACCATACAACAGATAAAGTCCCTGGGGGCTCGGGCAGGAGCAGTACTGAATCCGGCAACCCATCCATCTGCCATAGAATACGTCCTGGACGACCTGGACATGGTCCTGATAATGAGTGTAAATCCCGGCTTTGGCGGCCAGGAGTTTATTCCCTCGGCCCTCAGGAAGATCAGCCAGGTCAGAACCATGAGTGAAGAGAGAGGTATTTCCCTGGCAATAGAGGTGGACGGGGGGGTCAACAGCCGTACCATACGTTCCGTGGTGGAAGCCGGTGCTGATATCTGCGTGGCAGGCTCGGCGGTATTCGGAAGAGAGGATTACAGGGAGGCCATAGGAGAGCTCAAAAGCCGGTGCGGATGATTTGGGTATGGTTCAAGACAAGCGCCACGAAAAAAGGCCGTCACAGAGGACGGCCTTTTCTATGTAAGAATTTTCAAAGCTATTTAGCAGCCTTCAACCTTTGCTGCAGCCTTGACCTTGATTTTTACGGAGTCGCCAGCCTTGGCCTTGCAGTCACCCTTGAGCTTGATGACCATCTCTCCGCCTTCGTTCTTTACCACGTCACCCTTGCAGCTACCTGCAATGCTTACTCCTGCAAGACCAACTGTGAAAAAAAGTGCCATTACCAGTGATGTAAGTTTCTTGCGCATAACTTCCTCCTTTTTTTGTGTTCTTGAAAAAACCCGCAGATGACTTTTAGACAGTATTGAATTAGTATACGGACCATAATAATTGTGTCAAGGGTTTTAGTGAAAAGCTTCAAAAGCTCTCAGGGGCAACTTCCCGGCTTACCAATGCGTGCAGTGGAAATACGAAAAGGATCAAGCGAGACAAGATTTCTGCCTTATGACTTTCTTTTGTAAGATGCCTAATGACACACTTTTCCCGAAAAGCCTGATGTGATGCCATGAACGAGAGAACCAATATGGTTATTGGAACCCTGGCCACTCCCGGAAAGGGGGCCGAAGGTTCCCTTAAACTGCTTCTGGAGCTTGTGATCAAGCTGAACGAGACATTTGTCCAGGCCAGGGAGGTGAACGATATCCTGAATGCAGTGCTGGCAGGGACAACCAGCGGCGAAGGCCTTGGTTTTAACCGGGCATTCCTCTTTATGCTGGATGAAGATGAAAACGTCCTCAAGGGCAAATTCGGCCTGGGCCCTCACAGCCCCGAGGAGGCCGGCAGGATTTGGGGCGAGATCAACAGGGAAAATCTGGGCCTCTTCGAGATCCTGGAAGGCGTCAAGGACCAGCTTACGGACCAGGATCATCCAATGAATCTTTTGGCCAGCTCCATACAGGTACCCATGTCCATGGAAGAGAACGTGCTGGTGCGTTCCATTATTGAAAACCAGGCATACGTGGTTACCCGGGACGGTGCAGGCGGGACGCTTGAATCTCCTGGCATGTGCCAGCGGCTCGGAACCGATGAATTCGCGGTTGCACCCCTTTGCAGTCACGGGGAGCGGTACGGGGTGGTCCTGGCAGATAATATCTATAACAGGAATCCGATTTCATCGGAGTTGTTATACAGCCTGCACCTGTTTACAGGTCTTGCATCCATAGCCATCTGCCAGAGCAAGCTTTGCAGAAAGCTCGAAAACGGGATGGCACGCCTCAGGGAAGTGAACAGGGCCGTTGAAGAGCAGAAGCACCTTCTGGTGGAGACAGAGAAATTTTCCGCGATAGGCAGGATGCTGGACCGGATTCTTCACGAGATGAGAAACCCCCTTTCGGCCATAGGCGGAATTTCCAGGGTGCTCAGAAGGAGGGAGTCGGATGAAAACAAGATCGCATACCTGGATGCCATCATAAAGGAAGCAGACAAGATAGAAGAGACCCTTCTGCACATAGCAGAGCTTCAGGATAGCGGGCCCATGTCCTGGGAAATGGTGGACCTGACATCTGTAATGGATCTTACTGCAGTGATGATTCAGTCCGACCTTGAGGAAATAGGCGTTGCACTCCACAGAAACTATCCTGCTGAAGAGGTTATGATACGGGCAGACCGTGAACGGTTCCAGCAGGCCGTGCTCTACATCATAAAAAATTCCCTGGAGGCCATGCCAGACGGGGGGATACTGGTGATAGCCATTGCCAAGAAGGGCTCAGACGTGGAACTTCGCATATCCGACAGTGGCCTTGGTATAGCCAGGGGCCACTTCAAAAAGGTTGACAATCCCTTTTTCACGACCAAGCTAAATGCCCTGGGTCTTGGGCTTTCAAAGGCGAAACAGATCGTGCAGCTTCATGGCGGGGTCCTGACACTAAGCACCAACAGGATCGGCGGGACAACATGCGTGATCACCATTCCCAGGATAATTCCTTCGCTTACAAGCTGATAAAACCATAATCTGGAAGGAAGGTATCTCACCAATGGCAGAACAAGTTGTCCTGGTGGACACACACGTCCATCTGGACATGATAGATGAAGGGAAGCACACCAGCCAGGTCCTGGAAAGGGCCGGGAAGTGTGGCGTAAAGACCGTGATAAGCGTGGGGATAGACCTTGAAAGCTCCAGGGCTGCAGTGGATTATTCCAGGCGTTATCCAGGCGCGTTTGCTGCCGTCGGAATCCATCCAAATGATGCCAAGGATTTCGATACGGGTTCCCTTCACAGCCTGATTGACCTGGCAAAAGAAGACAAGATAGCAGGCTGGGGCGAGATTGGCCTTGACTATTTCAGGGAGCATACGCCAAGAGATATTCAGCTGCGGGCATTTGAGGAACAGCTTGAAGCCGCAGCCTCTTTGGGACTTCCTGTTATCATTCATGACAGGGACGCACATCAGGATTGTCTTTCTGTTCTGAAAACCTTCGTATCTTCCACTCCCCTGACCGGTGTCTTCCACTGTTTTTCCGGTGATAAGAGTTTTGCCGGCAAGGTCCTGGATCTCGGTTTTTTCATATCCTTTACCGGGGTTGTCACCTTCCCCAAGGCACAGGAAACAGTTGAGGTGGCAAGGTTTGTTCCCCTGGACAGGATCATGATAGAAACCGACAGCCCGTTCCTTTCTCCAGTACCTTTCAGGGGCAAGGTCAACGAGCCGGCCAGGGCCAGGATTATTGCGGAAAAAATAGCAGAGATCAGGGGAATTCCCCTGGAAGAGGTGGCAAATTGGACGACCAGGAATGCCTCGGCCCTTTTCGGGCTAAAACTTCCATAGTTCTTGCTTCCGGCTCTCCCAGGAGAAGGGAGCTCTTGGCCGCCCTGGGGCTGGATTTTACCATCCAGGCTGCGCTCGTTGAAGAGATTGGGCCGGAATCGGGCCTTTCGCCCAGGGAGATGGTGCTTCAGAATGCCGAGGCCAAGGCCAGGGAAGTTTACTCCAAGAGGGGCGGGGCAGTGGTGATCGGGGCCGACACCTGCGTGGCCCTGGCGGGCAGGATATATGGAAAACCCGAAGGAATGGAAGATGCTGTCAGGATGCTGTCTGAGCTCAGCGACAGGTGGCATCAGGTGTTTACAGGCACTTGTGTCATGGGGCCAGCTCCGGAACATGCGGTTTTGTTCGTGGTGGAAAGCCGGGTTTATCTCTCAGGCTTCGGCATGCCGGCCATACGTGCTTATTGCAGGACCGGAGAGCCCTTGGACAAGGCAGGGGCATACGCCGTCCAGGGGGTTGGAAGCTTCATGGTCAGGGAGATCCGCGGTTCATGGACCAATGTTGTGGGGCTTCCCATGACAGAGCTTTCGAAGACGCTGTTGGAGGCAGGGGTGATTGAACCATGTGTGAACAACTGAAAAACATAAGGGCCAGGGTGGATAAGGCCGCCCTGAGAGCCGGCAGGGACCCTGGAGAGATAAAGATCCTGGCTGTCAGCAAGAAAAAGCCGGCCGGGATGGTCCGGGATCTATTTAACTGTGGCCAGTCTTCCTTTGGAGAAAACTACGTGCAGGAGGCAGTGGCCAAGATCCAGGAACTTTCAGATATCAGGGGGCGGATCCAGTGGCACTTTATCGGTCACCTCCAGAGGAACAAGTCAAGGCTTGCAGCGGAATATTTTGACCTTGTAGAGACCCTGGACAGTTTTCGCCTTGCCAAGGCCTTGGACAGGCAAGCCCAAGAGCTTGGTAGAATGATTGATTGCCTGGTGCAGGTCAATATCGGGCGGGATCCGGCAAAGTCAGGCGTGGAGCCTGAAGAACTCGGGGACCTCCTCGGGGAGGTCAGCTCCCTTTCCTCCCTGCGCGTCAGGGGGCTCATGACCATTCATCCCTGGTCTGCTTCAAGTCAGGAGGCCAGGCGCTGGTTCCGTGAACTGAGGCTTCTGAGGGATAAGACGCTCTCCCGTGGCCTGCCGGAAGGCATGAGGCTGGACGAGCTTTCCATGGGCATGTCCCGGGACTTCGAAGAGGCGGTCGAGGAAGGGGCGACCATAGTGAGGATTGGGACCGCGCTCTTTGGACCCAGGGATTGAAAGGTTGAAATAGGAGAAACTTTCATGTTCGAGGTCTTTGTAAAGACACATTTTTCATCTGCACATTTTTTGAGGAATTACCCCGGCAACTGTGAACACCTCCATGGCCATAACTGGGACGTGGAGGTGGCCGTGACTGCAAGGGAATTGAACGATATCGACGTTGCCATAGATTTTCGTGACCTGAAAAATATCGTAAAAAAGATAATGGCCCGGCTGGACCACAAGAACCTGAACGAACTGCCTGAATTCTCGAAGAAAAATCCCTCATCTGAAAGGCTCGCCGAATTCATCTTC
Organism: uncultured Thermodesulfatator sp.; assembly: GCA_964478865.1. Lineage (GTDB taxonomy): Bacteria > Desulfobacterota > Dissulfuribacteria > Dissulfuribacterales > QOAL01 > QOAL01. Next base: position 25,606 of record CAYZJS010000001.1, read on the forward strand.
CACAAGGTAAGGGAAGAGCTGAAGGCATTCCCCGGGGTTGAGGCAACCAGTGTAAAGGTCTGCGAGACTCCTTCTTCAGGCGTGATTTACCGTGAATAAAAGTCCCCATGAAGGGCTTTACCTCTGCGAGATGTTTTCCAGCATCCAGGGGGAAGGCAGCTACAGCGGGTATCCCTGTTTTTTTATCCGCCTGGCAGGTTGCAACCTGAGGTGCAGCTACTGTGACACCACGTTTGCCCATGGCCCCGGAGCCCTGACTGAAGTCGGCGAAATCATGCAGTCCTGGAAAAAGGCCGGTATTTCCCTGGTCCTTGTGACCGGCGGGGAACCGCTTCTTCAGCCTGGTGTATACACGCTGATGGAGAGGATTCTGCAAGAGGGTGGAAGGTGCCTCCTTGAAACAAACGGTTCACTTAGTGTCGCCAGGGTGCCCGCAAGGGTAGTCAAGATCCTGGACTGGAAAACCCCCGGCAGCGGCCACGCCGAATCGTTTCATTTGGAAAATCTGAAATTTATTTCCAAAAAGGACCAGATAAAATTTGTAATCGACTCGAAAAAGGATTATGAATGGGGACTCAATAGGGTTCGGGAGTACTACTTGCCGCAAATTTGCCAGGTCCTTTTTTCCCCGGTGCCCGGAAAGGTCGAACCTGCAAAACTGGCCGCCTGGATGCTGAGGGACCGCCCCGATGCCAGGCTGCAATTGCAGCTGCACAAGATACTCTGGGGAGACAGAAAAGGTGTCTGAGCAGCGGAAAAAGCGTTGACACGGCGGCTCAAATAAGGTAAAAGCTACTTCTAAAAAATAATGAATGAAGCTTCATTTTTGTAACTGATTGATATTTTTCTATTTTAGCCTTCGGGGGTAGGAGAGCTTATGATTACTATAGATTTATCCATCGTAGCAGAACTCATTTGTGTTCTTTTTATGATTGCACTCCTTAATTCGTGGCTTTACAAGCCACTGAGAAAGGTCATGAAGGAGCGCCGTGAAAAGATGGATGCAATTGAGGCTGAGGCTGCCAGGTTCGAGAACAACACCAAGCGGCTGATAGAGGACTTTGAAAACAAGATGAAGCAGGCCCGCCTTGCAGGCAAGGAAGAGTTCGAGAAGTTCAGGGCCCAGGCCAGGGAAGAAGAGCAGAAACTCATAGAGGAGAGCACCAAGGAGGCCGAGGCCAAAAGGGAAGAGCTCATGTCTCAGCTGACCAGCCAGATCGAGGCTGCCAAGAAGGACCTCCAGGCTCAGGCAGAAGCGTTTGCCATGGAAATTGCTCAAAAATTGCTTGGGAGGGCAGTTTAATGATTTTCTCCAGAAGATATTTGCTTTTAGTACTACTGTCATTGTTTGTCGCAGCCTTTCTGGGCTCAAGCTGCTTTGCGGCGGAGGAAGCTGCAACCGGCCACGGGCATGCAGCAGTCGCTGCTGAGCATGCAGGAGCTGCCCCGGCGGCGGGTCACGAGGCAGAGGCTGGCCACGAAGGCCATGAGGGACATTCTCACGCGTTGACGCATGTCCAGATAATGAACTTTATCTGGCATTGCCTGAACTTCACCCTGCTGGTGCTTATTCTTCTCAAGTACCTGAAAAAGCCCATAGCAGACAGTCTCAAGGGACGCTCTGAATCCATCGCCAAGGCCTTTGACGATCTGGAGGCCAAGAAGGTGGAGGCTGAAAAGAAGTATGCCGAGTACGAGAAGAAGCTTTCGGGCATGGACGAAGAGGCCAAGAAAATCCTTGAAAGTTTTGTGAAGCAGGGTGAGGCCGAAAAGGACAAGATCATCAAGCAGGCCCAGGAAACTGCAGAACGTATCAGGGCACAGGCGGAATACTACGTTCAGCAGGAACTTGCCAAGGCCAAGAAGGAACTCCAGGATGAGGTGGCCAACGTGGCAGTGAAGATGGCCGAAGAAATAATCAGGAAAAATCTGACTGAGCAGGATCACTCAAAGCTCATCAGTGAATACCTTGAAAGGGTGGTGCATAAAAATTGATTAGCACAGTATTGGCACGAAGGTATGCAAAGGCACTCTTTGCAGTAGGCAAGGAAGAGGATAAGCTGCAGGCCTTTAATGAGACCCTTCAGGAGCTGAATGGGTTCCTCAAGGGCAACCCTGAAATAGGAGCCGCCCTTGAGAGTCCCATCATCGGCTTGGACGTAAAGCAGGATATCATTGAAGAGCTTATCAAGGCAGCGAAGGTTGACGAGACCATGGCAAATTTTCTCAGGGTCCTTGTGGAGAGAAACAGGATCCATTATTTGCCGCTGATTGCGGAGGCATTCCAGGAGCTCATTGATGAGGAAACCGGAGTGGTCCGCGCAAGAGTAACTACGGCAGTACCTCTTTCCTCGGATCTCCAGAAGAAGATGGAAGAGGTGTTTGCAGAGGCGACCGGCAAGAAGGTGGTCCTGGTGGCGGAAGAAGACCCGGAAATCATCGGCGGCGTGGTAGCCCATGTCGGCGATATGGTCTGGGACGGTAGTATAAAAAGCCAGCTCGAAGGCTTGAAAGAATCCATAGGGAGGGGTGAAATAGGATAATGGCACAGATAAACGCATCCGAAATCAGCGATATAATAAAGAAGAGGATACAGGAATTCGAAAAGACCGTAGACCTTGCTGAAACCGGTACGGTCCTTTCAGTCGGTGACAACGTTGCACGTGTTTACGGCGTGCGCAACTGCATGGCAATGGAGCTCCTGGAGTTCCCGGGCGGCATCATGGGCGTTGCCCTGAACCTCGAGCAGGACAACGTCGGTGTGGCGGTCATGGGAGACGTGGAAAACATCAAGGAAGGCGACCCGGTCAAGAGGACCGGCAGGATCGCCCAGGTTCCCGTGGGTGACTGCATGCTGGGAAGGGTCGTTGACGGCCTCGGTAACCCCATTGACGGTAAGGGCCCCATTGATGCCAAGGAGTTCAGGCGCATTGAAATGAAGGCCCCGGGTGTTATCGCCAGGAAGCCGGTTCATGAGCCCTGCTATACAGGCCTGAAGGCGGTTGACGCCATGACTCCTGTGGGTAGAGGGCAGCGCGAACTTATCATCGGTGACCGCCAGATCGGAAAGACGGCAATCGGTGTTGACGCCATCATCGCCCAGAAGGAAACCGATGTTTACTGCATATACAACGCCGTTGGCCAGAAGCAGGCTACTGTGGCCCTGGTGGTCGAGGCCCTCAGGCGCGCAGGGGCAATGGAATACACCACAGTCGTTGCAAGTAGTGCAAGTGAGCCCGCATCCCTCCAGTACCTGTCATCTTTTGCCGCCACAGCCATGGGTGAGTACTTCAGGGATAACGGAAAGCACTGCCTGATCATCTATGATGACCTTTCAAAGCAGGCTGTTTCATACCGCGAGCTTTCACTTCTCCTCAGGCGTCCTCCAGGACGTGAGGCTTACCCCGGAGACATTTTCTACAACCACTCCAGGCTGCTGGAAAGGTCTGCAAAACTCAACGACGATCTGGGAGCAGGAAGCCTGACGGCCCTGCCCATCATTGAAACCCAGCAGGGTGACGTTTCCGCATATATTCCCACCAACGTTATTTCCATTACCGACGGCCAGGTTTACCTGGAGCCTTCGCTCTTCTTCGCAGGTGTCAGGCCAGCCATTAACGTCGGTCTGTCGGTTTCCAGGGTTGGTGGTGCAGCCCAGGTAAAGGCCATGAAACAGGTTGCCGGAACACTTCGTCTGGACCTGGCCCAGTACCGTGAACTCGCAGCATTTGCACAGTTTGGCAGTGACCTTGACGAGGCCACCCAGAAGCAGCTGAATCGTGGTGAGCGCCTGGTGGAACTGCTGAAGCAGCCCCAGTATAATCCGCTCCCGATGGAAAAACAGGTACTGTCACTGTACGCAGGCACCAAGGGTATGCTGGACGAGCTTCCTGTTACGTCAATACAGGAATTTGAAAAGGCACTCTACGAATTTACTGAGCAGAAATACCCCCAGATCTACGAAGAGCTGAAGGAAAAGCAGGAAATCAGCGACGAACTGGCCAAGAAGATGGAAAAGGCGATTAACGAGTGCATCGCTGAGTTCAAATCCACTCACAACGTGTAAGGACCTCAGGGGGCACGGATAAATGGCATCCTTAAAAGATATTAAGATAAAAATAACGGGTATCAAAAAGACCGAGCAGATAACCAAGGCCATGAACATGGTGGCTGCGGCCAAGCTGCGCGGTGCTCAGGCCCGTATGGAGGAGTTTAGGCCCTATGCCGACAAGTTTGCCTCAGTAATGGGGCAACTGTCCGGAACGGCTGACCCCAACGTCTTTCCACTGATGGAGCAAAGGGACGTAAAAAAGGTGCTTCTTCTGGTGGTCACCTCTGACCGAGGCCTCTGCGGCGCGTTTAATGCCAACATAATAAGCGCCTCGGAAAAGTTTCTGGATGCCCAGAAGGACGAAGGCAAGGATGTCCTGGTGGGCTGCATCGGAAGAAAGGGCTACAGCTATTTTTCAAAATCAAAGCTGGAAATGCCCCTTTCCATAACCGATGTCATGGGTGATATCCAGATGCAGGACGCCCGCAAGGCAGGCCAGCAGCTTTCCAAGCTGTTTCTCGATGGCGAAGTGGACGAAGTGGATTTTATTTATGGAAGGTTCGTAAACGTCGTCACCCAGAAGCCCACCATCAAGAAGCTGCTGCCCATCAGCGCCACGGGCCTGGAATCAGCTGAAACCGAAACATCAGAGGAAGAGGGGCCAAAGGCAGCCTACATATACGAGCCGGAACCGGAAGAGATCCTGAACCAGCTCATGCCGATGTATATCAACGTACAGATAATGGCGGCGATGCTGGAGACAGGGGCCAGTGAACAGGCAGCTCGTATGACAGCTATGGATAATGCCTCAAGGGCATGCAAGGATATGATTGAATCATTAACCCTCGCCTACAACAAGGCGCGCCAGGCGGCTATTACCACCGAGCTCATGGACATCGTAGGTGGTGCCGAGGCACTCAAGGGTTAATTGAAGAAAAAGTTTGGGTCACGAACCCTGTGGGAGGTAGGAACAAATGGCAAATATAGGAAAAGTAGTGCAGGTGATTGGACCGGTTGTGGACGTGGAGTTCGAACCTGGGCAACTGCCGAACATCTTGAACGGTCTGTTGGTTTCCAACCCTGCTATCAGCGATGAAGAAGACAATCTTTACCTGGAAGTAGCGCAGCATCTTGGCGACAATGTATGCCGTACAATCGCCATGGACACCACTGACGGTCTTGTCAGGGGCATGGATGTCAAGGACACCGGCGCTCCCATCAAGATTCCTGTTGGTGAGGCTTCCTTGGGAAGGATCATGAACGTTGTCGGCTGGCCGGTAGACGGCAAGGGCCCCATTGAATCAAACGTCCATTATCCCATTCACAGAAAGGCTCCGGCCTTTGTGGAGCAGGATACCACAGTCAAGGTCCTTGAAACCGGTATCAAGGTTATTGACCTTCTGGTTCCGTTCCCACGCGGTGGTAAAATGGGCCTGTTCGGCGGTGCAGGATGCGGCAAGACAGTTATCATGATGGAGATGGTTCATAACATCGCCATGCAGCACGGTGGTATCTCCGTGTTCTGTGGCGCAGGTGAACGTACCCGTGAAGGAAACGACCTGTACCTGGAAATGAAGGAATCAGGCGTTCTGCCAAAGGCGGCACTTATCTATGGCCAGATGACCGAGCCTCCTGGGGCGCGCGCCAGGATCGGTCTTACCGGACTGACGGCTGCAGAATACTTCCGTGATGAAGAGGGTCAGGACGTGCTCTTCTTTATCGATAACATCTTCCGTTTTACCCAGGCAGGTTCAGAGGTTTCGGCGCTGCTCGGCCGTATCCCGTCAGCTGTTGGTTACCAGCCGACTCTTGCTACAGACCTCGGTGCCCTTCAGGAACGTATTACATCCACCTCCAAGGGCTCCATTACAGCTGTTGAATGTGTTTACGTACCTGCTGACGACTTGACTGACCCTGCACCTGCTACCACGTTCGCTCACTTGGACGGTACGGTTGTTCTTTCCCGTCAGATCGCAGAACTCGGAATCTATCCTGCTGTTGACCCGCTTGATTCCACCTCCAGGATCTTGGATCCCAATGTCCTGGGCGAGGAACATTACTTCACTGCCCGCGAGGTCCAGCAGACACTGCAGAAATACAAGGACCTGCAGGACATCATCGCAATCCTCGGTATGGATGAACTTTCCGATGAGGACAAGATCATCGTTCAAAGGGCCAGGAAGATACAGAGATTCCTGTCTCAACCCTTCCACGTTGCAGAGACCTTTACAGGTATGCCTGGGAAGTACTGCAAGGTTGAAGACACGGTCAGAGGATTCAGGGAAATCCTGGATGGAAAACACGACGATCTGCCAGAGCAGGCATTCTACATGGTAGGTACAATCGAAGAAGCCAGGGAAAAGGCTGACAAAGGTTAAAATAAGGTTAGGGTGTAAAAATGGCCAATAAATTAAACCTGGAAGTGGTCACACCGCGAAAGCTTGTTGTAAGTGACGAGGTTGACCTGTGCACAGTACCTGGTACTGAGGGCGTCTTTGGTGTTATGGCTAATCATGCGCCCATCTTGTCTACCCTTAATATCGGGCAGATGCACTATAACAAGGATGGAGAAACCGTAAAACTTGCCATCAGCGGCGGTTTTGTGGAGGTATCCAACAACAAGATGACCGTGCTTGCCGAAGCTGCGGAAGTCTCGGAAGAAATAGACGTGGAGCGTGCACTTCGCGCCAAGGAACGGGCGGAGAAGCGCATACAGCAGGCCAAGGCCGGCAAGGAAGATATTGATATGGCAAGGGCCATGGCTGCCATGGCCAGGGCAACTGCTCGGCTCAAGGTAGCTGGAAAAATGAGCTAATATGTTGATATATTGATCCTGGGGAGGGGAGAGAAAAGGCAAGCTGTCAGGCTTGCCTTTTCTTTTTTAGATTTATGAATTCTGCCTTTGATATTACTGGAGTTATTCTGGCTGCTGGAAGGGGTACCCGAATGAAATCCCGGCTGCCCAAGGTCATGCACCGGCTCCTGGGGATTCCACTGATCATGCATGTAATAAGGATCCTGGAATCCGCAGGAGTCCCAATGTCTCGCCAGGTGGTCGTGACCGGCCATGGGAGGGAAATTTTAGAATCGTATCTTTCCGGGCGCGGTTTTCGTACGGTTTGCCAGGAGGAACAGCTTGGTACCGGCCATGCCGTGGCCTGCACGGAGAAGCTCCTTTCTGGCGTGGGAGGGCAAATTCTTATAATCTGCGGTGATACTCCGCTTTTCAGGCCGCAGACCATAGCCAAATTTCTTCTGGCTCATTATGATGGAAAATGCGATCTTTCCATTCTCACCGCTGAATTTGATGACCCAACAGGTTATGGCAGGATAGTAAGGGATGAAAATGGGAAACTGGTCGGCATAACGGAAGAAAAGGATGCCGATGAGAACATCAAGGCTGTCCGGGAGGTTAACACCGGCACATACATCGTTAGAGGCGATCAGGTTTTCGAATTGCTCGAAAAGGTGGGTTGTGAAAATGCACAGGGAGAGTACTACCTGACAGATATAGTAAGCCTGGGCCTTGAGGCAGGTTTGGATGTCTGTGCCTTTCAATTGGCCAGTGAAGAGGAGGCCCTTGGTGTAAACTCTCGCCAGCAATTGGCACTTGCTGAAGGTGTCCTGCTTGGCCGGATAAGGGATAAGCACATGGCGGCAGGGGTTACCTTCTCCATGCCGGAGACCACCTATATAGAACCGGATGTTGAAATAGGAAAAGACTCTATAATTGGCAGCCATTGTGTGTTAAAGGGTAAGACCAGGATTGGGGAATCCACCATGGTATATCCCTTTAGCTATCTGGATAATTTTTCTTGTAACCCCGGTTCCATAATAGGCCCTTTTGCCAAAGAAACCTTGCCGGAACCAGATGATGGGTAACGCTTGCAATATCATTAAAAGGAGTACAGCTGGACATGGATCTTGAAATCATTGCAAAACTTGAAGAAAAGATTGACAGGTTGATTGAATACGTAAACGGCCTTGAGGAAGAAAAGAGGCAGCTGCAAGAGAGGGTTCAACAGCTGGAATCTGAAAACGGGCAGATGTCCATGAAGATAGCGGAGCTTGAAGATGAGAGAAGAAACATAGGAGAGAGGGTTGAAAACATGCTTCAACGCCTTGATGGAATCAGGGCGGAGCGGGAACAGGTCCAGCAGGAACTTCCTATGGACTCTCCATAGCGCAGGTTCCAATAGAATAACGGAGGCGGTATTAAGTTGGCCCAGATTGTTCGCCTGAAATTTTTGGGTAACATCTATGAACTCAAGGGTGATGACCCGGAGGTAGACCTTCAGGAGGTGGCGTCTTATATTGAAAAAAAGGCGGAAGAAGTTGAAACCAGTCAGCCGGGCCTTCCTCCCAACCGCTTGATGATTCTTACTGTGATGAGTCTAGGCAGGGAATTGTTTGCAGCCAGGAACCGATTGACATCTCTTGAGGAAAGACTGCAGAGTCAGGGCCACAGGCTGCTTGAAAAAATTAGTTCTTCCCTTGGTGAAAAAATTTGATAGATCTGTTAAGATAATAGGAAAGTTTCCCTGCTGTGTTCGTGGGCTGCTGCAAGTTTGTTGAGCCAACACCCCGTACAAGGGAGTCGTATCTTCGTGGAAGAGTGGAAAGGGAGAACAGCCTTTTCCGTTGGAAGCGAACATGACACCCACCTGAGTTATCTCAGGTTCAATAAGCCCAGCAGACACGGCACGGCGGGGTTTATTGAGGCTATAACCCCGTCTGGGTTTTATATATACGGATTTTGGCAAAGAAGGTTTAAGATGAGCAATTCTGCCCCAGGCAGATCGTGATATACTTAGGAATACTTCGCAGGACAACGAAACAAATCAATAGTTGTGGGACCAGAACGGTTTTTTCCTCGAAAACCCTTGATTTCCTTTGTTTCGGAGGCAGACAGGTACGTAAAAAGTATCCAAGCATTAATTGAGGGACAAAAATCTTAAGCCTTTCTTTCTGAACCACTATCCGTTTTATCCATATCGTTGAGATGGGGTGTGGCACAATATCCATCACGGAGGAGCCACACATGGATCTACTCACTGTATTCTTGCTTATTGGCTTTGCTGCTGCCGGCGTTGCTGCAGGTTATGTCATGGCCAAGGCAATGATTTCCAAAAAACATGCCGTTGAGAAGGCGGATGCCGAAAAGATCAGGGCGGATGCCGAGGCAGAGGCGCGCCGTATCCTCAAGGAGGCCCAGGTCCAGGCCCAGGAAGAGGCCCTGAAATTGAAGAGGCGGGCTGAAGACGAGATTTCGGAAAGAAAGGGGGAACTCAGAAGCCAGGAAAAACGCCTGCTTCACCGTGAGCAACAGGTCGACAAGAAAAAGGAGCTGGTTGATCTCAAGGAGATAGAGCTCCTGGAGAAGGAAAAGAACCTCAAGGCCACGGAGTCAGGCCTGCTGGAACGCCAGAAGGAAATAGAAAGGCTGGTTACGGAACAGAGAACCATGCTGGAGAAGATATCCGGCATGTCCGGTAACGAGGCCAGGGAACACCTGTTAAAGAGTTTCGAGGCAGAAATTCGCCAGGAAGCGGGGAAGATGCTCAGAAAGCTGGAGACCGAGACCAAGGAACTGGCTGACAAAAAGGCCCGGGAAATAATAGCGTTGGCAATAGCACGTTACGCTGGTGAATATGTGGCTGACCGCACCGTTTCAGTGGTTCCCTTGCCCAACGAGGAGATGAAGGGCCGGATCATTGGCAGGGAAGGCAGGAATATCAGGGCCATAGAGGCAGCCACTGGAATTGACATCATCATCGATGACACACCCGAGGCAGTGCTGCTTTCCGGATTCAACCCGGTTAGGAGGGAGGTGGCCAGGGTGGCCCTTGAAAGGCTCGTTCTGGACGGGCGAATCCATCCGGCCAGGATCGAGGAAGTTGTAAAAAAGGTGGAAAAGGAGATCGATACCACCGTTCGGGAGGCGGGGGAGCAGGCCACGTTTGACGTGGGAGTCTACGGTATCCATCACGAACTGGTAAAGCTCCTGGGTAAACTGAAGTTTCGTACCAGCTATGCGCAAAATGTGCTTCAGCACTCCGTGGAGGTGGCCTTCCTGTGCGGGATCATGGCGGCCGAGCTTGGTATAAATGTCAAAAAGGCCAAAAGAGCCGGGTTGCTTCACGATATAGGCAAGGCAGTGGATCATGAAGTAGAAGGATCTCATGCCATAATCGGGGCGGACCTTGCGAAGAAATATGGGGAATCACGGGACGTGGTCCATGCCATCGCTGCTCACCACGAAGACGTAAAACCTGAAACCATTCTGGCAGTTTTGGTCCAGGCCGCGGATGCACTTTCTGGTGCTAGGCCGGGTGCCCGAAGGGAGATGCTGGAAAGTTATGTAAAACGGCTGGAGGACCTGGAGAGAATAGCAACTTCCTTTACCGGGGTGGAAAAATCCTTTGCCATACAGGCCGGACGGGAGATCAGGATAGTGGTGAACAGTGAAAAACTCACTGACGCTGAAGCCGCCATGCTGTGCAGGGATATAACCAAAAAGATAGAAAGCGAGCTTACCTATCCCGGCCAGATCAAGGTCACTGTAATCAGGGAGACCAGGGCGGTTGATTATGCCAAGTAGGTTTGCGCTTTGTTCGAAGGACCAACAGGAAAGGGCAAAAGAAAAGGGAATTTCCCGCTGTCATGCAATCCGTGAGAGCGTAGAGGCGGCGGATTGAATGTCGAAAGACGGAGACTTGGACAGGCTGACATGGAAAAGGACATAGAAAAATCCCTGGAGGTTATCGGGCGGGGATCAGTAGACATCATCAACAAGGAAGAGCTCAAAAAAAAGCTCGAGCGTGCCATTTCTTCCGGTAAGCCTCTGAGGGTGAAGGCCGGATTCGACCCCACTGCCCCGGACCTTCACCTGGGGCACACCGTGCTCATTCAGAAGATGAAACATTTTCAGGACCTTGGCCATCAGGTGATCTTTCTCATCGGGGATTTCACCGGCCTTATTGGCGACCCCACCGGGAAATCCGACACCAGGCCCCCTCTTACCCCTGAACAGGTACAGGAGAATGCTGCCACGTACAAGGAACAGATATTCAAGATCCTTGACCCCGAAAAGACGGAGGTGGCATTTAACAGTACCTGGATGAACGAAATGCGTTCCATCGACATGATAAGGCTATGTGCCAAGTACACAGTGGCCAGGATGCTGGAAAGGGAGGATTTCAAGCAGCGCTTTCAGAATCAGAAGTCCATTGCCGTCCACGAATTTATCTATCCGCTCATACAGGGGTACGATTCAGTTGCCTTAAAGGCCGACGTGGAGCTTGGAGGCACGGACCAGACCTTCAACCTCCTGGTTGGCCGCCATATCCAAAAAGAGTACGGCCAGGAGCCCCAGATCGTACTGACCATGCCGCTTCTCGAAGGACTCGACGGCGTCAACAAGATGAGCAAGTCCCTTGGAAACTACGTGGGGATTACCGAAGAACCCTTTCAGATGTTTGGTAAGCTGATGTCCATTTCCGACCAGCTCATGTTCCGCTACTATGAACTCCTGAGTTCCCTGTCCATGAAAGACATAACCGGGCTCCAGGAGGCGGTTGAGCAGGGCAGCATCCATCCCAAGGAGGTCAAGGCCAGATTGGCCATGGAGCTGGTGACGAGATTCCACGGCAGGGAGGCAGCAGACAAGGCCAGGGCCCGTTTTGAGGCCCAGTTTGCCAGGAAGGAGATCCCGGAGGATATTCCGGAGTATGTCCTTGGAGGAGACGTGGACAGGTCCAGTGTTTTTCTGCCCAGAGTGTTAAAGGAAGCAGGGCTGGTCAAGAGCACGTCTGAAGCCAGAAGACTCATAAAGCAGGGCGCTGTCACCATTGACGGAGAAAAGGTTTCCTCGGACGAGGTGGCCGTTTCCGGGCAGGGGGCAGTTCTAAAGGTAGGAAAGAGACGATTTCTGAGGCTCCTCTAGCCCTATCAAGATGATGACAGACTGGCTGGCAAATGCCCTGGCTGCCCTTTTGTGCTGGGGATTGTGGGCGTTTTTTCCAAAGCTTGCCCTCAGGACCATAACCCCTGCAACTTCTGTCTTTTACGAGGCTGTAGGAGTGATGCTGACCAGCGTCGCAGTGGTCTGGCTTCTTGGGCCAAGGCTTGCCGGAAATTTCCAGGGCATAATGTACGCGTTATTGACAGGAATTTTCGGTACCATCGGCCTGTATTTCTTTTTCACTGCAGTAAAGACCGGCCCCATTTCGGTGATTTCCTCCCTGACCGCCATGTATCCGCTGGTGACCGTGGTCCTGGCCGTGGTCATATTGCATGAGTCCATCAGGCCCAGACAGGTCCTGGGCATTGTTCTGGCCCTGGTTGCAGCCGGGCTCCTGGCCTGGCATCCTGAATGATCCGTTTGGGAAAGGGTTGGTAAGCAAAAGAAATGGTGCCGAAGGGGAGATTCGAACTCCCACGGGAATAACTCCCACTAGATCCTGAATCTAGCGCGTCTACCAATTCCGCCACTTCGGCACGAACGTCCGTATTAAATATGGAGGTATTGCCATTGTCAAGGGTGCATATTACCCTCTGCCAGAATGCTTCGTATTCCTTTGAACCATTCAGCCCGGCCGGAGAGGCGCCACAGGCCGACATGGAACGGAAATAACCATGAAAATATACTCTGAATTGAGCGAGATTGAAAGACCATTTTACAAGGCGGCCCTTACCATCGGAAACTTTGACGGTGTGCATCTCGGGCACCAGGCCCTTTTCAGAAAGGTGGTGGAAATATCCGCTGAAACCGGGGGAGACAAGGTGGCCCTGACATTCCATCCCCACCCCATGAAGGTCTTGAGGCCGGATAATCCACCAAAACTCATCTCCACCCTGGAGCAGAAGGTGGAGCTGATAATGGCGGCAGGCATAGATCATCTGGTATGCCTTCCCTTTACCAGGGAGTTTGCCAGTACAACTGCCACGGAGTTCGTGGAAGATATCCTCTGGCGAAGGCTCGGGGTCCTGGACCTGGTGGTGGGTTACGATTATGCCTGCGGAAAGGGCAGGGAGGGGGATATCAGGTTTCTCGAGAAGATGGGGTCAAGGCTGGGATTCAGGGTTCACGTGGTCCCTCCTGTTAAGGTTGATGGGAAAATTGTCAGCAGCACCGTAATAAGGGAGCTCGTGAAAAAGGGGGAGATGGGGGAAGTAAGGAAGATGCTTGGAAGGTATTACCAGATAAGAGGGGTGGTCAGAAAGGGCAAGAAGAGAGGAGGCCCGGTGGTTGGGTTTCCAACAGCCAACCTTTCAATCAACCGGGAAGACCTCTGTCCGAAGCCCGGGGTATATGCGGTACAGGTGCTTCACGGGGAATCCTGCTACAGCGGCGTGATTAATATCGGCTACAATCCCACCTTTGGAGATAACAAGCTTGGAGCCGAGGTGCATATCTTTGATTTCAACAAGGATATCTATGGCCATGAGATAAAGGTGAATCTGGTGGCAAGAATCCGTGATGAAAAAAGGTTTTCAGGCCCGGAAGAGCTGGCAAGCCAGATAACGGCAGATATTGAAAAGGCCAGGGTATTGCTTTCTGATCTGGATTGTTGAATGGAGAAGCTTGGAAGGCAATAAAAAAAAGGGGAGGCGCCAGGCCTCCCTTTTTTATTCAAAAACCGTGATTTCTTAGACTTCTTCTACTGTGATTGCACCTACAGGGCAAACCTCGACACAGGTCTCACATCCCAGGCAGTCATCAGGCCTTGCAATAACAGGCTTGTCATCCTCAAAATCATAAACCTCTGATGGACAAGCGTTCACGCATTCCTCATCGCCCTGGCATTTGTCAAAATCGATTTCGATCTGAAACATGGCTTCCTCCTTTTTTATTAATTTGCGGGGTAACTATTTCCCCTTTTACTTGACCTGTCTATAATCGACAGATTTCATATAGACGATAGCCCTTCGGGTTGTCAAGCCTATTTCGATATTTTGCTCAAAATGGTTGAGCGCCGTGCTTTCTGCTCTCCTCGGCTTTCAGCTTGTATTCCAGTGCTGCCCTTGCCATGTTCTGGCCCCATTGACTGTTGCCAAGGGCATGAATGTGGGTATATGTGCCAAATACGTTCCTGTAGCAGATCCCGTCCACTTTGCCGTCGAAGCCGTGCCCACGCTTCACCCTGCAGCAGAATGAGGCCCCGCCCTGGCTTGCAGCCGGGACGGGCAGGGAATAGTGGAACTCGTGACCCCTGATCTCATCATCCTTCCTGAAAAAGGGAGAATCCCTATGAAACGAAAGAATGCTGTAGCCATGGCCAACAGGACGCCTTTTCAGCACGAAATCCCAGTCAAGGACTCCCAGCATGGAAAAGCTCCTGTCTTTCCACAGGAGATTCCTGCCGAGATACATGAGCCCCCCGCACTCTGCGTAAACCGGAAGGCCGGATTCAATCAAGGCGCGAAGTTCCTCCTTGAAGGCAATGTTCGAAGCCAGGCCCTCTGCCTGGGTTTCAGGAAATCCTCCGCCGATATAAAGCCCGTGGATACCGGGAATGCCCGAGTCCGTTAATGCGTTCAAAAAGATTAGTTCGGCACCCTGTTTTTCCAGGGCCTCGAGGTTTTCCGGATAATAGAACTGAAAGGATGCATCCCGGATCACCCCTATTTTTACAGGCTCTGCCAGGAAGGGATCTTTATCCTCAGTGGTTTGAGCCAATGAAGGCCTTTTTGAGCTGATAAACCGTGATGCAAGTTCCTCCAGGCGTTCAAGCTGGATATTTTCCTCTGCGATTCCTGCCAGGAGATCCAGGGCCTCATCAGGACCGGTGTATTCAAATGCTGGAGTCACTCCAAGGTGTCTCATGGGCAGGGGGTCTTCTTTCAGCCTGGGAATAGATCCCAGGACAGGAAGTCCTGTATATTCTTCTATAGCCCCCTTCAGTATTCCTTCATGCCTTTTGCCGGCAACTTTGTTAAGTATGACGCCTGCGATAGTTAGATCCCTTTCGAAATCGATACAGCCCCTTATCATGGCCGCAGCGGTCCTGGTTACCTTGGTGCAGTCAACTACAAGGATTACCGGAGACCCTATCATCCTAGCCAGCTGGCATGTACTGAAGGCCCCCTTGATATCAACGCCGTCAAAAAGCCCGCGGTTGCCCTCGATGACTGCCAGGTCGCATCCGGTTGTCCTTTCCAGGAAGGAGCCGGTAATGGCGTCCCTGCTCATGAGAAAGGCATCAAGGTTGTAACAGGCATTTCCTGCCGCCTGAGAAAGCCATGCGGCATCTATATAATCCGGACCCTTTTTGAAGACTGCTATCTTCCTCCCTCTCCTGGCCAGGGCCCTTATCACCCCGAGAGATGCAATGGTCTTTCCTGAACCACCCCTGAGGGCGGCAAATGTTAGCCTTGGTACTGCCTGGTGTCTGTTTTCGTTCACACGTTTGTCCTTGTGAAATGTTTTTTTAAGTTGGCCACGAGGTGTTGTCAACTTTAAATTTTAAGAGGGCCATTGGTGCCTGCGCAGGTGCTGCCATTTTTGTCACGGGTGTCAGGGGCCGGAAAGGGCCTGAAGTTTGTACAGGATGTCCCTGGCCAGCGCGTGTTTACCCAGGGCCTGGGCACAATATCCGGCATACTGAAGGGCCTGTCTGTCCGGGGTGTTTTTCAGGAAGATGTCCAGGGCTTCCTCGTGCCGGCCCGTATTCATGAGGCTTACGCCCCTGCACATCTGGAGTTCACGGGAAGACGGAAAGTGCCTTAATGCCTTGTCCAGGAGTTTCAGGACATCTTCGTGCAGGCCCTTTCTCTGGAGCAGCATGGAAAGGCCAAGATAGGCCCTGTGGTCAGGGCAGAACCCAAGCGCCCTTTTAAAAAGCCGTTCTGCAGTGGACTGGGGAGAGGGGATATCCTTGATGCTGGCATAGTCTCCGAACCCGAAGGTCATGCCAAGCCTTGAAAGGAAATCGGCATGAAGGGGGTAGAGCTCCTTTTTGTCCACCAGGCTGAGTGAATCGGCAAACCTGGGCAGTTTTTTGTAAAAGGCCTTCCTGAGCCTTTTTCCAAAATCCAGGACGGATTCCTTTGAAAGTGAGGAGTCTGTTTCAAAATACATGATATCTTCGATCCGTTTCAGCCAAATTTCATCACCGGTTCCGGTACGCTTCTTGAATTGGTCATAGAGGGCAGTACCGGGGAAGATATCCAGGATGTAAAATATGGCGCTCAGAGGCCGGATGCGTTCCATCAGCCTGATGCTTTCGTCTATGGTTTTTTTTGTTTCTCCCGGGGAGCCATAGATGAAATAGGCCCTGGGCATCAAGCCAAAGGAGGAGGCCATTTCAAATGCCTTCTGAATTTGGCTGTTGGAAAGTTTCTTGTTGAGCGCCTTTCTGATCTTGGGAGAGCCGCTTTCCACCCCGAAGCTTATCTGCATGCACCCGGCCCTCCGCATCCAGTAAAGGATTTCTTCATCAACATGGTTTACCCTTGATATTGCTGCCCAGGTGATGTCAAGGCCTCGTTCCAGGATCAGTCGGCAGATCCGGATCACCCGTTCCCTCTGGAGGGTGAAGGTGTCATCGGAAACGTAAAAGAAGGTTATGCCCGACTTCCTGAGATTTTCCAGCTGCCCGACAAAGTATTCAGGGCTGTGAAATCTTACCTTTCTCTTCCATATCCGTGGAGAGCCGCAAAAGGCGCAGTTCCAGGGACATCCCCTGGAGGAGACAACGTGCTGGAATGTGAAGTAGCGAGAAGGATCAGGCAGGCTGTCAAGGGGCTGAATGAAGGGGGGCGGATCGTTCCTTGTGACCTTGCCGCCTTTCCTGTAGGCGACACCGGGAAGCGTCGGGATGTCGCCGGCAGCATCGGCATCCAGGAGCCTGACCATGGAGAGCATGGTCTTTTCTCCCTCCCCGATAACCACGTAATCAACTTCAGGAAAGTGGGTGAGCAGATGATGCCAGAGAAACGAGGCTCCCGGCCCTCCGAATACTACAGGTACACGGGGAAGGACTGATTTGCTTATCTGCGCAATGTCAATTCCCCCCCAGCGGTTGGCGTGCAGTATGGATATGCCTACCAGGTCCGGAGCAAAGGATTTAATCTCATCCTTTATCATCTGGCCCTTCCCCTGCATGTTGTAGAAATTTAGAATCTTGCAGGCATGACCTTCCGCCATCAGGGCAGCACCTATGAAATAAAGACCTATGGGTGGAACCCTGATGTCATAATCCTGGATTCTGGGGTCCAGGCAGTACGGGTTTATAAGAAGTATTTTCATCTTGAATTAGAACAGTTTTTACGGCATGCAGTGGCCAGTCAATAGTCCCCGAAATGGTGCCAGCAGGCTTGAGTAAATAAATTCACTTGGTCCTGGTGATTTGTAACCTACTATAAATTCAGAAAAAAAGGAATATGATAGAATATAATTCCTGCAAAATCAGGCTGATAATTTTAATTAGTGACTTGACACACAAGCTGTTTTTGTCTATAGATACTCTATCCTGGCTGAATGGTC
>CAYZJS010000002.1:0-22278 GCA_964478865.1 uncultured Thermodesulfatator sp.
GATGGAATACTTGCCGTCATTTACATCAAGATCCAAAACATACTCATATCCAAAATTATTATTGACGCTTTTGTATCCATTGCTATCCATTTTTACGGCATCAGGATTATAATTGCCATCTATATCTATAAAAATATCCCCGATTTCGTAAGAATATCCATTAACACCATGCAAAAAATCAAAACCTGCAACTACCTGCAGCTCTGAACCATTCAAGAAAAAGCCCTCAAGGTCCCACACCTGAGTTGCCACACATCCCGGTTCCACTTCCTGATCTTCATTTTCCCCATTGTGCCACGAATTACTCGAAGAAGAATCTCTGCTGCCATCATAAATAGTAATATTGGTACCGAGATTCAGGGCATAAGCGGCAGTCAAAATACCGAATCCAGCAAACCACAACAAAAAACTCATAAAAATCAACTTACAAAAAGTTTTCATAAAAATATCCTCCGCACAGCTTTTCTTTTTAAGTATCGCTCAAATCGTGCCACAATAAAAACTGTTTTGACCTTAAATTAATGCTGATCAGGAGTTAATTAGCTTTATCAAATCAGGAAACGGATAACTTTTTCACACAAAGGAACTTCTTTTCCATTTTTTGAGGATAAAATATTTCCTTACCTTTTCCCTCCCCCTTTTGCCGCTTCCGAGCATGGAAGGCGCGGCACTGAAAAGGTCCCGAAGGGATGGCGGCATGGATGCCGCCACCGGCAAACGGCCATGGACGGCCGATTTTGTCGGCCCAGGCCGCGCCTTCCACGCGCAGGGTGAAAGCGGCAACGGGGGCGCATTTTCTTTGGTTCGTTTCTTTTGTGCGACCAAAAGAAATGAACGACAAAGAGAACCTTGCACACCACGAGGCAAAGCTTTAAATTTGTTTCGTTAGGCATATCAAAAATCACCTGAACCCTTTACCCTTTTTACGTTGGTCACCCATTGAAAATACAAGGTTTTTCCAGATTCTTATCCTCCACCGGGCTGCCGGCCCTGCTTCTTGCCTTCCTCTTCCTGGCACTTCCGGAGCTTTCCCTGTATGCCAGCGACCTTTCCCCGGAAGTCCGGTCCATCCGGCGGGAAATCCAGATCCTCGACAGGACCAGGGGCCTTGCGGAATCAGAACTTAAAACCCATTCCCCGGGAACCGGGGGGAATACAGCCATCACCCGCTACATCAGCTACCTGGACGCCCGCGTGGAAAGGCTCTGTGCAGAACTAGCAGCAAAAGCCGGGACCTCGGCCCTATCCGGGCTGAACTGTCCGGCACCCCCGTCCTTTCTTCCCGGCTGGCAGGCCCCGGCTGCAAGAACTGCGGAAGAAAACACCGAAGTACTCGACCGCACACTGGCAGAGGAACTTGGAAACTTTGACGAGCTCCTGGCAGAAGAACAAAAAAAGATCGCCTCGGCCAGGCCGTTTCCACGGGAAAACCGGGAGTCAGAAGGCTGTGGGACAGGTGCCGCCGGCGGCATGGAACAGTCGAATGAAGACCTTTCCGAAGGCCCCGGAAATGAAGACAACAGGCCCGGGGCTTCAGGGCAGGGAAAAGACTCCCCTGAAGGGGAAGCTTCCGGTTACGAAAGATCCGCTTCCCGTAGTGGTCAACAAGGAAAAGAAGCCACCCGCACGGAAGAGGCCGGGGGCGACCGCCACGACCTTGACAGAAATGCCCCGCCCCCCATCTCCAGGGATGACGACATAGTGGCAAGACAGCTTAGGGAAGCAGCCGAAAGGGAAAAGGACCCCAGGCTGAAGAAACGGCTGTGGGAAGAATACAGGAAATACAAGGAAGGCATCAGGTGACTTCCATGACCAGCACCATAGCGCCAGGGCCCGGGTGCCGTTTCGCGAACACCTGCATGACCATGGCATTTTTAACGTTATTTCTCACTGGTTGCGCGGGCCTTCATCAAAACACCGCCAACATAGAAAAAGACGTGCATCCTGCCACAGCCGCGCAGGAACTACCTGACCAGCAGCTCCTGGACGTGGCCATAAAGGTGTTCGACCCCGGCACCCTGCCGGAAGACCAGGAAGAAAGAAGTGGCCTGTCCGAAGAAATAAGAATGGCCGAGGCGGACTTTATCCCTGTGCACCTAAAATATACGCTTCAACGCTCGGGTTTCTGGGGTGCGGTCTGGGTGGTCCCGGATGATACAGAAGACGCCGATCTCATGGTCCGTGGGAGCATAAGATGGTCGGACGGGGAAAAACTCGTTATCCACGTCCGGGCAGTGGATTCCAGAAACGTGACGTGGCTCGACAGGACCTATTCGGAAACATGCCTTCCCCATGAACAAAAGGACGTGGAACCGGGAAAGAAGGATGCCTTCCAGGACCTCTATAACGCCATCTTGAATGATCTCGTAGCCTTCAGAAACGGCCTGAGGCCTGAAGAGATTGCAGCAATCCGCACCATGACACTCCTTCGCTACGCTTCAAGCATCTCGCCTGAGCCCTTCAACCGCTATATCATCAAGGACGGAGACGGCCGTTTTGCCATAACCCGGCTGCCGGCAAGGAATGACCCCATGATGCAGCGTGTAAATGCCATCAGGGCCAGGGACGAGCTTCTCATGGATACCCTCACCGGCCTCTATGACAATTACTACCTGCAGCTGTGGGAGCCTTACCAGAACTGGCGAAGGTTCAGGGCGGAAGAACTCAGGACCATGCACCAGATAGAACACGACGCATTCGTCCGCCAGGCCATGGGTTTTGCAGCCATCCTCGGTGCCGTGGCACTCGGTGCCATCTCCGACCAGGATGTCCAGAGGACCATTGATCCCATCCGGGGCATCATGGCCGCAGGCGGCACGGCTGCCATCTACAGCGGCATGCAGATGCGGAAGGAAACAAAGATGAACAAGGAGGTCATAGAAGAGCTGGGTGAATCCTTTGCTTCTGAATCAAAACCCCTGGTGCTGGAAGTAAACGGAGAAACCGTCCGGCTTACAGGCACTGCAAAGGAACAGTTTGCCAGGTGGCGGCAGATGCTTAGGCAGATCTACCGCTCGGAAACGGGTCTGGATCAGGGACTTCCCGTCATCATCGGCCTGGAAGAACCCGTAGCTGACTCTTCCGGTTCTTCCCTGCAGCCTACCCTGGAAACGGAAAGGTCAAAAGAATCAGGCAATGCGCCAAATGAGTGATCCTGCCAGGGGCCACGAAAAACCAGTCCCTCCCCTTACACCACCGGGCAAACCTCCCGGAGACGGTAAAAGACACCCTTCAGGCCCCTTCTGGGCCATATGGATCGGCCTTGTCATCCTCGTCTTTCTTGCGGCAGCAGTGGTCTGGCTCCTTCCGGACATGGCAACGGAAACAGGCGGAAAGAAATCCCTGAAGTCACCACTGCCGGTGGAAAGGGCTGAACCCCCCTCCAGCAAGGTGCCCTCCGGGGAAGAAAGGAAAAACGCGGCAAAAAGCCCCGGAAAGGCAAAGGAGGTCCACGGGCCGGTTCAAGAAGCCGGACAGTTACCAATAGACGCCAGGCTCCGGGAGGCAAAAGACGTTCTTTCCAAGGCCGAAGGTATTGACACCGACTCCCAAGAAGCCGCAACGCCTTTAAAGGAAACAGGGGAAAATACAAGGAAACAGCGCTTTGATGAGGCAATGGGTGCTGCCCTGACCGCTCTTTCCGAAAACAGGTTAAAGGAGGCAAGGCTTGGCCTAAAAAGGGCCGCATCCATATACCCTGGTGACCCGGCTGTCCTTGAGCTTTCCCGGGATCTTGCCCTGGCAGAAAGGGCCTTTTCCCTTGAGCAGCACCTTGAAAGCGCAGAAAAACTGGCAGAAAAAGAACGCTGGGCGGAAGCTTCGGGGGAATACGAAAAGGCCCTGAAAATCGACAAAAACAACCTGGCGGCCCAGGAAGGACTAAAAAGGGCAGAAAAACTGGCGGCAATCCAAAAAGGCCTCCGGGATATTGTCCGCCACCCGGAACGGCTAAGGGACCCAGGCCCTCTTAAGGATGCAGAAAGGACCATCCAGGTTGCAGAAGGGATAAAAGAGCCGGGGCCTGTCCTTTCAGGCCTGGTAAAGGAGGCATCCCTTGCTGTCGAAAACGCGCTAAGGCCCGTTGCCGTAACCCTGCTCTCTGACGGGAAGACGGATGTTCTCATATATCACGTCGGAAGGCTCGGCAGGTTCCTAAGGCGCACCATTGCACTCAGGCCCGGCAGGTACGTAGCGCTGGGCACCAGGGTAGGTTTCAGGGACGTGAGGCTTCAACTGGAAGTAAGGCCGGGAAACACCGCTTCCAGCTTTTCCATAACCTGCAATGAAAGGATCTGACAAGGCCTTCCATGGACCGGCTGTTTGAAATAACCGGAAAGGATTTCTCCGCTTCTTTCAGTGGCAGGGACCTGCCCCTCAGGATAGGAGGCAGGGGTTCGCACATTCCTCTTCCGCAGCTTCGCCAGGATGCCTGCCTCATAGGCGAGATAGACGGTTACCTCTTTCTCCAGCCCATCTCCGAGCGCGTTGACATCTTCCACAACCATGAAAGGATAAAGGGATCGGTCTGGATAAAATCAGGAGACGAAACAAGGATCGGAAAGACCGTCATCTCCTACAGGATATCAGGAGACATTGTCTTCATAGCCATTGGAGATGCCGGGGAGGCCAAGGAGCGGACGGGCGGGCGAAAGGTCCCTGCTGCGGAAAAAAGGACTTCACCCCTTCCAAGGGTTAACGGGGAGGAAAGACGAAAACGCAGCACACCCTTGTGGGTGAAACTCTCCGTTCCTGCCCTCCTCGTGCTGGTCCTTGCAGCCCTGTTCCTCCTGGTTTCGGAATGCATGGAGATATCCGTTTCTCCTGCACCGGACAGTCTCGACGTCTCCGGCTTCCCCCCTGCAGTCAGGATCGGCAAACGATACCTGGCAGTTCCGGGCCGGTACAAGGTTTCTGCCCGGAAGGAGGGCTACGCTCCTCTCGAGGCAGACATAGTACTTGGCAGGACAGGCCAGAGATTCGGCTTCACCCTCGTCCCGCTTCCCGGCCTTGTGGACATCACCACCCTTCCCGAGTCAAATGCCACAATCAGGCTGGATGGCAGGCTCCTTGGCGTAACCCCGCTAACGGACCTGGAAGTCCAGGGAGGCAACCACACCCTGGAAATATCAAGGGAGCGTTACAGGAAGATAGAAGAAAAAATACTCGTGGCCGGAAAGGGCATCCATCAGCATTTTTCCTTCACGCTTCAGCCTGCCTGGGGACGGATCAGGCTTTCTTCCAGCCCGGAGGGTGCCGACATCCTCGTTGACGGAAAGGACATGGGCAGAAAGACGCCTGCCAGCCTGGAACTTACCGAGGGGATGCGCAGGATCCTGCTTAGAAAGGCCGGTTTCAGGCCCGGGAAACTCGAGGTCAAGGTCAAGGCCGGAAAGGAAATCTCTCCACCACCGGTTGTGCTTGAACATGCCCCGGGGATACTGAAGATCGAAACCGTTCCAAAAGGCGCAATGGCCACGGTGGATGGGCGTTACGCAGGCAAGACTCCTCTTCGCCTTGAAGTCAAGCCCGAAAAGGCACACGAAATTTCCGTAAGCCTGAAAGGGCACAAACCTGGGAAGAAGAAGCTTAGCATCGGGCCCGGCAAGAGCCGGACCATCCGTTTCACCCTGGAGCCCCTTTACTGCACGGTCTTTATCACCTCTCCTTCAGGCACAACGCTTTTCATAGACGGCAAAAGGCAAGAGAAAAATTCCGGAAGTTTCCGCCTTACCGCTGCGCCACACGCTGTTGAAATCCGGGAGCCTTCGGGAAAAAGGCAAACCAGAAGGATCACCCCGCTGCCGGGAAGCACGTTGACACTGGATATGAGGATCCAACCTTCCAGGGCAAATCCCGCCGGCTTCAGAAGCCGCACCTCGGGCCAGAAATTCGTGCTTTTTCAGCCGGCAACCGGCCCCTTTACAATGGGATCATCCCGAAGGGAGCCGGGACGGCTTTCAAACGAGGCCAGGAGAAAGGTCATGCTCACCCGGCCCTTCTATATGTCCACCACGGAGGTGACAAACGCACAGTTCAGAAGGTTTGACCCTGAACATTCCTCCGGGTCCTTCAGGGGCATCGGCCTGGATGGCGGCAGCCAGCCGGTGGCAAACGTCACCTGGGTCCAGGCGGTCCGTTACCTGAACTGGCTGTCTGTCCAGGACGGCCTGGAACCCTTTTACAAAGAGAAAGACGGAAAGGTTTCCGTGGTACATCCCCTGACCAACGGATACCGTCTCCCCACAGAGGCCGAATGGGCCTGGGCAGCAAGGTTTGCCAAAAGGAGCAGGGCTTCCAGGTATCCCTGGGCAGGCAGGTTTCCTCCACCTCCAAGGGCAGGAAACTTTGCGGATGAATCGGCAAGGGACATACTTCCTGCTGTCATAACCGGCTATAATGATTCCTTTCCTGTCAGTTCCCCGGTGGGAAGCTTTGGCCCCAACCCCGCGGGCCTGCTCGATATGGGTGGAAACGTGGCCGAATGGTGCCACGATTTCTATTCCCCGGTTCCCGCCACGGGAGGCGGCATGGAAAAAGACCCCCTGGGTCCGGCCAGCGGGACCCACCACGTGGTAAGGGGCAGCAGCTGGAAGTCGAGCTCCATTACGGAGCTTAGGCTGAGCTACAGGGGCTACAGCCGGAAGGCCAGAGCGGATATAGGTTTCAGGATCGCAAGGTATGCAAGATGAAGATCAATAAGAAAGGCCTTTGTGGAAGGGTGGTTTCCGTGGTGCTGGCAGGCCTCCTGCTGGTGCTCTTTCCGGCACCTGACCCCGTTCCTGCCGCCAAGGATGCCGACATGCCGAAGGTGCAGGCCGAGATGAAAAAACATGGAAAAAACAGGACTGCCACGTCGCGGAGACGGGCCACGGGAAAAACCCGGCCAAGCGAAAGGATAACCGCTGACCAGGCGGTTTCATTTCCGGCAGATATTTAGAAAGACTCATGACAAAAGGACAGGGTGAACCCATGCAGCAGAAACTTCCAGTTGAGCTGATATTTCAGATATTTTCCCTCCTCGTTGCCTTCATAATCGTCCACGGGGCCTATGTCACGGTGATACGCCCCAGGGCGGACGCCTTTATCGAACAGCAGCAGCTTCTCATGAAGCAGGACAGGCAGCACGAACAGAAGCAGAATTTCTACGTGGTCCTCCGGGACTACGAACAGGAGGCGTGCATAGTGCTCATGCTCTGGGCATTTGCCATAATGGGCTACAAGGCATTTTTCACCTGGCGCCAGCAGCAGCAGCTTTCCGTGGATCTTCTCCAGCTGCCCCACGGACTGGTCATAGGCCTTGAGGATACCAGGGAACTTCTGAGGCGCCTGGATGAAATCCCGGAGAGGATGCGGGATTTCCTGGTCCCCAGGGCACTTCGTACTGCAATACAGCGTTTTGCTGCCACGAGAAACGTCCAGGACGCCGCAACTGCTGTAAAAAGCCTCTGCGAGCTGGAAGGTGAACGCCAGGACTCGGAGCTTTCGGTTATCCGCTACATCGCCTGGGCCATTCCGTCCGTGGGGTTTATTGGCACTGTCCGCGGAATCGGTGCCGCCCTCTCCCAGGCCAACAGGGCAGTGGAAGGTGACATAACCGGTGTCACCCAGAACCTCGGGGTCGCCTTCAACTCCACCTTCATTGCCCTGGTAATATCCATAGTGCTGATGTTTTTCATCCACCAGCTCCAGCTCATGCAGGAACGCCTGGTCCTTGACACCGAGGCCTACTGCGACACGCACCTCATCTCCAGGCTCCGCACAAAACCGCTTCCTTAGAAATTTTCTGATCTCCTTCCATGGCAGCCGGTCGAAAACGCGCCCTTCCCACGTTCAACCTTTCCTTCCTGGACATCATGTTCTGCGGCTTCGGGGCCGTGGTGCTACTGGTGCTCATCGTGAACAGCCAGATGGTCCACCACCGGAAGGAAAAGGGCCTTGACCTTCAGGAAAGGCTCAATGAACTTGAGGCAGAAGTCCAGGCAGGGGAGCAGCTTCTTGCAGAGCTCAGAAACAGCATGGAACAGGCGGATTCGGCCATTGCCGCCGCCAGGGAGCAGTCAGCCGTGCTGATAAAAAAGATCAGGGAGACAGAAAGGAAGACTTCCACCTCTTCCGGAAGCTCCCTTGCAGAAAAACAGGCGATAGAGAGGCTTGAAAGCGACCTAAAGACCCTGGAGGCGGAAAGAAAGAGGCTCCTTGCACAAAAAAGGCGGAACCAGGACTCGGGCCAAAAGGCCCGCCATTTCAGCGGGGAAGGAAACAGGCAGTACCTTACCGGGCTTCGTCTTGGGGGCAGAAGGGTCCTGATCCTGGTGGATGCCTCGGCCTCCATGCTCGATACCACCATCATAAATATCATAAAGAGGCGTAACCTTCCTGAAAAAAGCCGGCTTCAGGCCCCCAAGTGGCAGCGCACCGTAAGGACCGTAAGGTGGCTCCTGGCAAACCTGCCAACAGATTCCACCGTGAGAATTGCCGTATTCAACAACAGGACCAGGTTCCTCGGAGACTCTTCCTCGAAATGGGTGCCAATAACAAGCCGGGGGCCTGTAAACCGGATGGTGGACCAGCTGAGAAACACCGTTCCTGCAAGTGGCACAAGCCTGTCACTGGCCTTCAAGGCTGCTTCCCGGCTGGGCCCTCGACCGGACAACATACTCCTGGTTACAGACGGCCTTCCCACCCTGGGTGACGAGGGCAGGGGTACAGGGAAGGTCTCCTCTGACCAGCGGGTAAGGCTCTTCAGGCAGGCAGTCTCCAAGCTTCCCCCCTCCGTCCCGGTGAACACCATCCTGCTTCCCCTGGAAGGTGACCCAATGGCTGCCGGCCTTTACTGGAAACTTGCAGTATCCACCAGGGGATCATTCCTTACCCCGAGCAGGGACTGGCCATGAAGAGAAACAGGAGAGACATACAGGTCTTCAGCCTTTCCTTCCTGGACGTGGTCTCCTGCGGCTTCGGAGCAATAATCCTGCTGCTGGTAATCTCCCAGTTCTCGGAGCCGAGGGTTGTGGAAGAACAGAACCGGGCCATGAGAACCAGGATAGAATCCCTTAAGCGGATGAAACACGAAATCCAGGAACAGACAATCACCCTGGATGAAAAGCTTCTTTCGAAAAGAGACGAGCTTACCAGGCTGAAGAAAAGGATAAGCAGGCTCCAGGGAGAGCTCCGGCTCATAAGGGGAAAGTTCGCGGCGGCCAGTACGGACCAGGAGGCCAAAAAGATCATCGCCAGGCAGCTCCAGACCGCCAGGCAGGAACTCACGGAAGAGATGAAGCGCCTTCAGGAGGCGGAAAAACGCCATCCCCCCCGCGCCGTTATAGGAGGCATACCAGTTGACAGTGAATACATCGTATTTGTGATCGACACCTCGGGCTCCATGCAACGGTTTGCCTGGCCCCTGGTAAGGAAAAAGATGAGGGAGATCCTCAACATATACCCAAGGGTAAAGGGCATCCAGGTCATGAATGACATGGGGAACTACATGTTCTCCCGCTACCAGGGACGATGGATACCGGACAGCCCGGCAAGGAGGAGGGCAATACTGTCCATGCTCTCCACCTGGGCGCCTTTTTCTAATTCGAGCCCGGTAGAGGGGATAACGGCTGCCATACGCCGCTTCTATGCCAGCAACAAGAAGATATCCATTTACGTGCTGGGTGACGATTTCTCAACAGGTTCCATCCAGGCGGTACTCGATGAAGTGAGCCGCCTGAACCGCTCAGGCCGTTACGGAAAAAGGCGGGTACGCATTCACGCCATAGGATTTCCCGTGCTCATCAAGGAAACCCCCTCTTCCCCCAACATCTTCCGCTTTGCAAACCTGATGCGCCACCTGGCGGAGGAAAACGGCGGCTGCTTCGTGGGCCTGAACAGGCTTCCGTGATAAAGGCCTCCTATCCAGTGTCAAAAAAAGGCCTGCATGACAGCAGGCCCTGTATATCTTCCCGGAAATTTTTTGCAGGTTCCTGGGATGGAACCCGGATTTTACAGATAAGATTCTATCAGCCTTTCCGCGATCTGGACCGCGTTGGTGGCAGCCCCCTTTCTTATGTTGTCGGCAACCACCCACATATCCAGGCCGTTTTCCTGGGATATGTCCTCCCTGATCCGTCCCACCAGGGTCCAGTCCTTGCCTTCCGCCTCAATGGCCATGGGATACAGGTTTTCCCTCGGTTCATCCACCACCTTCACCCCTGGTGCCCCGCTCAGGAGCTCCCTGGCCTTTTCTGCTGAAACCGGCCTTTCGAACTGGATGTTCACTGCCTCTGAATGGCCAAAGAAAACCGGCACCCTTACAGCCGTAGCAGACACCATTATGGAATCGTCTTCCAGTATCTTCCTGGTCTCGTTGACCATCTTCATCTCTTCCTTGGTGTAACCGTTGTCGGTGAAGACATCTATGTGGGGAAGGCAGTTGAAGGCGATCTGGTGCGGATAGGCCTTGTAGGCATAGTCTCCTGCCCAGCCCTTTGATTTTCCGGGTTCACTGCCGCAACCCTTTATCACCCACTGCCTGATCTCTTCCTCCAGCTCTGTTATGGCCTGCTGTCCGGTGCCGGACACCGCCTGGTAGGTGGAAACCACGATTCTCTTTATGCGGGCATAGTCATAGAGGGGTTTCAGGGCCACCACCATCTGTATGGTGGAACAGTTCGGGTTGGCGATGATGCCCTTCTTCCTGTAACCCGCTATGGCATGGGGATTGACCTCGGGGACCACCAGGGGGACCTCCGGGTCCATTCGCCAAGCACTGGAGTTATCCACGACCACTGCCCCTGCCCTGGCGGCAGACGGGGCAAACTCAAGGCTCCTGGAGCCGCCTGCGGAAAAAAGGGCGATATCCACCCCTTCGAAGGAGTCGTGGTCCATCTTGTGCACCACCACCTTCTGGCCGCGAAACAACAGCTCCTTTCCTTCCGAGCGCTCAGAGGCGAGAAGGCGGATCTCGGAAACCGGGAAATCACGCTCCTCAAGCACCTTGAGCATTGTCTTTCCGACTGCTCCTGTTGCACCTGCAACTGCCACACAAAATTCCCTGCTCATATCTCTATTGAACCTTTCCTGATCTTTATTGTGTATGCTATATCAAAGTCTGCCGATTTCTGGACAATATCCACAAACTGGCACATCTTCCTTGTCGTAACCGTGCACCGTGGTCCGGACAGGAAACGGCAACTCCCTGTGGAAACCGGCCAGGGGGCTCTGCCCTCTATTCTTACAGGTTGACTCGACCCTTCCTATCGTACTACGGATGCAAGGCTGAAGGGGCAGATGCTCTTGCCCCCTGAAGGCCTAAACTTCTTTCACGTAACCTGCAACCAGGTCTCCCACCTCGGTGGTGGAATATCCCATCTTGCCTGCAGAAAGGCTCTTTAGATCCTGGCTGACCGCCTTCTTGACTGCTGCCTCCACGGCCTTTGCTGCCTCTTCCTCGCCGAGGTAGTCAAGCATCATCTGGCCTGCACAGATTGCGGCCAGGGGGTTTATCACGTTCTTGCCGGTATACTTGGGGGCAGAGCCTCCGATCGGCTCGAACATGGACACCCCTTCGGGGTTGATGTTTCCGCCGGCGGCTATACCCATGCCTCCCTGGATCATGGCCCCGAGATCCGTGATGATGTCACCGAACATGTTGTCCGTAACGATAACATCAAACCACTCGGGGTTTTTGACCATCCACATGCAAGTGGCATCCACGTGGGCGTATTCCTTCTTGATGTCGGGATACTCCTCGCCGATCTCGTAAAATGCCCTCTCCCACAGGTCGAATGCAAAGGTCAAGACGTTTGTCTTCCCGCAAAGGGTCAGGGTCTTTTTCTGGTTTCTCTTCCTGCAGTACTCATATGCATAGCGGATGCAGCGTTCCACGCCCTTCCTGGTGTTTATGGATTCCTGCACGGCAACCTCATCCGGGGTGCCCTTCTTCAGAACCCCTCCGGCCCCTGCGTAGAGCCCCTCGGTGTTTTCCCTGACAACCACGAAGTTTATATCCTCAGGCCCCTTGTCCTTTAAGGGCGTATCCACGCCGGGATAAAGGATAACAGGCCGCAGGTTTATGTACTGGTCAAGGGCGAACCTCAGGGCCAGGAGTATTCCCTTTTCGAGAATCCCGGGCTTTACATCAGGATGGCCGATGGCACCAAGGTATATCGCCTTGTACTGCTTGAGATCCTCTGCAGCTCCCTCGGGAAGTACCTCCCCGGTCTTGAGGTACCTGTCTCCGCCGTAGTCGTACCACGTCATGTCCAGTTCGAAGCCGAACCTTGAAGCTGCTGCTTCAAGCACCTTGACGCCCTCACTTACCACCTCGGGGCCCGTTCCGTCTCCGGGGATAACCGCTATCTTGTATTTTTTTGCCATCTGTTTCTTCTCCTTGATATGTGAAAGATTTGAAATTCCGATTTTTTTTGCCGGGGTATCAGCCATGCCCGGATTTCTTGAGTATGTGGGCAATGAGTCCACCGTCAGCGATCAGCTCCTGCATGAATGGCGGAATGGGCTGGGCCTTCATCTCCTTTCCGGTTGTCAGATCCCGGATTAAACCCGAATCCGCATCCACCTCCACCTCGTGGCCCTCCTGTATTTCCGCCGCCGCCTCGTCGCATTCAAATATGGGAAGGCCCATGTTGAAGGCATTGCGGTAGAATATCCTGGCAAAGCTCGGTGCTATCACGCAGGCAATGCCGGCGGCCTTGAGGGCAATGGGGGCATGCTCCCTGGAAGAACCGCACCCGAAATTCTTCCCTGCAACGATTATGTCGCCGGGCCTGACCTTGGAGGGAAATTCCCTGTCGGCATCTTCCATGCAGTGCCTGGCCAGCTCCTTGGGATCAGATGTATTGAGATACCGGGCAGGGATGATTGCATCCGTGTCGATATTTTCTCCAAACTTCCAGACTTTTCCTCTTATTTTCATGGCTGTTCCTCTTTATTCAAGCTCTCCGGGGCTGCCGATCCTGCCAAGCACGGCACTGGCCGCTGCAATGGCAGGGCTTGCCAGGTAAAGCTCGCTTTCAGGATGTCCCATGCGGCCGACGAAGTTCCTGTTGGTGGTGGAAAGGGCCCTTTCACCCTTGGCAAGAACGCCCATGTGGCCTCCAAGACAAGGCCCGCAGGTGGGAGGCCCTATCACCGCGCCTGCATCGGAAAAGATCTTGAGAAAGCCCCTTTCCAGGGCCTCGGCCCAGATGGCAGGCGTGGCGGGAAGCACTATGAGCCTCAGGCCATCGGCCACCTTTTTGCCCTGAAGGATCTTGGCTGCAATGGCCAGGTCCTCGATGCGGCCGTTTGTACAGGAGCCGATCACCACCTGGTCAAGTTCAACAGTGCCCACTTCCGATATCCCCACCGTATTTTCCGGAAGGTGCGGAAAGGCGATCTGGGGCTCAATGGTGCTGCACTCGTATTCTATCACCTTGGCATACTCGGCCTCATGGTCGCTTTTCAGTGCACTGTAGGGGCGGCCGGCCCTCTTTGAAACGTATTCCTCGGTAATGGAATCCGGGTTTATAAGGCCTGCCTTGCCGCCTGCTTCAATGGCCATGTTGGACATGGTGAACCTGTCGGACATTGGAAGAGCGTCTATTACCGGCCCGGTGAACTCCATGGCCATGTAAAGTGCGCCATCCACTCCTATATCCCCGATGGTATGGAGGATGAGGTCCTTACCGCCCACCCATGGCTGGAGCTCCCCCCTGTAG
Organism: uncultured Thermodesulfatator sp.; assembly: GCA_964478865.1. Taxonomy (GTDB): domain Bacteria; phylum Desulfobacterota; class Dissulfuribacteria; order Dissulfuribacterales; family QOAL01; genus QOAL01. Next base: position 13,707 of record CAYZJS010000002.1, read on the forward strand.
ACTATCTTGATGCTCTCCGGAACCTTGAACCAGGTCCTTCCCGTGATCATGGCCGCGGCAAGATCGGTACTTCCGACACCGGTGGCAAAGGCCCCAAGGGCGCCATACGTGCAGGTATGGCTGTCAGCCCCTATGACAACGTCTCCAGGAAGGACTATGCCCTTTTCCGGCAGGAGGCAGTGTTCCACGCCCACGTTTCCGCCTTCGTAAAAGTGCAATATTGCATGCTCCTGGGAAAACTCCCTTAGCATGCGCACCTGTTCCGCGCTCTTTATGTCCTTGTTGGGGGTAAAATGATCTGCCACAAGGGCGATCTTTTCCCTGTCAAAGACCTCCCTGGCCCCGGCCTTTTTGAATATCTCTATGGAAATCGGGGCGGTAATGTCATTTCCCAGGGCCATATCCACCCTGACGTCCACAAGTTGACCGGGTTCAACCCAGTCCTGCCCGGCATGGGCAGCTATGATCTTTTCCGCAATTGTCATAGGACGACTCATCTTGTCGCACACCTCGTATCGTTTTCACTGGCAGGGCCTGGCAGGCAGGCCCCCGCCCTAAAAAGTTATTTCTTGAATGCCAACCTGTTCAGCGCATTCAGATAGGCCCTGACGCTAGCCGTTATGATGTCGGGGTCCGCACCCTGGCCGATCACAACCCTGTCACCCTCCTGGAGCCTCACGGTCACCTCTCCCTGGGCATCGGTGCCGCCCGTGATGGAATTAACTGTAAACCTCAGGAGCTTGCTGCCTGTCTGGATGAGCCTTGAGACCGCGTTGAAGGCCGCATCTATGGGACCGGCGCCTATGGATACTCCTATCCTCTCCTCTCCGTCAATCTCAAGGCCCACTGTGGCCGTCGGCTTTATGCCGCTTCCTCCTGCCACGTGGAGATAGGTAAGCCTGTATTTCTCCGGAATCCTGAGGATTTCCTCCGTGACTATGACCTCGAGGTCTTCGGGGAAGAGCTCCTTTTTCTTGTCTGCAAGGGCCTTGAACCTGGCAAAAACCCTGTCAATTTCCGTCTCGGAAAGTTCATAGCCCATTTCCTCGAGCTTGGCCTTGATGGCATGGCGGCCCGAGTGTTTTCCCAGGACAAGGCGCCCATGGGAAAGACCGATATCTTTCGGGTCCATGATCTCGTAGGTGGTCCGCTCCTTCAAGACACCATCCTGGTGTATGCCTGATTCATGGGCAAATGCGTTGGCACCAACGATGGCCTTGTTGGGCTGGACTATCATGCCGGTAAGGGTGCTTACCATGCGGCTCGTGGCCGAAATGTGCCTGGTATTGATACCTGTTTCATACGGAAGGCAGTCGTGCCTGGTACGAATGGCCATGACCACCTCTTCCATTGCCGTGTTTCCTGCCCTTTCCCCTATGCCGTTTATGGTGCACTCCACCTGCCTGGCACCTTCCTTTATTGCAGAGAGCACGTTGGCCGTGGCAAGGCCCAGGTCGTTGTGACAGTGGATGCTCAGGATGGCCCTGTGGATGTTCGGGGTATTTTCCATGATATAGCGGACCATGCGGCCGAAATCCCAGGGAATGGCATAGCCCACGGTGTCGGGGAAATTTACCGTGGTGGCACCGGCATCTATGACCCTTTCAAAGACCTTGCACAGGAAATCCAGGTCCGTACGGCTGGCATCTTCTGCAGAAAATTCCACGTTGGAAGTAAAACCGGCGGCATAACTCACTGCCTCCCCTGCCATCTCCAGCACCTGTTCCCTGGTCTTTCTGAGCTTGTACTTCAAGTGTATGTCGGATGTGGCAAGAAACGTGTGTATCCTGGGATTTGCACCCTTTTTTATCGCCTCCCAGGCGGTATCGATGTCCTTTTTCGTGGCCCTGGCCAGGGCTGCCACCTGGATATTTTTGAGTTCCGTGGCCAGGAGCTGTACCCCCTTGAAATCTCCCGGGGACGCCACGGGGAAACCCGCTTCCAGCACGTCCACTCCGAGCTTTTCCAGCTGGCGGCCTATCTGGATCTTGTCCTCCATGTTCAGGGAGACGCCGGGTGACTGCTCCCCGTCTCTCAGGGTGGTATCGAATATGATTATCCTGTTGTTCTCTTTCATGGATGTCTTCCTTCTTCTGTCAAAAACCTATAGCTCTTCAGCAGCACCGGTCTCTTTATTCCTGGCTTTTACAAGGCTCAGGGAATGTAGGAGCGGGCCTGAAAAGACATAGGCGAAGAAGATAAGAAACAGCGTGACCTTTGGTTCCACGGCAATGACCACCATGGTGAGAAGAAAGGCGACAATTCCCCTGAAGGGATGCTGGTTGAGCCACCTCACCTCCTTGAAACTGTTGTAGCGGACATTGCTAACCATGAGAAATGAGAGGCTGTAGACCAGGATCAGCACCCCGTAATGGCGTACCGGCCCCAGGATGCCGAAATGGTGGCACAAGAGGACCGTGGTTGCCACCATGGCAGCAGCGGAGGGACATGGAAGACCTATGAAGAACTTTCCGGACCCTGGGCCTGAAGAGCCAAGGGTGTTAAACCTGGCAAGCCTAAGGGCCGTGGTGGCCACGTAGAGAAAGCCAGCCAGCCAGCCCAGACGCCCATAGGTCTGAAGGCCCCACGTAAAGGCCAGGATCCCTGGTGCAACCCCAAATGCCACAAGATCCGCCAGGGAGTCGTATTCCACCCCGAACTTGCTTGTTGTGCCCGTGATGCGGGCAACACGCCCGTCAAGGCCGTCAAATATACCTGAAACCAGTATAGCCCATGCTGCAGGAAGGTAATCGGCGTTGAAGGCTGCAACCAGGGAGTAGAAACCTGCAAAAAGACTGGCAGACGTGAGGAGATTTGGAAGAATATAGGCACCCTTCCTGGGAATCCTGTTCACCTTGGCCTTGGAATTCTTCATGCTGCTTTCATCTCCGCAAGAACTGTCTGACCTGCCACGGTACGGTCCCCCTTTTCAACCAGCACCCGGCTATCGGAAGGGATGTAAACGTCCAGCCTGGAACCGAACCTGATCATGCCGTAGCGCTGGCCCCTTTCAAGGCGGTCGCCGACCTGGGCATGGCACACTATCCTCCTGGCAATGAGCCCGGCCACCTGAACAACTGTTATGTCCCTGCCCTCTTCATCTGTGATCTTCATGGCTGCCGCCTCGTTTTCCGCCGGTGCCCTGGATTTGTCCGCAGGCATGAAACGGCCAGGCCTGTATTTCAGGCCCTGTACCAGTCCGGAGACAGGGGACCTGTTTACATGGCAGTTGAATACATTCATGAATATGCTTATCCTGATGGCTTCTCCTGTGCCAAACCAGGGTTCTGACGCATTGGAAATATCTATTACCTTACCATCAGCAGGTGCAGTTAGCAAATTGGCCTCAAAGGGCACTATCCTTTCAGGATCCCTGAAAAAGCAGAGCACGAAACCTGTAATTGCCAGGAGGGCGAGTGCAGGCCAGACGAGCTGGAGCAGCGCCAAAACAACTGTAGCCAAGGCTGACATGCCGATAAAGGGCACACCCTCCTTGGCCACGGGAATTCGAACCGGCAGCATTTTTGTGTTTCTATTCCTTGAGCCAGCTCATCATGTCCCGGAGGCGGGCACCCACTTCCTCAAGGAGGTGTTCCCTCTCGCGGTTTCTGAGTGCGTTGAAAACCGGACGGTTCACCCTGTTTTCCAGCAGCCATTCCTTTGCAAAATTGCCTGTCTGTATCTCGTCGAGTATGCGGCGCATCTCTTTCCTGGTTTCTTCAGTGACGATTCTCTTGCCACGGGTCAGATCGCCGTATTCAGCCGTATCACTGATGGAATAGCGCATCCTTGAAAGTCCGCCCTCGTAAATTAGGTCCACGATTAGCTTGAGCTCGTGGCAGCACTCGAAATATGCAATCTCAGGCTGATAGCCTGCCTCTACTAGGGTTTCGAAGCCGGCCTTTATGAGCTCGCTCACGCCGCCACAAAGCACGCACTGCTCGCCAAAAAGATCTGTTTCTGTCTCTTCCTTGAAGGTGGTCTCTATAACGCCACCCCTGGTGCCGCCGATGCCCTGTGCATAGCCAAGTGCCCTTTCAAGGGCCTTTCCGGAGGCATCCTGGTGGACAGCCACCAGGCAGGGAACACCGCGACCTATCTCGTATTCCCTCCTTACAAGATGTCCGGGCCCCTTGGGAGCCACCATGGTTACGTCCACGTCCTCGGGAGCCAGAATCTGTCCGAAGTGGATGTTGAAGCCATGGGAAAACATGAGCATGTTGCCGGCTTCCAGGTTGGGCTCTATGGCCTCCCTGTAAAGGTCTGCCTGCACGTGATCCGGGACGAGCACCATGATCACGTCGGCCTTTTTTGCAGCCTCTGCCGCGCTTACCGGCTCGAAGCCGTGCTTGACCGCCAGGTCGTAGTTGGCGGAACCGGGGCGCTGGCCCACTATCACGTTCACTCCGCTGTCGCGAAGGTTCTGGGCATGTGCATGGCCCTGGCTGCCGTATCCTATGACAGCAACCGTCTTGCCTTCCAAAACGCCCTGGGGTACGTCCTTGTCGTAAAATATCTTCATCTTTCTGCTCCTGTTAGAGGGTCTTTTTCTCGCGCTGAATGGCTATGGTTCCGGTACGGGTGATCTCCTTGATGCCGAGGGGATACAGCAATTCCGTAACTGCCCTCAGCTTTGATTCCGGCCCGGTCACCTCGATTGTATACGTCTTGGGGCTGACGTCCACGACCTTGCACCTGAAGATATCGCACATCCTCAGGACCTCTGCCCTGGTCTCGTCCTCGGCCCTCACCTTTATCAGGGCCATTTCCCTTTCAACGAATTCCCCTTCGCTGACGTCCACCACCTTGTATACGTCTACCAGCCTGTTCAGCTGTTTGATAATCTGCTCGATGATTGCCTCATCGCCGTTGGTGACCAGAGTCAGATGGGACATGGTCTTGTCCAAGGTCGGGGCAACGCAAAGGCTTTCAATGTTGAATCCCCGGCCGCTGAAAAGTCCTGTTATTCTCGAAAGTGCCCCTGGTTCATTTTCCACCAGAACAGATAGGGTATGTTTCATGGGTTAAAACTCCTGGCTCTTTAAAATTTGACAGGCCGCCGAAACGGCCTGTTTATTCTGTGTCAGATACGACTGTCCGATTAGACAAGCAGCATTTCCGTGGTGGCCTTTCCTGCAGGCACCATGGGGAAAACGCCCTCTTCCCTGGCGATGGCAAATTCCATTATCGCCAGCCCTTCTGATTCAAGCCCCTTCTTAAGGGTCTCGTCCACCTCTTCTGGCTTGGTGGCACGGAAGCCCTTTGCGCCGTATGCCTCGGCAAGTTTCACAAAATCAGGCGTCACGCTGAATTCCGTGGCTGCATAAACCTTGTTGTAGAAAAGCTCCTGCCACTGGCGCACCATGCCCAGGAACTGGTTGTTCAGAATGACTATCTTAACGGGAAGGCGCTGTTCCATGGCGGTGGCCATTTCCTGGATATTCATCTGGATGCTGCCGTCACCGGCCACGTCCACTACCAGCTTGTCCGGAAAGGCCATCTGGGCACCAATGGCCGCAGGGAAACCGTAACCCATTGTCCCAAGACCTCCGGAGGTCAGGAGTGTCCGCGGCTCGTCAAACTTGTAGAACTGGGCCGTCCACATCTGGTTCTGGCCGACCTCGGTGGTGATTATTGCCTTGCCCTTGGTCATCTCGTAGAGCTTTTCAATGACCTGCTGCGGCTTGATGACACCGGGTTCTTCCTTGTAGGTAAGAGGATGCCTCTTTTTCCATGCATTGATCTGATCGAACCAGGGCTGGGCCCTTTCCTTCCAGACCTCTGGCGGCCGGCCATCTGCCTCCACAGCCCTTACAAGCTTCCGGAGGGCACGCCTACAGTCACCCACTATGGGCACGTCCACCCTCACGTTTTTCTGGATGGAGGTGGGATCTATGTCGATATGGATGATTGAGGCGTTGGGGGCAAAGGCCTCGATCTTGCCCGTGACCCTGTCATCGAATCTTGCCCCTACGGCAATGATGAGATCGGTATTTGCCATGGCCATGTTGGCACAGTAGGTGCCATGCATTCCCAGCATCCCGAGGCTCAGCTCGCTGGTGCCCGGGAAACAGCCAAGGCCCATGAGGGTCATTGTCACAGGTGCATGAATGTATTCGGCAAGCCTGGTGAGTTCCTTGTGGGCATTTGCTATTATCACTCCTCCGCCTGCATAGATGACCGGCTGCTTCGCCCGCTCTATCAGCTTGAAGGCACGTTCTATCTGTTTCCCGTGGGGTTCCACCACCGGGTTGTATGACCTGAGTTTTATCTTTTCCGGATACTTGAACTCCGCCTTGGAATTTTGGACGTCCTTTGGAAGGTCTATCAGGACAGGTCCGGGCCTTCCGGAACGGGCCAGGTAAAAGGCCTCCTTCAATATGCGCGGCAGATCCTTTACGTCTTTTACAAGATAATTATGCTTTGTGCAGGGCCTTGTAATTCCGACAATGTCCACTTCCTGGAATGCATCGTTTCCGATAAGACCCGTCGGAACCTGGCCGGTAAGCACCACCATGGGTATGGAATCCATATATGCAGTGGCTATGCCTGTTACAGTATTGGTTGCTCCAGGACCGGATGTGGCTATGCAGACACCTACCTTGCCCGAAGCCCTTGAATAACCGTCAGCTGCATGTGCGGCTCCCTGTTCGTGCCTGACGAGCACGTGCTTAATGCTGCCGTCTTTTTCAAGCGCGTCATAAACATCTATAATGGCACCTCCGGGAAAACCAAACACCACATCCACGCCTTCCTTCTTGAAGGCTTCAACAACCATCTGCTTTCCTGGTATCTTAGTCATATAATTCTACCTCAGCGACATGATTTTAAAGTGAAGCAACAGCATATTCCCACTCAAATTGCTTGTCAACGATACCTAAGAATAAGACTTATAAAAATATTCCTGGCAGATTGGTATTCATTATCCGGCAAAAATGGGTTAATTATGCCCTATGACGGATATACGTTCCATATATCTCAGGAGTCCTGCAAGGAGGGCTGGAAGATGGCTCATCCTGTGCATCACAGTGGGACTAATGGCCGGAATCGGTGCGGTCATCTTCCATTTCCTGTGCAACTGGGGACACTTCTTTTTCCTGGACTGGCTTGCCGGCTACCGGCCAAGCCATCCTGCCGGAGACCCTCCGCTCTTTCACCACACGGACCACGAACTCAGGAAATGGGTCCTGTGGCTGGTGCCTGCAGCCGGCGGACTCCTGAGCGGCATCCTGGTGGCCACCTTCTGTCCGGAGGCCCAGGGGCATGGAACCGATTCCGCCATAGAGGCCTACCACAATAAAAACGGCATGATCTCTCCCAAGGTCCCCTTCGTAAAGACCATAGCCTCGTTCCTCACCCTCGGCTCAGGCGGTTCCGGCGGAAGTGAAGGCCCGATATGCCAGATAGGAGCAGGCCTTGGCTCCCTGCTTGCCCAGGTCATGAAGGTGCCTCCCCGGGAAATGAGGATCCTGATGGCAGCAGGCCTTGGAGCCGGCATTGGAAGCATATTCCGTGCACCCCTGACCGGGGCCCTTTTTGCCTCGGAAATCCTCTACAGAGACCCTGAATTCGAGGCGGATGTCATAATACCGACGGCAATAGCATCTACCATAGCCTACAGCCTGTTCTGCTCGGTCTATGGCTGGGGTTCCATGTTCCAGGCGGCGGATTATAAATTCACCAACGTAATGGCCCTTGGCCCCTACGCGGTGCTGGCCATTTGCCTTGCAGGCGGCGTGTTCCTGTTCGTAAAGACCTTCTGGGGCTTCCATGATTTCTTTCAGAAAAAGGTCAACCTGCCCATATGGTTCAAACCTGCAATAGGCGGACTTGCCACAGGCACCATAGGCATCTTTCTGCCACAGGTGCTGGGTTTTAGCTATGGGTTCATCCAGGATGGCCTATACGGCAAGGTCTCCCTGGGATTGTTCGTGGCAATAGCCCTGGGGAAGATACTTGCAACGTCATTTTCCATCGGTTCCGGAGGAAGCGGCGGAGTATTCGGCCCGTCTGTCGTTATCGGAGGCTCCATAGGTGGAGCAGTGGGGCTTTTTTTCCACAATCTCATGCCAAACGTGGTGCCGAGCGCCGCGCCCTTTATCATCGTTGGCATGGCGGGATTCCTGGCAGGCAATTCCAATATCCCAATTACCGCGGTCATAGTGGTGAGTGAAATAACGAGTTCATACCACCTCCTCCTGCCCAGCATGATGGTCTGCAGCCTGAGCTACTTTCTGAGCAGGAGATGGAATCTCTACAGGGCACAGGTCAAGAGCAAGATAGACAGCCCCGTGCACAAGGGTGATTTCTTCAACGACATACTGGAAGGCATAAGGGTGAAGGATATCTTCAATCCCAACAGGGTCTTTGCCGTCATACCGGAAGACATGACCTTTGCGCAGTTCTGCAAGTTCTTCAGCGCCACTGACCAGCACTATTTCCCCGTGGTGGACAGCAATGGCAGGCTCTCCGGCATCTTTTCCATAAACGACATCCGGCACTGCCTTTTCAATGAAGAGCTCGGCCCCCTGGTTATCGCAAGGGATATTGCCCGGAAGGACGTCATTACCAC
>CAYZJS010000003.1:0-27810 GCA_964478865.1 uncultured Thermodesulfatator sp.
AGGTCCGTGAAAAGGATGTTGAGCAGACGGTCTCTAAGGCCGGCAATGCGCAGAAGCTTTTCTGCCATCCTCTGGTAACAGGCCAGGGAAAGGCCGACACCGGAACGATTTATTATTTCAACGGGCATAGGGTTTCAGGTGCTTACCATCTTGTTTGTGCATTGATTCGTACCTGCACCTAGAGCGCTGCAAATACAAATCATGTATCATTTTCCTCATACGCCTGGATAATCCTCTTCACCAGAGGATGGCGCACAACGTCCTTCTTGGAAAACATGGCAAAGGTGATTCCCGGGATATCCTTCAGGAGGCGCCTTGCCTCCACCAGCCCGGACCTTCCCTTGTCATCCAGGTCTATCTGGGTGATATCCCCGGTTACCACGGCCTTTGAGCCGAAACCGATACGGGTGAGAAACATCTTCATCTGGGAAGAAGTGGTATTCTGGGCCTCGTCCAGGATGATGAACGCATCGTTCAATGTACGCCCCCTCATGAATGCCAGGGGGGCAACCTCTATTATTCCCCGTTCCAGGAGGCGGGCCACGCGTTCAAAGGGCAGCATGTCGTACAGGGCGTCATAGAGCGGACGGAGGTACGGGTTGACCTTTTCTTCCAGGTCTCCCGGCAGGAACCCCAGGCGCTCTCCTGCCTCAACTGCCGGGCGCACCATGATGATCCTGGTGATTTCATCGTTCAAGAGGGCGGCCACGGCCATGGCCATGGCAAGATATGTCTTTCCCGTACCCGCAGGCCCTATGCCAAAGACGATGTCACTGTTACGAATCGCCTCCACGTAGAACTTCTGGGCAAGGCTCTTGGGAGAGACGGTTCTCTTGCCGGACTTTATGGTGAGCTTGTCCAGGAAGATGTCCGCTATCCTTGCCTTTGGATCCTCGCTGAGTATACCCAGGGCGAACTCCACGTCCCTGGACTGGAGGGGATAACCCCTTTCTATGAGCTGGTAAAGCTGCGCGCAGGTCTTGTGGGCTATGTCGATGCCTGCCTCGTCGCCGGAGATGGTGAGCTGATTTCCCCGCACGTCGATATCAACGCCCAGGGCGTTTTCTATCATCTTGAGATTCCTGCCGTGTTCTCCGTAGAGATCGATTATGGCAGTGTTGTCTTCAAAATCCAGGTTCCTTCTCATGATAATCAGGAAACGTCTCCAAGGGCCCTGTCGAAGAGCTTTCCCACCCCGTATTCCTTGCGCCTCAGAAATTTTTCCCATGAAGGCCCGATGATCTGCATCTCCGGATGTTCCTTCTGGACTTCTCTTGCTATCTGCATCTCCTTTGTACAGCCTGTGCTGTAGGTGGCATCCTTGCCGACCCATTCGGGCGGGACCTTTTCTCCCAGAAGCTCAAAGGCCTTTTCTATGTCTTCATAGGTCTGAAACCGCCATATATCAATAAGACCGCTTCTCTGGACTATCTCCCACATGTACATGATATCATCGGCATCCATGCCGGGTTCAAAGTGCTCCGCAGGGTTGATGACCACTACGCCTTCCTGTTTCTGCCTCAGGTAGCTCACAAAAACTTTAAGGATTTTTTTGGCTGTTTCAAGCTGATTGGGGATGCTTCCCACTATGGCACTGTAGAACATGATGGTCTTGCCCCTGCTCTTTTCGATCTGGAGATGGTAGATGAGGCTTTCTGCCTTGGCCCTGAGGTCCTTTTCTGAAAAACGTATAACCTTGGGATGGTGCGGCTTCACCTTGAGGACAAGCCTGTTCTCCCGGCCCGTTGTGGCCCGGAATATCATGTCCCTTGTAAAGCGGAAATGGGAACGTTCTATGCAATAGGCATCCTCGGGAGAGCGCACCACCACGGCATCGGCTTCCTTGAAGGCCCTTGCAAAGGTCACTGATGTAAGGAGGGGATTGAACTTTTCCTGTGTTCCGTCTGATATCACGAAAACGGTCTTGTCGCTCTTCAGCTTTTCAATGAGTTCGTTCTTGGAGATGTCCTTCCTGGCAATGATATCGGCCTCCCTGAGGTGGTCTGCCAGGTAGGGGTCATCGATGATATCCGCCATGGTGATGTCGTGATAGTAAAATGCCTGCTTCACCGAGATGATCACCTTTACCCGGAAATGGAGAAGGATCTTTATGATCTCGAGATCCAAGAGAAAGGCCCCGGCAGAAGGTCCGTGCCACAGGAGATAATGCCAGGTATCGTGGCCCTGCCATTCCTTGAGCATGTCCAGAAAGCGTTTCCAGCCCTCCCCGCTGATCTGTCCGGACATGAGCTGGTCCAGATCCTCCTTTGTGGGATCTTCCATTGCCATGAGCCTGTCGATGTTGCTGGAAAGGCTCATGAGCCTTTGCAGCCTGAGCACGTTAATCTGGAGGTTGATCTCGTCAAGGGCAGTCTCCGGGGTTATCTCAAGGCCAGACCTTTCGTTCAGCGCATCCTTGAACTGGCTGGACCCCAAAAGCTCATGGATCTTCTTGTTCTTCTTTTCCTTCTCATAGGAAAGGGGCCTGTCTATTTCACTGACCCTTACGAATATCTGGAGAAGCCTCTTTTCCACCCTGGAAGGCATCATGACCAGGGAGGAGGTTTCGTGGCGGAATTTTATCTCCAAAAGGCTGTGGAGAAACTTCTTTTTGAAATCGTCCTCTATGAGATTGTGTACCAGGGGTTCGATCTTCTCCCACACCTTCATGTACTGGAGTATGAGGTACTCGCTGTTCTCCTTGTTGATGATGGCATCGAAGATCCTGTCGGAACACGGATAATAAAAGGGTTCGTCCTCCGTATAGACTATGAATTTCAGCTGCTCCGGGGAGGCAACCTCGTTTGGAAATGCCTCGTAGGCCAGGTGGTTTTCAGTAAAAAAGTTGGCGATCCAGGCCTCCTTTTCCGGATCATTTTTTTTCACCTGGGTCTGGTCAGACATCTGTCACCATTTAATTCAACGACTCAAAACATCTTCTTTTTTATGAAAATATAGACCACGACAAGGGAAATCAGGAAAGAAAACCCCATTGTAATGACAAAGGCATGGGGGTTGTGCTGGAATGGCAGGTTGATGTTCATGCCGTAGATGCTTGCCACGAGATTTGGCAGCATTAAGACAATGGTCACGGCGGTCAGGAACTTCATTACGATATTGAGATTGTTGGAAATTACCGAGGCATAGGCATCCATCATGCCGGCCAGGATATCGCTGTAGATCTTGGCCATTTCTATGGCCTGCTGGTTTTCGATCTGGGCATCTTCCAGGATATCCTCGTCGTCCTCGTCTATGGGGATGAACCTGCCGCTTCCGAGCCTGACCATGACCATGTCATTGGCCTTGAGGCTCGTGTTGAAATAGACAAGACTCTTTTCGAGGTTGAGAAGTTTTACAAGCTCCCTGTTTCGCATGGAAAGCTGGAGCTCCTGTTCATATTCTTCCATAAGCCGGTCAATAAGCCTGAGATGCCTGAGATAATCGCTGGCAACCCTGAAAAATATATTGAAGATGAACCTGACCCTGCTTACAAAGATTCGCTGTTTCCTTGCGGATTCTATGACCCTGGAAAGGATCTCGGTTTCCACCGGGCAGACCGTGATGATTGCATCCTCAAGGACGATGATTCCAAGAGGAATGGTCTCGAAACGCACCATTTCCCCGCTGTGCTGCGGGAAGGGGATCTTCACTATGATAAGGATCTGGCCTTCGTCACTTTCAACCCTGGATGTCTCCTCAACGTCAAGGGGATAGCGGAGAAACTCCGGCAGGACTTGAGTCTCCTTCAATATCCGGTTAATCTCCTCGTCAGTTGGAGCCACAAGATTGATCCAGCAGCCCTTTTCTATACGGTCACTGGGCTCCACCGAGTCCTTTTTTTGTGAGAAGATTTGAAGCAAACGTTCAACCCCTTGAAACAGATTTTTTCCAGACCTCTATTTTATAAGACAGCCCTTGCCCGAAGGCAAGGAAAAGGGCAAGAAACTTTGACACTGTCCCTGGTTGCTATGAACCTGAAATGACGGATATAAAAGACCTCCTCAAAAACTGCTTCCTTTTCAGGGGCCTGCCGGGGCACGCCCTGGAAGGCCTGAAGTCCACAGGTTCGGTAAAACAGTTCAAGCCCAGACAGATTATATTCCTGGAGGGAGATCCGGCAGAAGGCTTTCACATTATCATGGAAGGCCGGGTAAAAATATACAAGCTTTCCACCGAAGGCCGGGAACAGATCCTGCACATATTCGGGCCTGACGAACCCTTTGGCGAGGCGGCAGTTTTCGCCCGGGCCAGATTTCCGGCGAATGCCATGGCGACGGAAACCACCACGACATTCCACATCCAGAGAGACAAGTTCGTAAATCTCCTGAAACAGGACCCTTCCCTTGCCATGAACCTTCTGGCAGTACTTTCCAAAAGACTCATGTATTTTGCAAGGATGATAGGAGATCTTTCCCTGAAAGAGGTACCCGGACGGCTTGCAACGTACCTTCTTATTCTGAAAAACCGGCAACATCCCAAGGATAACTCTCCCATCATGCTTGACATCCCGAAAACCCAGCTGGCCAGCCTCCTGGGAACCATTCCGGAAACCCTTTCCAGGATCTTTTCCAAGATGCAGAAGGCAGGGATAATCCAGGTCCAGGGCCCGGAGATAAAATTGCTCGATGTCCCTGCACTGGAGGAACTTTCAGGGGTTATTTTTCATGAAAACCCCCTGGATATTGGCTAGGGTTTTGAAAAAGGCGAAAACATGAAAAAGATAATCTTATACATCCTGGGTGTCTTTTTTCTTTTTTCCATTACCGGATCATTTGCCCAGAATGTCACCCAAAACGGAAACCATGGACAGGGGCCGGAGGCCTCTGGAAATTTCACTGTTATAGCTCCTTCCTTCCTGGAAGATTACATAAGGAAGATCCAGTATCCGGGTTCGGGAAAGGGCAAGGGGCGAAACCTCGTATTTATTTCAACAGATTCTTCCCATGTTTTCACCACTTTTGAAAAATCCGATGCGGAAGTGGCCCTGGGATTCAGCCCTCTTCCGGAAAAAAAGACCAGCCGGAAGGTTGAAATTCTCAAGAATCCTTCCCGGCCTGACATACTTTCCGTTCAAATGGGCAGTCTGGCCGTCCTGGTACTGAAAAATTCCTCCAACCCACTCAAGGGACTGACCATCAACCAGTTTGATGCCATATTCTCTTCCACCAGGACATGCGGATACCCCTTTGAAATAACCAGGTGGGGAGAGCTTGGCCTTTCAGGTCCCTGGACCTCCCAGCCTATTCACCTTACGGGTCTTCCCCGGGAAAGTCTCATTTCAGGGCTTCTAAGAAAGATGGCCCTGTGCGGCGGAAAATTCAAGGATGGAATAGTGGAACAGGTTGACAGCGAGGATGTGGCCTCCGCGGTCTCCAGAGACAAAAGGGCCCTCGGGTTTTGTTCAACAGTCAATACAGGCGAAAAAGCATCAGCCCTGCCAATTGCACCCCAGGAGGGAGCCCTTTACTTTTTACCCACGGATGACAATATCCTCACGGGTGATTATCCCCTTTCAAGGGCGGTTTACGTATTTCTGAAGCTGGACGATGGCCGAAAAATGTCTGCCGAGCAGGGGTTCTTCCTGAAAAAGATACTGGCCGAAAAGGGACAAAGGATGCTCCATGATTACGGAATGGTACCTGCCTATTCAAAAGGATACAAGAAGAGCATAAAGCATCTTTTGAAGATCGTCCAGAATCGGGATAAGGGTAAAAAACATAAATGATTATGGCGTGAAGAACCGGTTCAGGCCATTACTATCTCCGTCCCCACGCCTGCATCCGTGAACAGCTCCAGGAGTATGGCGTGTTCCCTGCGGCCATCGATAATATGGGCCTTTCTGCTCCCCTTTTTCAGGGCCTTGAGGCATGCCTTGAGCTTTGGGATCATGCCCCCGGAAACAACGCCTTTCGAGATGGCACTTTCCACCTCCTGGAAACTCATGGAATGAATCAGCCTTTCAGGAGAATCCTCCCCTCCGGGCCCAAGAACCCCTGGCACATCCGTAAGAAGAATGAGTTTTTCCGCCCTCAGCTGCCCCGCTATGGCCCCTGCCACAAGATCCGCATTTATATTGTAGGCATGGCCATCAGGGCCGACGCCCACCGGCGCAATCACGGGCACAAAGCCCTGGGCCTCAAGTGCGTTCAGGACGCCCGGATTCACATCCGCCACCTTTCCGACCCTTCCTATGTCGATGATTTCAGGAGGCCTTTCATCCCCGGTGTACCTGTAGATCTTCATGCGCTCCGCCCTTATAAGGTCTCCATCCCTTCCAGACAGCCCGACTGCCCTGCCTCCGAGCCTGTTGATCAGGCCCACGATCTCCTTGTTCACAGTGCCCACCAGGACCATCTCCACCACGCTCATGGTCTCTTCATCAGTCACCCTCTGCCCCTCGATAAAGGTGGATTCTATGCCCATGCGCTTCATTATCCTGCTGATCTGGGGCCCTCCGCCGTGTACAATCACCGGGTTTATACCGACATATTTCATGAGAATTATGTCCAGGGCGAACTGTTCCTTCAGGTGGCTGTCCACCATGGCATGGCCGCCGTATTTTATGACAATGGTCTTGCCATAAAACTTTTTTATGTAGGGAAGGGCCTCGATGAGAACCTGGGCAGTTGAAACGTGTGACATGACTTTCTCCTAGAGGATGAACCTGCTGAGATCCTGGTCTTCCAGTATATCGGAAAGCTTTTCTCTGACGTAATCCGGCGTTACCCTGATGGTCTGGGGCGCCACATCCGGTGCCTCGAATGAGATCTCCTCGAGGAGCCGTTCCATTACGGTATGCAGCCTTCTTGCCCCTATGTTTTCCGTACGGGAATTCACCTCAAAGGCTATCCTGGCTATCTCCTCGATGGCCTCGGCCTCGAAGACCAGCTCGATTTCCTCGGTTGCCATAAGTGCCCTGTACTGGGTGACCAGGGCGTTTTCAGGCTCTGTAAGGATGCGTGCAAAGTCCTTCTGTGTAAGGGAATCAAGCTCCACCCTTATGGGAAAACGGCCCTGGAGTTCGGGCAGAAGATCCGAAGGCTTTGCCACGTGAAATGCGCCGCTGGCCATGAAGAGGATGTGGTCTGTCCTGACTATGCCATACTTTGTATGGACGCTGGTGCCTTCCACAATGGGCAGGAGGTCCCGCTGCACGCCCTCCCGGGATACATCCGGCCCGCCCTTTCCGGCACCTGCACCGGCGGCGATCTTGTCTATCTCATCCAGAAATATGATACCCGACTGTTCCACCCTTGTGACCGCCTTTTCCACCACCTTGTCCATGTCTATGAGGCGACCGGCTGCCTCCTGTTCGAGGATCTTCCTGGCCTCCTTTACGGTGACCCGGCGGCGTTTCTTTTTCTTGGGAAATACATTTGAGAGCATGTCCTGGAGATTTGACTGCATCTCTTCCATCCCGGCGGCCGCAAAGATCTCCACCATGGGGGCTGCAGGTTTCTGGGAAATCTCAAGCTCCACGAACCGTTCGTCCAGCTTTCCCTCCCGGAGCATCTGCCTGAAACGCTCCCTTGTCTCGCCCGGGCCTGCCGGCTCTTCAACCTGGGTGGCCGGACGAGGCGGAATGAGAAGGTCGAGCAGCCTTTCCTCGGCCTGGAGCCTGGCCTTTTCCTCCACCTTCTCCTTTTCCTCCGCCTTGACCATGTCCACTGCAAGGTGGGTCAGATCCCTAATCATGGATTCCACATCCCGGCCAACGTAGCCCACTTCGGTAAACTTGCTGGCCTCGATCTTTAGGAACGGGGAGCGGGCAAGCCTTGCAAGGCGCCTTGCGATCTCGGTTTTTCCTACGCCGGTAGGGCCGATCATTATGATGTTCTTGGGTGCTATCTCGTCCCTCAGCTCCTCAGGGACCTGCTGCCTGCGCCAGCGGTTCCTCAGGGCTATGGCAACGGATCTTTTGGCCTTGTCCTGGCCGATAATGTACTTGTCCAGCTCGGCAACTATCTGCCTGGGAGTAAGGGGTTGAAATTCGTCGGAAGTCAGCGCCTTCATTTTGACTTGTCCTCTATTTCTTCGTAAACAAACGAGTGATTGGTATAAATGCAGATATCGGCTGCAATCTGCAGGGCATTTTCTGCAATCTGCCTGGCAGAAAGGCTGCTGTGGGCCACAAGGGCCCTGGCTGCAGAAAGGGCATACGGGCCACCTGAGCCAATGGCAATGATGCCGTCATCGGGCTCGATGACATCCCCTGAGCCGGATATAAGAAGGGTGTGGCTGCTGTCTGCTGCAATAAGCATGGCCTCAAGCCTCCTCAGGAGCTTGTCTGTCCGCCAGTCCTTTGCAAGTTCCACGGCAGCCCGAAGGAGATTTCCGCCATAGGCCTCTATCTTTGCATCCAGCCTTTCAAAAAGCGTGAAGGCATCTGCCGTGGCACCGGCAAAACCGGAGATCACCTTTCCGTTAAAGAGCCGTCTGACCTTCTTGGCCTTCTGCTTTACAACCGTATTTCCCAGGGTCACCTGGCCGTCGCCGGCAATGACCACCTGGCCGCCATGCCTGATTGCTATTACTGTGGTTCCTCGTATTTCACCATGTTTCATTATAAGGACTTCCCTTGGAATTATTAAAGGGCCACGGGCAAGAAAGGAAACCGGCCCGGGCCGCAGGGTTCCTAAGGTTACTACAGATCGGGAATTATATGAAGTCTTTAGACACAGGCAGAGAGGAAAATCAACAGGGAAAAGATATAATCACCCGGCAGAACGCCCGGGCACAAAAAACCGCTGGGTTGTTCACCCGCCCCTGATCCTGCGCCATGGGCCTCATGGCACCCGTTCCCAAATGCCCGTGCTCTCTCAGGGACGCACCCTGACGGCACACACCTTGTACTCCGGCGTCAGGGTCTTGTTGTCCATGCCGGGGCTTGTAAGGATGTTGGTGAGATCCTTCTGGAAATGAAAGGTCATGAACACGGTGCCCGGCTTGCTCCGCCCGGTGACCCGGGCAACGGCCCTTATTCTGCCCCTCCTGGATTCCACCTTGACTTCCTGGCCATCGCTTATTCCAAGGGATGAGGCGTCATCCGGGTGTATTTCCATGAGCTCGTGAGGCGCAATGAGTTCAAAGCCTTCGCATCTCCTGGTCATGGAGCCGTTGTTGTAATGCTCAAGCCGCCTTCCGGTGACCAGCACCAGGGGATAGTCCTTGTCTGCCTCCTCTTCCGGCACTATGTAAGAAACAGGCACAAAGGTGGCCCTTCCCCTGGGAAACTTTTCCGTGTGAAGAAGCGGTGTTCCCGGGTGGCCCTGGGACGGACACGGCCAGACCTGGCCGATATCGCCTATTTCCCTGTAGGTTATCCCTCCGTAGGAAGGGGTCATCTTCCGGATCTCGGTCATTACCTGTTCCGGGCTCGTATAGATCATGGGGTAACCCATGGCCTGGGAGATGAGGCAGATTATCTCCCAGTCTGCCTTCAGGCGGCGCTTGGGGTTAATGACCTTGTTGACCTTCCTTACCCTGCGCTCTCCGCTGGTAAAGGTGCCCTCCTTTTCGTAGAAGCAGGTGGAGGGAAGGACCACGTGGGCAAGCTTTGCTGTCTCGGTCAGGAACATGTCCTGCACCACCACGAAATCCATGGCCCTGTAGGCCTCCTTTATCCGGGTCAGGTCTGACTGGGTATGGGCAGGGTCATATCCCACGCAGTAAAGGGCCTTGAAATCGCCCTTGAGGGCTGCATCATACATCTGGGGCTCCATCAGGCCCCTTCCTGCAGGCAGCCTCTCCACACCCCATGCCCTGGCAAAACGCTCCAGGGCCTCTGGATCATCAGTGGCCTGGTATCCCGGGAAGATGTACGGAAGGGTTCCCATGTCGCAGGCGCCCTGCACGTTATTCTGGCCCCTCAGGGGGTTGATGCCGTTATAGGGTCTTCCCACGTGCCCTGTTGCAAGCACCAGGTTTGCCAGGGCTATGACTCCAGACGTGCCTCCCTTGTGCTCCGTTACACCGAGTCCGTAAAGGATCAGGGAATTTTCCGACCTGGCGTAAAGCCTTGCGGCCTTCCTGATGACCTCCGGAGGTACATCCGTCAGCTGGGCCATCCTCTCCGGGGAGTAGTCCGCGCACTGCTCCTTCAGCTCATCAAAATTTTCCGTGCGCTCCTCGATGAATTTCTCATTGACCAGGCCCTCTTCTATGATGGTGTGGAGCATTGCGTTCAGGAGCGGGATATTGCTCCCTGGCCGGATTCTGAGCCAGATTCCGCCATCTTGTTCTTCCGCTATTGCAGCAAGGTCCGTCCTTCTCGGGTCTATTACAACGAGCCTTGCCCCTTTCCTTACCGCCTCCCTTATCTTGAGGCCGATTATGGGATGGGCCTCCGTGGTGTTGGCCCCGCAGATAAGCAGGCAGTCCGTGCCGACTATCTGGTCAAAAGGTGTTGTTGCTGCGCCGCTTCCGAGTGTTGCCAGCAGACCGCTGACAGATGGAGCATGTCAGACCCGGGCACAGTTGTCCACGTTGTTGGTGCCCCAGGCCGCCCTTGCCAGTTTCTGTAGCAGGTAGTTCTCCTCGTTGGTACACCTGGCAGAGGAAAGAACCCCCATGCTTTCCGGGCCGTATTTCTCCTTGATCTCGAGGAATCTCTCTGCAGTCACCTTCAGGGCGTCATTCCATTCCACCTCCCTGAAGGGTTCATCCAGGCTGTCCCTGACCAGTGGCAGGTAGAGCCTTTCGGGGCTTCGGTAGAATGTGTAGCCGAAACGGCCCTTCACGCAGAGCTGGCCATGGTTGGGAGGAGATTCGAGGTCCGCCTTCACCTCCAGGATGGCACCGTACATGGATACAACATCCAGGCTGCAGCCCGTCCCGCAGTAGGTGCAGACCGTCTTGACGGATGAAAGCTGTGCGGGAAGAAGGGGTACCACGCTGTCCTGCTTGGAAAGGGTGCCGGTGGGACAGGCATCCACACAGGCCCCGCAGGATACGCACCTGTCGTTTATCTTTATGGAAACATCCGTTAGAAGCCTGGTCTTGGGATCGAAGGTAAGATCCAGTTCAAAGGCATCGTACTTGCAGCTCCTGATGCATCTCGTGCACCCTATGCACTTGTTGGCATCCACAACAATGAAAGGATGGGAACGGTCCAGGGAGTACTTGAGCCTGGTCCTGGCCTTGTTGGCCTTCACCCTGTAATCAACGCAGTATTCACGGTAGGTGCACTTTGAAAGGCCCAGGCATCCGCACTGGAGGCAGCGGCTTGCCTCTCTTACCGCCATCTCCTCGGAAAAGCCGAGCTGAACCTCGCCGAAATCCCCGGTCCTGCGCTCAGGCGGCCTGGCAGGCATGACCTCGTTCAGCTGCAGGTCATAACCCTCGAAATTGTGCATGTCCACGTCTTCGAATCTCTTGCCCTTGGTGAAATTGAAGCGCGGCTCCAGCACGCCTGGCCTTTCCTTTGTGAGGTATTCGTGGATGGATTCGGCCGCCCTTCTGCCACCTGCAACCGCCTGGATCACGGTCCTGGAACCGGTGGCTGCATCTCCACCGGCATATACGCCCTCCACGCTTGTCTTCATGGTACTGGGATGTGCCTTTATGGTCTTTCTCGGGGTAAGGACAATGGAGGCCTCCAGGTCCCCGTAGCTCTGGAACGTGGGATCTCCCTCCTGGCCCAGGGCGGAGATCACCGTGTCCCCGGTCCAGGTAAGGCGCGAGCCCGGCATGGGAATAGGATGCCTTACTCCCCTTTCGTCCGGCTCATCCAGTATGGTACGGGCCATCTCCACCTTTATCTTCCCGTCTTCCTTCATGATCCTCAGGGGGGTTGCCATGAGGAAGAACTGTACACCTTCCTTCTCGGCCTCCTCTATCTCCCTCTGGTGGGCCGGAAGCTCCACCCTGGACCTGGGATAGATGACGGTGACATTCTTGGCGCCAAGCCTCCTTGCACTCCTGGCAGAATCCACTGCAATGTCCCCGCCGCCGACTATGAGCACCTGTTCCCCTATGGGAGGCCTTTCACCAAGATTTATCTCCTTGAGAAATCCAAGGCCGCAGATGGCATTGCTTGCGCCCTCCACCTCCATCTGCTTCTGCCTGGAAAGGCCGGTTGCAATGAATATGGCATCAAAACCCTGGTCCCTGAGATCCTGAAGGGTGAAATCCGTTCCCCACCTCTTTCCAAGCCTTGCATGGACACCCAGGTTCAGTATGCCCTGGACCTCCCGGTCCACCTCGCGGTTTGGAAGCTTGTAGCCCGGGATGCCGTATCTCATGAGGCCGCCGAGCTTTTCTTCTGCCTCAAAGATTGTAACCTGGTGGCCCTGTTTCCGGAGAAAATAGGCACACGAAAGCCCGGCAGGCCCGCCGCCTATGATTGCGACCTTCCTGCCAGTGGGCTTTCCCACCTCGGTATCCCTAAACCTTGCGTCCCTGGCATAATCCGCGACAAATCTCTTCAGGTGATTTATGGCTATGGGCTCGTCCAGGAGTATCCTTCTGCACCTGGTCTCGCAGAACCTGGGGCAAACGCGGCCCACGGCAATGGGCAGGGGATTCTTCTCCTTGATGAGCATGAGGGCGGCCAGGTATTCGCCCTTGGCTATAAGGTTCACATAACCCTGTACGTTTATCCCTCCCGGGCAGGTCAGGTTGCACGGGGCGCGGCAGTCCCCGTAATGGCTCTCGGCCAGGATTTCCAGGCGCTCCTTCCTGAAGGCGTCCAGTTCCCGGTTGTGAACCTCTATTACCTGGCCCTCTTCCGCAGGGGTGGCACAGGACCTAACCCTTCCCTTGCCTTCCAACTCCACCATGCAGAGAAGGCATGGATTGGCCGAATCCTCTTCTCCCTTGATATGGCAGATGGTCGGGATCTTTATGCCTGCTGCCTCTGCAGCCTGGAGAATGGTCTGGCCCTTTCTGGCCTCTACCTGCTTGCCGTCTATGGTTATGTGAATAATTTCAGCCATTTCACCTCATAAAAAACACTTAGGACATGGTTAAAGTTCCAGCCAGGATTCCGAGAAAATGGTCTTTCCCATGAGCACCCTGGTGGTCTTGTAGTACTCCAGCTCCTTGTCGGAAAGGGTGGACGGGTCCGGGTCGTTGTCGTCCATTATGTCATGGACCAGTTTCAGAAGTTCCGGCCTCTCTCCGTGTGCCAGCTCTATGAGTTCGTGGTCGTAGGTATCCACTATGGCGGACCATACCCCGTGCTTCATGAGCATTGCAAGAAATGCCCTGTTCAGATAGGGCCTGAGCTTTGCGTCCACGCCGTTTGAAACGTTTGAAAGCCCTACCGTGCTCTTGGCCCCGGGGGCGATGTCAGGAAGCATGGCCATGAATTCCAGGCCGCTCATGACCTGGTCCGAGCCCAGGGTTATGGGGGTTGCAATAGGGTCCACCAGGATCTTTTCATTGGGAATGCCGGCCTCGTTCATGGCCATGAGAAGGTCAATGGTCATGGCGGCCCTTTCGTTGGAATCCCTGGGCATACCGTCTACGCCCCATAAAAGTCCCACCACGAAACAGCCGGCCTCTGCAGCAACCGGGATGAGCTTTTTCATGCGCTCGGGCTGAAGAGAGATGGAGTTCATTATATGGCGCTCAGGGTGCCTGGCCGCCTTCATGCCTGCAATCAGGGCATCGGCATTGGTGGTGTCAAGAGAAAGCGGACAGTCTGTGACTTCCTCCACCACCCTCACGATCCAGGGCATGAGGTCCGGGCCGTCCTTCCTGGCGGGGCCTATGTTGAGGTCAAGGAAGTCCCCGCCGTCGGCTACTTCCTCGTGGGCCATTTCCACTATGGGCCCCGGGTCCCTGGCCCTCATGGCACTTCCCGTACGGTTTCCCATTATGTTTATGCTTTCAGCTATACACTGGACATACATAGCAATTTCCTCGCTTTGTTTCTGACCTGCTTCGGCCTAGTCTTCCGGCTTCCAGTTCTTGAGATACGGTGGCAGGTGACTTGCCTCCCTGGGACCTATCTGTATCTTCCAGTCCGGAAGCTCCTCTTCCAGCTCTCCCTTTATGGATGCCAGATAACCGGGGATGATGAGGCTCCTGTGCTTTACCTTGTCCTCTATGCCGCTCTTCTTGACAAACTGGGCAATGAGATCGGCGCTGAACTTGCCTGCAGCCCATGCGGTGAGCACAGACAGGCCCTCGGTATCCTTTATGAGCAGCCAGGATGGAACCTTGCTCCCTTCTATTTCGCCGGACACGATGAAATAGGTGAGCGAGAAGTTGCAGGTGACAAGCACCGGGGAATTCTCGTCCGGTCCGTTTATGGGGTAGATGTCCTCCTGTACCACCATGGGCCTCTGCGGGTCGGTGAATATGTTTAGCCTTTCAAGGAGGAGCGGAAAAAGCGTGTCTCCCTGGAGGTCCGAAAGCACCACGATGCCCGCGTACTTGGCGACAAGCACGGAGGCTATGACGGTTTCCATGAACGGATCCTCGGTCATCTCGCACGGAAACGTTATGGTGGGAAAACCAAGGGGTTTGTACTTGTGCTTCACCGAGGCCCTGCGGCAGACGATCTGGTCTTCAAAGACGCTTTTCATGGCGCGTGCACCGGTGTCCAGCACAAGGTCTTTAAGGCCGTCCGACTGAAGCTTTTCAGAGATCTTTGCCGTCTCCCCTATGTTTTCACCCCTGACCGCCAGGGGGAAACCCTTGTCCTTTGCCACCTCTGCCATGGCATCCGCGTTCGAAGCAGTTGCCGCATACAGAAGGGGAACATGTTCTCCGCAGGCCTCTGCCCCTGCCTTCAGTACATCCGGGCTTTCGCTCATGAGAATGAGGGCTGCATCCGGGCACCTGGAGCGCGCCTTTTCCACAAGGGAAGTAAATGCGCCGGCGTCACCTGATGCATCCTTGATGGCCAAAAGGTCCGCCTTCAGCTCCACGCCCACCCGGTCGTATCTCAGGGCCAGGAAACGGTCCATCCTGCCATGGGTATCTTCTTCCGACATGTCCGTGCTGACCATCACCGCAATACCGGTGGGATGCTCGAACCTCTTTTCATGCCTATAAAGGCAGGTCTCGCCGCCGCATGAAAACTTGTTTTCCCCACTTCCAAGGGTGATGGTCCGGATGGGAGGCGCACTGGCCTCGCTGACCTTTTCCTTGACCTCGTCTGAAACATAGGGACAGTCACCTATATCGGCCTGGCCTGCCGCCACCTTCATGGCAAATGCCAGGCAGGTAGGTACGTTGCACTCCCCGCAATTCTTCTTGGGGAGCATTTTCAGGATCTCTATTCCTGTAAGCGCCATGATACCTTAGCTCCTCTTAAACTACGCTTTCCATAGAAAGTGCAGGATGACCCTTTTCCTGCAAGAATTTCAAAACCTCGTCCTCGGAAACCCCTACTTCCTCATCTGCTATGAGGTCGAGGAGTTCGGGCACGCCCTCTTCCTTGGCCCTTTCCTCAAGGCGGTCCCTGAGCTCCTCCTTGAGCATCTTGGGCATCCAAACCACCCTCTTTAGGCCTCCTTCGGCCTGCATGAACTTCCTGGAACAGATGTAGTGCTTGGACACTCCAAGGAAACCTGGGGTTACCTGTCCGCCGCCAACCATGCCGGCAAGGGTGGTGAACTTCATACCGCTTGGCGTCATACCCATGTAATCGCGGTTTACGATCATGATACCGTTGCACATGGGAAGCATGGTTGCGATACATTCAAAGCATCCACAGGCAGTCATGGGGTCAACCATGAGGGAATAGGCACTGACCTGTGTAACCTTGCCCCTGGAGGCCTTGCTCACGAATTCGTTTATGCCTTCCCACTGGCCCAGCTTGGGGTCAATGCACTTGCCCTTTTCAATGGGCTGGTTCGGGCCGGTGGGGTTGATCTCGTAGGAGGCCTTTCCGTCAAGCCAGTTGTAGGCGCCGCACATTCCGATGCGTTCAGGGGTGATGACGCACACGTGGCTCGGTGCAAAGGACTGGCAAAGGGTGCAGGAGTAGAATATCTCCTCGCTTTCGTCCGTCATGGAGCCAAGCCGCCTGTCCCTTTCCGCATAGACCTCCTTTGCAAGCTCCAGCACCTCCTTGACCTTGTCTTCAGTGGTGTAGATCTTCACCTGCACCTTGTCCAGGATGGCACCGAAGTCCTGGTGGAGCTTTCCGTGGAGGATCCTTCCGATGTGCTCGAACTTGAAGCCCTTTTCTATGGCTGCCTTTCCCACCCTGAGCCACATGATGTTCCTCTGGCCTATGTGCATTATGCCCTGGGCATAGTTTATGAGGTGATGGAACTGGCGCTCCAGGATGGGCTCGAAATCAGGCTGCATCTGCCTTCCCGCCACCTCAACCAGGATGGCTAGGGGCAGTTTATCGCCCTCCTTGCAGTCAGTCATCTCCGGGCCTTCCACTATGACCTTGCCGTCTTCCACCTCGTCCATGTCCTTTGAGACCAGGACCTCCACGCCAAGGGTGCGGCCGCCGCCGCATTCCAGGAAGAGGTCATCCTTGCGGATGCGCTCGCCCTCGAATGCCGGGCCGTAGGAGACGGGGATGTCTATCTTGGTAACACTCACCTTGAGCCCCCTGACCTCTATGGCCTTCTGGACGATCTCGTCGTGGGGGACCTTGCTGACCACGTGCTCGTATGTACATATACCCGTTGGCAGCACCTCCGGGATATCCCAGTCCGAGATGGTTGGAAAACCCCAGTTTATGGCGCCTGCGGCATTTGCGTACCATTCGTCTGAAACCGGGCCGAAGGCAATGACAAAGGCAAAGGTACGGTCCTTGTTGTAGATGAGGTTCCCCTTGTAGTCGCCGGGTTTGATACCTCCGAATGCCAGGGCAACCCTGCAGGCAAAACCTATTGAAAATATGGTTGAGGTATAGGTGGGTCCAAAGGGCACGAGCCTTGTGGACCAGCCTATCTGCACCTTCTGTTTGAGCAGCTGGTCAGGGAAATATATCCCGTCTGTCTGGTCGTGGAGGAAGATGTAGAGGTTCTTCTCCTGAAGCTCTATGGCGATCTTTTCGGCCTCTTCTGCACTTGCAGGAGAGCCGAGGATTGCGGCAAAACCGGGGGCAGTGCCGTCAACGAACTCAACACCCCTCTTCCTGAAGATGATATCATCCGCAGCCCCCAGCCAGTAGTTTCCGCTGGAGGGCGGATCTTCCGTCTTGGTGTAGTACTGGGGCTCTTCTATGTAGCGTATGGCCTCGAACATCTCCTCTGCAAAGTAGGTTGCCATGCCCGCATCCAGCGCCGGGGCGAGGTAGGGCAGCCAGAGATGGTCGCTGACAGGGGGAGGAAGGAGCTTTCTGCATTCCTGGAAGATATCCTTCATGTCCCCGAGCTGCTTCACGGGCGCCCCGAGCATGCTGTAGATGATTGGAAGGTGGTATGCAGTATTGGGGAACCCCACTTCCTGCTCAGGGCCGTACTTCTTCAGGGCATCCTCAAATTTCTCCTCGGCCATATCCACGATCTTGTGGGCACCTCGGATGGCTGCAGAACAGATTATCTTGGACATATTCTTTCCTCTCTACGTTTCTACGTTTCTTTTAAAAACTATCTCCAGGAAGCTCTCCTGAACATTCCGTCAACCCGCCTCTTTGCCCTTCTTACAGAAGGCCTTCCACGAGGGCCTCTGTCAGGGCCGCAGACTTGGGATGCCTCATGATCATGAGTTCCCCGCCGGCAAGGAGCAGGGACGAGGCGGTAATGGCCTCCATGAGGACCCCGCGCCTTTCCTGGCCGCCCAGCATGCCGTCGGTGGGAAGCCTTGTCTCCTTTGCCTTCCAGACCTCTCTTCCAAGGTTCACTATGAAGGGGCAGGAAAGCTTGTCATCCTGCTGGGTAAGGGCGGCAAGCCGGATCCTTTCCATGACCGAATAGGTGTATTCAAGGCCGTATCCCACAGCCCCTATGGACGGGTCCATGAGGATGTGGTCCAGGTGGACACCCAGGTTTTCAAGCAGGATGTTCAGCTGCTTTGCCAGGTTGACGTCGATGGGCGTGGAGGCAACCACCGGGTACTGGAACGCCATGGCCGTGGCTCCGAGGCTCCTGTAATTGGCATCGGTAAGGGGCCCCAGGCATACCTTTCTCTCTCCTATCCTGCCGGTTATCTCCCTCAGGGTCTCGGTGTCCTTGTCTGCGTTTCCGCATCCCCAGAAGATTACAGGCACATCCACCGCCTCCACCACCTTCTGGGCCACTTCAGCGGCATCTGCAGGGGCCACATCCGCACCGTTGGGATCGGTGCTGATAAGGGAAAGGCAGATGGACTTGGCATTGTATTCCCGCACGCATTTCCGGGCCCAGGCTGCCGGGTCTCCCAGGCAGTCGGAAAAATACTTGGTGAGTACCTCGGGCCATTCCTCAGGCTCGGAATCGAGCACTTCAAAGGCCACCCTCGGCGGATTCGGCATGTCCCCCTCGAAGTTGTAAAAGGGAAGGGCCGTCTCACCGCCCACGGTCAGGGCCTTTTCACCGTCTCCAATGGTAACCCCCTGGATTAGGCCGGAGCAGGCCTCCTTGTAGACTTCTTCCGGTATGTCGCCGGCCCTTTCGGAAAGGGGAGGCTCGTCCTTTGAAAGGGCAGAAACGCTGAGCTCTGTCACGCCTTCGCCGGCAGGCGCTGATATCTCGATCTTTGGAGCCGCCGGTTTTTCCGCCTTTTCTTCCGGCTTGGCCTCAGGCTTTGCTTCCGCCTTTTCCGCCGGCTTTTCAGGTACAGCTTCTTTCTCTTCTGCTTCCTTTACCTCGGGCTCGGCAGGGGCTTCAGCCTTCTTTTCCTCTGCAGGGGCTGCCCCGGCCTTCACGTCGGGAATAAAGATGCCTTCCCGGTTCTTTGCCCTTTCAAGGCCTGCCCTGGCCTTTTCGTTTGAAGGATCAAGGGCAAGGGCCTTTTCAAATTCGGCAACTGCCTGGTCATAATCGCCCTTCATCAGGGCAACGTTGCCCCTTGCAGTGTAGCGGACAACCCATTTTTCCTTCCACCAGCCTTCATCCACCTCTTCCGGACGAGGCGGCAGGCCTTCGGTCGTCTCTGGCGGAGCAGCCTCCGAGGGTGCCTCCTTTACTGCGGAAAGGGCCTTTTCAAGTGCGGCCCTTGCCTCGGAAAGGCCGGCCTTTGCCTTCTCATCCGAGCTGTCTATCTCCAGGGCCTTTTCAAAGGCATCTATTGCCCCGTTGTAATCCCCGCTGTGGAGTGCAAGGTTGCCCTTGGCCACAAGGTTCACCACTTCCTTGTTCCTGGCAGGCCTTTCCTCCTCCGGGGCCTCTTCAGCTGCAGGGGCCGTGGCCGCTGGCGCTTCTGCAGGAGCAGGGGGAGCCTCAGGCCGCGGCCTCGGCTCTTCCGGCCTGGCTGGCGGTGGAACCGGTGCAGGTGCCGCAGGGGCCACTGCCTGGCCGAACTGGAGCATGAATTCCGCCTCGAGAAATCTTCTCAGTGCCTCGAACTGGGCATCATCCAGGCCAAGTACGCTTTTAAGCGCCTGGAGTCCCATGTTGAGGGATTCCAGCACCCTCTGTTCCCTGTCCGTCAGCGGGCCTGCTGGGCCCGGAGGCAGGGGAGCCGTTGCTGCAGGCCCCGGTGCTGGCGGGCCTTCCGGCTTCCTTGTCTCTAGTTCCCTTTTTGCCTTCTGTATCTCTTCTGTAAGTTTCTGGACTTCGGCCTCTTTACGGCTTGCCATAGTCCTTGCCTCCTCTATCTGCTTCTTGAGATCCGAGATCTCAGAGGCCACTTTTTCCTTTTCCTTTATAACCAGTTCCCTGGATGCCTGGGCCTCTGTCCTGGCCCTCTCCAGTTCCTCTTCGAACTCTATCCTGACCTCTTTCCTGGCATCTTCCACGGCCTTTTCGATGGATGCCGAACTTGAAAGGACCGGTTCAATGCCCTTGGGTTCGGGCCTGTCGGAAAGACCCGCCCTCTTCACTATTTCAGGGACGGCCTCTTCCCACTCTATGGCCATGACATGAACACCTGCAACGCCCGGGATCTCCCGGACCCGGTTTATAATATCCACGCAGATGTTTATGCCCTCTTCCCGCTGGTCCTTGGCGTCGGAAAGCCTTTCCAGCACCTCGTCTGTCACATCCAGGCCCGGCACGAACTTTTTCATGTACCTTGCCATGCCCAGGGACTTTGGAGGAGTCACTCCGGCGAGGATGTAACACCTTTCATGGACCCCGAGGTCCCGGACCATCTCCATGAACTTGGCGAACTTTTCCACGTTGTAGATGATCTGGGTCTGGACGAAATCGGCCCCTGCAGCCACCTTCTTGGCAAGCCTTACGGGCCTGAACTCGAAGGGATCGGCAAAGGGGTTGGCGGCACAGCCGAGAAAGAGCCTTGGTTCATGGCCCTTTATCTCCTCGCCGCACTGGAACCTCTTCTCGTCCCGCATGCCCCTTACCATCTGGAGGAGCTGGATGGAATCCATGTCAAAAACACCCTTGGACTGGGGATGGTTTCCAAACTTCTGGTGGTCTCCTGTAAGACAAAGCAGGTTCTTTACACCCAGGGCCGCTGCCCCGAGGATGTCTGCCTGCATGCCTATGCGGTTCCTGTCGCGGCAGGTCATCTGCATGACAGGCTCCACGCCCTCGGACAGGGCCGCAAGCCCTGCCGTAAGGCTGGACATGCGGACAATGGCCGTCTGGCAGTCGGTGATGTTGACTGCATCCACGTGGCCCTTCAATATCCTGGCCTTTTTCCTTACCAGTTCAAGATCACCGCTCTTCGGCGGCCCGAGTTCGCCTGTGACGGCAAAGGCCCCTGAGCGAAGTACATTTTCAAGATTGCTTCCTGCTTTCACGGCAGCAAGTCCTCCCTTGTTCTGCGACGCGGGCCGCCATGACCCGCAGAGGTCCAGTCGCGCATTGGCATGATATTTTTCATCTCGTCCGACCTGTTCAGCCCGGAAAGCTTGTCATAGATCTGCTGCCATATGCAGGCAACATCCGGATGGATCTCGCAGCGGCCGTTCTGCGATCCCCCGCAGGGCCCGTTGGACAGGCTCTTGGCGCACCTTGCAACCGGGCAGAGCCCGCCTGTCAGATGCAGCACGCAGGCCCCGCATCCGGCGCACATCTCCTTCCATTCCCCGCTTGAAAGGTTTGCCCCGTAAAAGGTGGTATCAAGGGCCGGCAGCACATTGACCTTGTCGCAGCGGTCGGCTATGAAGTTCACCCCAACCCCGCAGGCCATGGAAAGGACGGCGTCATAGCCTGCCGCCTCCTCGTTCAGGGGATCGATGTATTCCGGGTCGCACTG
The DNA here is from genome assembly GCA_964478865.1 of uncultured Thermodesulfatator sp. GTDB lineage: Bacteria > Desulfobacterota > Dissulfuribacteria > Dissulfuribacterales > QOAL01 > QOAL01. The sequence continues at coordinate 21,223 of CAYZJS010000003.1, forward strand.
CCTGACCAGGGTGCGTTCCTCTATTTCTATCTCCTTGCCCTGCCTGGAAAAACCCAGCCTTATGGCAGAGGCCAGAGTGCTCACCTCCTTGTCCCCGCCTGCAGAACAGACCGCCACGCAGCCCCTGCAGCCGAGAATCAGGAGACGGCTGCACCCTCCAACCATTTCCAGGAGTTCTCCGAGTTTCTTTCTTTCAGCAATTATCATTGAAAATACCTCAAACCTGGCTAAATCTCGCCCTTATTCGGCCTTCTTTTCCCCTGCGGCGCGGGCAGACATGATCCTGGCAGCCTCTACGACAGGTTCGGTCTCGCCCCTTCCTGCAAAGAACATCTCCACAAGGCCCGGGTCCATGTCCAGTTCTTCCAGGATCTTCTTGGCCTGTGCCACCCTCCTGGAGGCCCGCCTGCTGCCGGAAAGGTTGTGGCACTTGTCCAGCTCGCATCCCACCACGAACACGGCAGAGGCGCCTGCGGTAAAGGCGTCCAGAAGATGCGGCACCTCAAGCCGGCCCGTGCAGGGCAGCCTTTCAAATTCCACGTCTTCGGGAACCAGCCCCTCGCTCTTAAGGGCCTCTGGCTCAACACTCAGGGTATAGTTGCAGCAGATTGCCTTTATCATGCTCATGTCAATGCCCCCCTTGCCTCTAACGACGGAGCAAGCCTGATGGCCTCGGCCGGGCATTCAAGCACGCATATTCCGCATGCATGGCAAAGCTCCGGTTTTATCACGGCATAACCCTCGTCTATTATCTCCGGTGCGCCAAAGGGGCAGAGCCTTACGCAGGTCAGACAGGCCACGCACTTTCCGCCGTCAACCACGGCGAACTGGCCCAGGTCCTCCAGGCGATCCTCGTCCACTGTCTTCCGCTTTTTTGCCTCTTCACGAAGCGCCTTTATCACGTCGGCGCAGCGCACGTTCTGGGGGCATACCGGGATGCAGCTCTGGCACTGGGAACATGCCCAGATGATCTCTCCCTCCATGAGCTGCTCTTCCATCCCCAGGGCCACCATGTGGACTATCTTTCTGGGATCAAAGGCTTCCACCACCTTTTCCACCGGGCAGACCCCGCTGCATGAGCCGCATCCGTAACAGAGGCTTACCGTCTCGCAGCCCTGGTATGGGAATATGTCTTCCACGAATTCCGTTTTCAGTTTCGATGCCTGTACTGTCATGAATCAGGTCCCTGTCTTGTCCTTATTTGCCGCCGGCGAGGCTGAATTTCGTCTTTTTCCTGGAAACGATTCCCTTCTTCTCAAGGGGTGCCATGACCTTTTCGAGCTCCTCCTTGGACGCCCCGGTCTTGGTGCAAAGTGCCTTGATGCCTGCCGGGCCCTCCTCCAGGATCATCCTGGCCTCGATGGAAATCCTCTCGGCCCTCATGGCAGGAAGCACCTTCTGCCTGACCCCTTGGGAGATGGCCTCTTTCGAATAGTCCCCGCTCTTTGCCAGCTTCTTTGCCAGGTTTCCAAGCATGGTCCTGGGCTTCCTGGCCTCGGCTGCCCTTACAGCGGCTGAAAGCCTGCGCTTCATGTCCCCGGCCGGGATCTCCCCGTCAGCAGTACCCAGAGGGCCCTTTTCCCTGATCCTGGAGACATATCCTGTTATGAGTTCCACGAACCTTGGGGCTTCCGCGGCAGAGGCCCATTCCAGGGCAAGCCTTTCCTGGTCAACTCCGCAGTCTTCAAGAAGCTGTCTTGCCGCCTCTGTCACTATCATGGCCTCGTAATTACCAGACTGGTAATGACATTCGCCAAGGTGTCAGCCGCCTGTAAAGACGCCGTCCGCCCCGCACCGGAAGGCCTCTATGACAAACCTTGCATCGATGCGGCCCGTGCACATCACCCTTATAACCCTGACGTTGGGCGGGTACTGATACCTGGACACACCTGCCGAATCCGCTGCAGCATAACAGCACCAGTGGCAGAAAAAGCCCAGTATCTTGGGGTCAAAACCCTCTTGGGTCATCTCATTCTCCTTTAAAGCTCCGTTTACCTCTGCCATGCTCTACTCCTCACCGCACTCCCTGCCGGAAAAGGCATGTATCTGTGCCATGATGGCCTCGTCCGTAAAGCCTCCCATGCTGATGGCAATGGTCGGGCAATGGGAAGCGCAGATGCCGCAGCCCTTGCAGGAGGCCGTTATGGTCTGGGCCTTCTTCCTCTTGCCCACCTTTGAAAGCCTGATGGCATTGAAAGGGCAGAGGCTTTCACAGATGCCGCAGCCTATGCAGGCATCCTGGTCGACCCTGGAGACAATGGGAGCAACCGCCACCTTGCCCTTGGCCAGGGGTATGGTGGCCTTTGCAGCAGCAGCCTTTGCCTGGGCCACTGATTCCTCCAGGCTCTTGGGGCCGTGGGCCAGACCGCAAAGATACACTCCGTCCACTGCTATCTCAACGGGCCTGAGCTTGGCATGTGCCTCCAGGAAGAAGCCCTCGGCAGTAAGCGGGGCCTTGAGGATCTTTGAAAGTTCCTGGTTGTCACCGGGTTCTATTCCTGCTGAAAGCACCACAAGGCTTGCGGGTATCTCGATGTCGTCGCCAAGGAGCCTGTCCCTGGCCTTAACCTTGATTCCGCGGGCCTGCTTTATGATCTGGGGCTTTTCATCCGGGCTGTAGCGCAGGAAGATTATGCCCTTTCCCCTGGCCTGGCGGTAGGCATCCTCGTAGAAGCCATAGGTCCTCATGTCCCTGTAGAATATGTAGATGTTGGCCTCCGGCTTCAGCTCCTTGAGCTTCAGGGCGTTCTTCACGGCCTGGGTGCAGCAAAGCCTGCTGCAGTGGCTCATGTCCTCGCCCCTGGAGCCAACGCACTGGATCATCACGATGTTCCGGGCGTTTTTAAGAAAGCCCCTGCCCCTTGAAAGCTTTTCCTCGAGCTCAAGCTGTGTGATGACACGGGGGCTTTCACCGTAGGCATAGGACTTGGGCCTGTACTCCCTGGCGCCCGTGGCGATCACGGTCACCCCGTGGTTCACGAGCCTTGACTTCTTCCCGGTGGCTATGGTGCTGGTAAAATTGCCCACATATCCCGATATGGATTCCACCACTGAGTTTGTAATCACCTCTATGCCGGGATGCGCCTCAACCCTGGAGATCATGTCTTCAAGCACTTCCTTGGCATCTTCCCCGTCAAGGGTCCATGTAAGGCGCCTCAGGTTTCCGCCAAGGTGCCTGGACTTTTCCACCAGGGTCACGTTATAGCCCTGGTCCGCTATGGAGAGGGCCGCCGACATGCCGGCCGCCCCGCCTCCGAGCACAAGGGCGCCGGGGGTGACATCCACAGTGGGCTGCTCGAGGGGAGTAAGAAGCCTGGCCTTGGCAGCTGCCATCCTGACGAGGTCCTTTGCCTTCTCGGTGGCAGCCTCTGGCTCCTGGGCATGGACCCAGGCGCACTGGTCCCTGATGTTTGCCATCTCAACCAGGGCCGGGTTCAGGCCCACTGACCTCAGGGTCTCCTGGAAAAGGGGCTCATGGGTCCTCGGGGAACAGGCTGCGATTACCACCCGGTTAAGGTTGTTTTCCTTTATCTTTTCCGCAATGCTCTTCAGGGCATCCTGGGAACAGGAATAGAGGGGATCCTCATAGAGGACAACCCCTGGAAGGCTTGCCGCATAGTCCCTCACGGCCTTTACATCCACCACGCCTGCGATGTTCACGCCGCAGTGGCAGACAAAGATGCCTATCCTCGGCTCCTGCTCCTCTAGCTCCGTGTTTTCTTCCGGGTATGTGATGCTTACGGTCTGGGAGTTTCTGGCATCTGCCAGGAGTTCAGAGGCAATGGCTGCAACTCCGGAGGCCTGGGTCACGCTTTCCGGGATGTCTTTTGGACCCTGGAAGGCCCCTGCCACGAACACTCCGTCCCTGGTGGTGGCAAGGGGAGAGTCAACCCTTGTTTCACAGAAATTGTAGCGGTTGAGACCGATGTCAGCCACCTTTGAAAGAACTTCCGCATCTTCCGGGGACTCGAGACCCACGGAAAGGACCACCATGTCGAAGAGGCCTGAATGGTGCTCCCCGTCATCTGTTGTCCAGGTGAGGGCGAGCTTTCCGTCAACCTGGTCCACCCGTGGAACCCTGGCCCTTATGACGTTTATCCCGTACTTTTCCTGGGCACGCTTTCTGGCCTCGTCAAAGCCCTTGCCCATGGTCCTGACATCCATGAAGAATATCGAAACGTCGAGATCAGGCTCGTGTTCCTTGGCAACAGACGCCTCCTTTATGGCATACATGCAGCAGACGGAAGAGCAGTAGCCGTTGCCGCATGTCTCGTCCCTTGATCCTATGCACTGGAGAAAGGCTATCTTCTTCGGGGCCCTGTTGTCAGAAGGCCTTACTATGTGGCCTTCCGTGGGACCGGAAGCGCAGGTGAGGCGCTCGAATTCAAAGGCGGTCAGTACGTCCGGGTATTTGCCGTAGCCGAACTTTTCCAGGACGGACTCGTCCACCCTGCCAAAGCCCGGTGTCAGGACCACCGCTCCCACCTCCAGCTCCAGGTTCCTGGGTTTCTGGCTGAAGTCTATGGCCCCTGCAGTACACGTCTGGGCACAGAGGTTACAGGTCTCGAAGTTGACCCTGAGGCATGCCTTTGCATCTATGTAGTAGCTTGAAGGTATGGCCTGGGCATAGTCGATGTGGGGGGCCCTGGTGATCTCGAGCCGTTCGTTGTAGGTATCCACCACCGGCCTCGGACAATACATGGTGCACATGCCGCAGGCCGTGCAGAGGTCTTCGTTTATGTACCTTGGCTCCTGGAAGACCTTTGCCGTGAACTGGCCCGGTTTTCCTTCAAGTCCGTCAAGCCTGGCGTTTGTAAGGATTTCTATGTTTGGAGACCGACCGGCCTCTACCAGCTTTGGCGCCAGGATTCACAACGAACAGTCGTTGGTTGGAAAGGTCTTGTCAAGCTGGGCCATGACACCGCCGATGGAGGCCTTCTTCTCCACCAGGTAGACATAGTAGCCCAGGTCGGCAAGGTCCAGCGCAGCCTGAACTCCTGCCACGCCGCCGCCGAGGACCATTATTGCACCGCTTTTAGACATTCTTGCTACTCCGCATTGTTCTTGATTGCTGATTTATGTTATTCCCAAACCCCGTTTCATGACACCGGCTGGCGCCTGCTCCCTAGTGGCCGCCTGGAGAACAACCCATTCCAGGGATGCTGGAGCCGAGCTCGCGCCTCATGGCCATGTCGAAAAGTACGCGCTCTTTCTTCTTGTCAAGGCCAAGGGCCTTTCTCCTCTGGTCAATCTTGTCAATCAGCTTGTTTGAAAACTCGTTGGCTGTCACGGCCATGTCCCAGCTTCCTCCGTAGACATCGTTCATGCCGTTAAAACAGAAATCCGTTACCACCTTGGAACCCGTGGTGGGGAAGCTCGGGCCAAAGGCAACGTATGCTCCGCTCGAGACAAAATACTGGCCGATGGACACGGCCTTTTCGCTCATCCACTGGGGTGCGCATCCGACCACCGGGATCTCGCTGATATCATGGCCGAGCCCCCCGGTGTGGACCATCTCGGTTGCGGCTACGAGGAGCCTGCTGTTATCCACGCAGGAACCCATGTGGAGCACCGGCGGACATCCCACTGCCTCAAGGACCTCCTTCAGGCCGTCGCCGCACATCTCCATGGCCTCCGGGGAAAGCAGGCCTGCCCTTCCCATGCCCGTTGCCGCACATCCTGTCACAAGCACGAGCACGTTGTTGGCAATGAGCTCCTTTGCAAGCTCGATGTGCACCTCGTCCATGACCCGGTAGTTGTCGCATCCCACTATGGCAGCCACGCCCCTTATCCTGCCGTTTACGATGTTGTCGTTAAGGGGCTTGTAGGAGGCGCGGAAGCGGCCGCCCAGGATATAGTTTATGGTCTCGTGGCTGAAGCCAGCCACGACGTCCATCTCGTGAACAGGGATGAAATGCTTGCCCCTTTCAGGGAACTTCGAAATGGCCCTCTTGAGTATGTCCTTTGCAACATCCATTGCACTGTGTTCCTCAAAGGGGATGTGGGTGGCGCCTGTGATCTTTGCCTTGTCGGAGGTGGTGAAGAGTGCCGTGTGATAATTGCTTGATACCGGGGATACACCCTGCATTATACACTGGACATCCACCACCATTGCCTCCACGGCACCGGTAGCAAGGACCACTTCCTGCTGGACGAAGCTTCCTGCAATGGGAAGCCCGCGCCTCATGAGGATCTCGTTTCCGGTACAGCACACGCCGGCCAGGTTCACACCCTTGGCCCCGACCTTCTTGCACTCGGCCACGATTTCAGGATCGTTTGCCGCCATGGCAAGGGCCTCTGCCAGCACCGGTTCGTGGCCATGCACCGTGACGTTCACCTCGTCCTTCTTGAGCACACCTATATTCATCTTGCTCCTGATGGGAACAGGGGTGCCGAACATGATGTCCGAAAGCTCGGTTGCGATCATGGATGCTCCCCAGCCGTCCGCAAGGGCACACCTTGCAGCCTGCTGAAGGATGTGCTCGTAGTGCTGATCAACGCCCATGTGTGTCCGGTGCATCATCTCCACCACTTCCCGGTCCACGCCGCGTGGGGCAACACCGAGCTTTTCCCAGAGCTCCTGCCTGG
>CAYZJS010000004.1:0-11146 GCA_964478865.1 uncultured Thermodesulfatator sp.
GGAAACCGAGACCGAATGGCACCGGATAGTAGCCTGGAGAAGGCTAGCGGAAATTTGCAGTGAATACCTGGGAAAGGGCAGCCTGGTCTATGTTGAAGGGCGCTTGAGGACCAGGTCCTGGGAAGACAAGGACGGAAACAAAAGGTGGACTACGGAAATAATTGCAAGGGATCTTCAGATGCTCGGATCAAGGCCATCTGCAGGAGAAGGAAGTGAAGATCTTCAGCCTCCGGAGCCGCCAATCGAGGACGATGTGCCTTTTTGAGGGAGCGGAATTCCCGTCTCCCAATTCGTTTTCTCGCTAGTTTACCTGTTTGTGCACGAAATAGGTACAGTCCACTACAGGTAAATTCAGCAGGGATGCCACCTGGCAGGCCTGCCGTGACATGCACTGCTGGCATATGGTCGTCCTGGACAGGGTGAAATCAAATTTCAGGTCAGATGCTGTAGGCTTAATCCTACGTTCTCTTCTGCATTCCTGCATGTTTTTGCAAACAGCACGTGCCAGTTCCAGACTCATGTTTTCTCCTGCAATTTTAAATAGTTAAATCCGCATTCGAATTTTGGTCCAACTTCCGCTCAAATCCACTTTCAGTAATTAATCTGCAATATGTCTGCCAGTTTTTCCGCTCAACTGTTTTGATCGAAATCATCAGTGGAAAAGCCTTTCACCAAAAAAGGAAATCTTTTTCTCATTTAGAGGCAATGTTTCTGGAAATGCGTGTTTTCGAAGGGGTTTTGCCCTTTGGAAACATGTTCTTAAGGGCATGAAAATTGTAATTTAATAGCGGTGACAAGGCTTTTTTTCGGGGAGAAGAAAAGAGGTTCCATTGGCTGTTGCCCTTGCGGTCTTTCATTGGGCAAGGATGTGCTCTTTTGGGGGGAGAATTACAGATGTCAGGACGAGTATTGATTTTCAGGCTCCAGAGCAGGCTCTTTGAAGAGATTCCCTTTGGAACCGCCGCGGGGATAGTGCTGCTGTGGATACTGTCTTTCCTTGATTACTATCTTACTGTGTACCAGGTATCCATGGGGGCGATTGAAATAAACCCCCTGCTGGCCCCGTTTTTCAACAATCATCATTACCTGGCTGCCCTGGCCATCAAGATGGTTCTGACCTTTCCCGGTATATGCATATTATCCCTGTTTTACAACAGGCCCACGGTCACCAGGGGTCTTCCAGGGGTAGTCCTTGTATATGCAGGGGTTCTTGTTTATCATGGCCTGAATCTAATCCCCTAGGCAGGGCCGTTTCCCCCTGCCTTTCAAAAGAAGGAATATGAAATCTTTAAAAGCCAGGCCGGGGCGCAGGTTTCCCCTGGGTGCAACCAGTGAAGCCGATGGTGTAAACTTCAGCATGTTTTCCAGGCATGCAACCAGGGTTGATCTGGTGCTGTATGAAACCGTGGATGCTTCCGTACCTTGCCAGATTTTGCATCTCGATCCTGAAACCAACAGGGACTTTTTTTTCTGGAATATTTTTGTAGAGGGAGCAAGGCCCGGGATGGCCTACACATGGCGTGCTGACGGACCTGATGACACCGCAGTCTCCGGTTTCCGTTTCGATCCGAGACGGCAGCTCCTGGATCCGTGTGCCCGTATTGTATTTGACGGCCTCTGGCACAGGGAGCAGGCCAAGAAAGACCCGCTGGCCGAGCCCATAAGGGCGGTGATTCCCGCACCCCTGGATGGTTACGACTGGGAAGGCGTGGAGATGCCGGATCATTTGCCCAACAGATCGATAATTTACGAAATGCACGTGAGAGGGTTTACCAGGCATCCGAGTTCCGGCGTGACCAGCCCTGGAACCTTTTCCGGCATAATACAGAAGATCCCCTATTTCAAGGAACTGGGAATCACCCACGTGGAACTGCTTCCCATCATGGCCTTCGACCAGCAGGATGTCCCCGCCGGCGTCAGGAAGCTGGGGCTGAAAAACTACTGGGGGTACAGTACCCACAGCTATTTCGCCCTGCATCCATCCTATTTCGTGGAGCCCTGGAATCCCCAATGCCTCAATGAGTTTCGGGATATGGTCAAGGAACTCCACAGGGCAGGCATCGGGATCATAATGGATGTTGTCTTCAATCATACGGCAGAAGGTGGTGAGGACGGGCCCATAATAAATTTCAAGGGGCTGTCCAACAGGGAATTTTACCACCTTGATCCCCGTGACCGGAGAAAATACAGGGATTTTACCGGTTGCGGCAACACCGTGAACTGCAACCATCCGCAGGTTACCTTTTTCATCATCGAATGCCTGGAATACTGGATCAGGCATTTTCGCATAGACGGTTTCAGGTTTGACCTTGCCAGTGTCATGGCCAGGGGCGAGGATGGCAGGCCCATGCATCATGCCCCGGTGATATGGAGCCTGGAGTTTTGTCACGGGATATCCAAGGCCGGACTCATAGCAGAGGCCTGGGACGCTGGAGGCCTTTACCAGGTGGGAGGGTTCCCCGGTTACCGGTGGCAGGAATGGAATGGACGTTACCGGGACGTGGTCAGGAGGTTTGTGCGGGGCGACAGGGGCCTCATTGGAGAAATGGCCACGAGGCTGGCTGGTAGCAGCGACCTTTATGAGCCCAGCGGGAGACATCCTTTCAACAGCATAAATTTTGTTACCTGCCATGACGGTTTCACCCTTTATGACCTTGTCAGCTATTCCAGGAAACATAACGAGGCCAACGGGGAGGAAAACCGTGATGGCACCGACGAGAACTTCAGCTGTAACTACGGGGTGGAAGGGGAAACCGAAGACAGGGAGATACTGGCCTTGAGATTCAGGCAGGCCAAAAATTTCATGACATTGCTGTTCCTCTCCCAGGGGGTACCCATGATACTGGCCGGGGATGAGGTGCTTCGGACCCAGAAGGGCAACAACAACTGCTGGTGCCAGGATAACGAACTTAGCTGGCTGGACTGGGAACTCACGGAAAAGAACGCGGAGATGCTGCGTTTTACGCGGGAAATAATCGCCTTCAGAACACGCCATCCCTGCCTCATGAGAAGGCATTTTCTCTCGGGAGAAAAAAGGGGAGGCATGGAACTGCCCGATATCACCTGGCATGGCCTGGACCTGTTCAGGCCACCGTGGCATGAACCGGATGCAAGGTATCTGGCCTTTACGCTTTCCGGGATGGATGGTGGGGAAGAAGACCTGCATGCCATGATAAATATGGAAGAAGACATGGAACTCGAGATGGAACTGCCTCGGCTGACAACCGGCAGCTGGTACCTGGCCATTGATACCTCCAGGCCCATCCCTCATGATATCGTCCGGCCTTCACAGCAAAGGCCCTTTCCTGAAGCCAGGTACTTGGTCAGGCCCAGAAGCATAGCTGTTTTTGAAAGAAGGATTCCCGGTTCCCCTTGAGAAGGCCCGGAGTAGCTGAAGATTAGTATTGGTCCCGCAGGCACTTGGAGTCCTGCTTGATCTAAAGGATCGTTGATTTCTCATGCCCTGGTTCCCCCTGGCCCTTTCTGCCGCATTTTTCACTGCAGCCGGTGACGCGTTAACGAAAAAGTACCTCCGGCCGCTTGGTACCTTTAAAATGGCCGTGGGCAGGGTGCTTGCTCCTGTCTTGTTCCTTTTGCCCTTTTTACTCTTCCAGCAATGGCCAAGCCTTGATCCCACCTTCTGGAAAACCCTGGCCGTGCTCCTGCCCATGGAGACCCTGGCCCTTGTTTTGTACATGGAGGCACTTCGCGTCTCACCCCTTTCCCTTACGGTTCCTTTCCTGGCCTTCACCCCGGCTTTCATGATCCTGACCGGCGCAATTATACTGGGTGAAAGGCTGGATCTTAAAGGAATCGCCGGGATTTTTCTCATCGTGGCCGGAAGCTACAGCCTTCACCTGAAAGACCTCCGGTCCGGTTTTTTGGCTCCCTTTGCCGCGGTCTTCAGGGAAAAGGGTTCTGTCCTGATGCTGGCAGTTGCCTTCCTGTACTCGGTTACTTCAGTGCTGGGAAAGCTTGCCATAATGCATTCAGGCCCGTTCTTTTTTGCAGGGTTCTATTTTATCGTTCACGGCATATTCGCTGCTACTGTCCTTGCGGTTTTATTTGACGTCTATCCCTTGCAGGTGGTAAGGCAGAGCCCAAAGGGTGTGTTCTGGGTGGGGATCGCCCAGACGGTAACCGTAATATCTCACATGGTGGCCATAAGCCTTGCCCCTGCTGCTTACATGATTGCGGTAAAGAGGCTCAGCGTACTTTTTGGAGTGCTCATGGGATGTCTGTTTTTCAGGGAGGAGGACCTTGCAGGCAGGCTTTTCGGTGCAGGCCTGATGGTGGCAGGAGTGTTTCTGATAGTTTTTTAGGTTTTGATCCGGGATGATTCGTGACCGGCGGTGATACGCAAGAAAGGAAGTGTTTGGCGGAAGCGCATGGGAATCGAACCCACCTACGGGGCTTCTCACCCCGTACACCGGATTTGAAGTCCGGGAGGGCCACCAGTGCCCTTTCCGCTTCCGCAGGTCATCCAGGTATTTCAGGGATAACCAGGATAACATATTTAACGAAAAATTACAGCCCGCTTTGGCAGAGTGACTATTCGGAATCAGGGCCGGTGGAATCCGCGCCTGCTCCCGGTTCGTCCCGCGCTTCCTTTTCCCTTTCCTCCTGAATCGTTCTCTGAAGGTCCTTTTTCTCCTCTATGATGTTTCCCCTTTGGTATCTGTGCCCGAAATTTCCTATGGGTCTTTGAAAGGTGAACCATGCAGGATATTCTACAAGCTGTTGCCTTGCAGTGTCGGCACTGTCAGAAGGAAGTGTAAAGGGCAGGGTTATCACGTAGAATACAGAGCCCACCACCGTGGATACCAGGCCCAGCGGCCTTACAAGTACACCGTCTGCCATGACTGCAACGGGGTCCGGCGAGGTGCGGTACTTTTCAGGAGCGGCCAGTGCATCGTGTATGCTGAAGAGGAAAAGAAATAAGATGAAAAACAAGACCCTTGTCCCTGGCAGTTTTTTCTTCATGGCTTTCAGGATCTCCTGTTTTGATTTCGCTCCCTTAGGGGAGCGGTAGTATCATTTCAACCCAAATTATGAACTTCAAATGCCTGAGAAAAGGATTTTGTTTGAATAATTCAATGGTTGGGTCCAATCCATGCAGACAATCCGTTCACCCAAAAGGTGAAGTCTCATCCAACGTTATGTCCCAGTCATTTGAAGCCGCGAGGGGCCCGCAATTTTACCGAATCTGCTGCTTTATCAAGGACTTGAAATACCCAAGTATGTCTTCGCCCTTGATGACTTGCATCTTCAGCAAACTTGCGGGCTGCATAATATGGGTTCAAGAGTAAATAAATAAGGGGAGAGTTGCAAGAACATTGGACAGATTCCATGCCCAACCGGTAAAACAGTTGATCCATCGCGCCATTGGCCAGGGCCTTTTCTCCTGCGCGGCACTGTCGGTAAGGCGGGAAAGAGAATCGGTTTTCCAGTTGCACTGTGGCAAAAAGACCTTTGAGCCCTGGTCTGAAGATGTCCACGAGGATGCCCTTTTCGACCTTGCATCCCTTACAAAGCCCCTGGTTACCGCTGCCTCCTGCATGCTGCTGGTGCAAGGGGGCATGATGTCCCTGGATGAAGAACTTGGCCGTTTTTTCAGCCGAGTTCCCGGGGACAAGGAAAAGATCAGTATCAGGCATCTTTTGAGCCATTCGGGAGGACTTCGGGCACATGCCGAACTATGCCAGGGGAAATATGCTCAACTTCTCGGGCAGCAAGGAGCGAAAATGGAAAGGGCCTGCGAAATCATCCTTTCCATGCCCCTGGAATACATGCCCGGAACCAGGGCCCTGTACAGTGACCTTGGCTATATAATCCTTGGCCATATAGTGGAAAGGCTTGCCGGCGTCGGCCTGTATGATTTCGTCCGGGAAGAGCTCTATTCACCCCTGGGAATCAACGGTCTTTCCTGGCAGGATGCACCGGGATTCTCGGCAGACAGCGTTGTGCCCACCGGCTACTGCCGAGTAAGAAACAGGATGGTCACCGGAGAGGTAAACGATGCAAATGCCTGGTTTCTCGGAGGAAAGGCAGGACATGCCGGCCTTTTTGGAACCCTTGAGGCAGTAGACACCCTTCTTAAGTGCATGGTGGAAGCCCACCTGGGAGAGAAAAATACTTTCCCAATATCCCGCGAGGTCCTGACGGCATTTTTGCGCCCTGAAAATATGCCTGAAGGCAGTACCTGGGTGCTTGGTTTTGATACACCTTCCCCTGCTGGCTCAACGGCAGGCAGGTATTTTTCAGGCAACAGCATCGGGCATCTTGGATATACCGGGACGTCTTTCTGGATAGACCTGGAGTCGGCCATTTCCGTGGTTTTCCTTTCAAACAGGACGTTTCCCTTTGATGCTCCCTGGTCCAGGAAGGAAATGAGAAGATTTCGTCAAAATCTTCACGACACCATAAGAAAAGCACTTGAGACATGATCCGGGATAATATCGTCTCAAATTCCTTATTTCATCTTATTGTCATGGGCTAAAAGGAACTTCTGGACGAACATGGTCCGGAAAATGTCGGCCTTGCCTGTTGTGTGGGGATGATAGGGAAGCCACAGCCCTGGCCTCGGAAGGGGCCTGGTTTGTATGCTGGCCGGGTAGACGATACCCACAACCTTCCCCGACCGGTCAGTCCAGCCTGGCTCGGGGGGCAGGGAGTCAAAGACGATTTCTTCATCCCTGTCCACATACGAGATGGAGATATCGAGAAGTGGCCTTATCACCGAAAGCGTTCCGTTTGCACATTCACCTATAATTACAGGTCCCCATCTCTTCTGCTGGAATCCGGCCATCCAGAGGCCGGGAAATTCCTTGCCGGTGATCTTGTCCTTCATGGTAAACGTGAAATCCGGCGGGATTTCAGCTGCACCTGCCCATTCATTTATCGATTTTTCGATTTCACTGCTTCCCTGGACGGAAAGAAATTTCCACTCCTCCATATCCGGCCTGTCAAGCCTCAGGAGATTCCGGCCAATATCCAGTGCGGTCCAGACCGCGTGACATACACCGCACCTGGCCCTTTCCAGGTCTTGCGGCCTGTGCCCCACGACCCTGGCATCAAGATCATGGCAGCTCGTGCAAAGGACGCCCGTCCCGGCTTTTTCCACATTTTCCGGATGAAAGGGGGCCTGGCGATGGCAGTCAAGACAGGTAAGCCCGGCCTTTTTGTGAATATCAGGTTGCATTGAAATCCATTCGACTCCATGGGCCCTGGGCAGATGCCTGCCCCTTTTCAGGGGGGCACGAAAGTCCTCTGGATAGTCCTTTTCAAAGCGGCCCTGGTAGTCCCACCCGGTAAAATTGGCATAGTGGCACGACAGGCAGTTTTTCACCCGCGGTTTCCTGTATATATAATGTCCTCCGGCTCCCGGATCCATGTGGCACGCAGCGCACCCTGTACCACGCACGGTTCCCCTGTAGGAATCTCCTTCGTGATACACGTGGCACCTTAGACACCTTCTTGCCAGTAGGTCGCGTACAAGGGACCTGCTGTCCCGAGGCCTGTCTTCCCCGTGGAGCTCCCGGACAGAAGGAGGTTTGTCGCCGGGAAAAAAGGCGTGCCAGGTAAGGTTTATCTCCCTTTGCATTGAATAATGCATGGAGTGGCGGGCCGAATTTTCCGCTTCCCTGTGGCACCCCGAGCAGTATGCCCGGGAATTGTCCGGGCCGGCAGGGTGAGCAACCAGTCCCTGGTGGGCTTCCCGCTTTAGCCAGCCCGTGGGGTTGCCGTTGTGGCAACTGCCGCAGCTGAAATCATGTTTTGGATCAATTCTTACCCGGTGACATCTTTTGCATCCGGTTTCCCCAAGGCCTGAATCTCCGAAGGGTGGCTGGCATCCCGGGAGCAGAAGGCAGGCCAGGGTTAACAGCAGGGGCACCAGGGAGTTCATGACCGGGTATTGGTTTTTGTATGCAGGAACAGGTTGGTTCATGTCACAAGGGGCAAGTGCAATTTCCTTTTTTAAAACAGATTAATGGGATAAACTGGGCTTTCCAAGTGTATTTCACGGTTTCTGAGGTTATTCCGTGGGCGTATGGAAGCCAACCTTGAAGATGTAACAGGAAGATTATCCATGAACATACAGTTTGATTCGTGTGAAGAGGCCATAGCCTATCTGGACAAGTTTCAGTTTCATGGTTTCAGGCTGGGGCTTGAGCGGATAAAAGCGGTTTTAAGCGCGCTTGGTGAGCCCCAGGAAGCGTTCCCATGCATTCATGTTGCCGGAACAAACGGAAAGGGTTCCGTGTGCGCGGCCCTGAGCCATATCTTCACCCGGGCGGGGTTCAGGACCGGTTTTTATTCCTCTCCCCACCTTTTTTCCCTGAACGAGCGGTTTCGTGTTGACATGAAGCCCGTGGAAGATTCGCATCTCACAGGTTTAATAAGTGACATAGCTACCCTGGTGGAAGAAGGTTTTGAACTCAGCTATTTTGAATTTACCACGGCCATGGCCTTTTTGTATTTTGCCAGAATTGGGGTGGATATAGCCGTGGTTGAAACAGGCCTTGGCGGAAGACTTGATGCCACAAATGTCATAACCCCGGAGGTTTCCGTCATCACCAACGTTTCCCTGGAACACCAGGCATACCTGGGTGCGACCATAAAGGAGATTGCCCGGGAGAAGGCAGGGATCATCAAAAGAACCGTTCCCGTCATCACCGGAAGTCTCGACCAACAGGCAGAAGGGGTCGTAATGGAAAGGGCGGCTGAGCTGGAATGCCCGGTACTGCGCCTTGGAAGGGAGTTCAGGATCCATCCTGGGCGGGAAGGGACGTTTGACTACTCTGGCCCTTTTTTCAGGATGCGGGGTCTTAGGTTCGGATTGGCCGGTGAGCACCAGCTGGAAAATGCTGCAACCGCCATTTCAGCGGTGGAAACCATGAATGAGCGGGAGGTAGATGTCCCGGAAGAGGCAGTTCGATCCGGCTTGGCTGAAACAGATTGGCCTGCCCGCGGGGAATTTTTACGCAAAGGGGGTGTCACGGTTCTCCTGGACGGCGCCCACAACTTGGCCGGAGTAAATGCACTGAAAGGATTGTTGCATAATAACAATGTCCAAAAGGAATCTTCAAGAAGTGATAGGGCTCTTCTTTGGGCGTGCTCGGACGAGGGCGGAGACAAGGATGTTTCCTCCCTTTTGGAGCGGATTGCCCCGTTTTTTGGAAGGATCGTCATAACGGAGCCTCCCGGCCCCAGGAAACCGGTAAGGATAGAAGACTGGCAGGGTAAACACCCGGATGGATGGAAGGTGTGTTTCGAATCAGACTGGCTAAAGGCCCTTGATCTTCTGGTCAAGGAAATCCAGGGCCATTTCCTCCTGGTGGTTTCAGGCTCCCTTTACCTTGTCGGTGCGGTGCGTGACGCACTTCTTAAAATGGGATTTAAAAAGGCAAACATGGAGGACTTGGCAATTTAAAGGGTCCTTCCGGCAAAAGAGTACCCGCCATGTCTATACATTGGGCCTCAGGGAGGAGGGCAAGGCGGGCCTGAAAGGGCCTTGGAAACAGGAATCCGCCCTAACAGCTTCTTGGGCCTGCTTTCCTGTCTCCGAAAAGCCCGCCTGCCGCCAACCATTGGACTTGCCTGCGGTTATTCTCGTACTTGCCTGCCGCTCGGTTATGTCGGCGATATGGAGGTTTCGGCAGCTTAGCCTCGGCCCTCTTTTACATTCCGTGCATCTTCTATAAGGGGGCGGCTGATCCCGCTTTTTGAACAGGGTATTTGGCCCGGCCTTTGGTACTCTAGTGCCGGAAGAATCCTTGAATGTCTAGTACTTACTTGGAAGGATACCGGGTTCCCGGGCAGAGGGCGGATTCCTCCCCCAGTTCATCCAGCAGGATAAAGATATCATGGCCGAATTCCTCCTCCAGGATGTCATGAAGATCCCTTTCTAAAAGGCCGGTTCCGTCAAGCCATTTTACATGCTGGAAGACCTCTTCCACCTGCCCGGGAGTCCTTGGGCCGGGAATAACTATGTCTACCTCCCTGAGGCAGAGAAGCCAGAGGAGCAGAAAGGCAGCCGCTGAAATGTCATGATCAAGTATCCAGTGGAAAAACTGGCCCAGGGGTCTTTTCAGGTTCTGGCACAAGAAGAGGGGATTTTTCCTCCTGATGTCCTTTTTGCCGGGAGGCCGGCCAATAAATTTTGGATCTGTTAATAGCCCCTGTTCAAAGGGGGAAACGATGCAGTTGATGGTCCTGCTGCCGTGGTGACCTGCCTTAAGGATGTCTTGTGAGGCCATTCTGCACGGGTTAAAAGGGGTCTGGAGCGGAACCAGGCTCCCGGGCCGGAAATGCTCCAGGATCTGACGGGCCTTGAGGTTCCCTGCACCCCAGAACCTGACAAGACCACTCCTTTTCATGTCTTCCAGGGCTGAAATGCTCTCCTTGACAGGTACGTCAGGGTCCGGCCAGTGAAGCTGGAAAAGATCTACGTAATCGGTTCCTAACCTGTCCAGGCTGGCAAGAAGTTGCTCCTTGAGTTCCTCGGGCCTTGCCCTGTGAAAGACCCGGTTTCCTTCCCAGACAAGTCCGCCCTTGGTGGAAATGAAGACCTCTTTTCTCACAGGTGACAATTCAGCCATGAGGAGCCTTTCCGACTGGCCCTTTGCATAAAAGCCCGCCGTGTCAAAGTGCCTGATGCCCTTTTCAAGGGCCAGTCCTATGCTTTTCCGGGAAAGCCTGATATCGGCCCTGCCGTAGCCTACGCCCCCCATGCTCCAGGTACCCAGCCACAGCCAGGGGTATCCCGGTGGCGGCCCTGAAAGCGGGCGCAGGTGGGAAATTTTTTTTAGCCTTAGTCCGTGCATCTTTCAGAAGGACAGAAATCGTGTTCTTCAGGGAGTTGGGTCTGTAAGTTCAAAAAAACTTCATCCAATTTCTTCAGGGACCAAGTCAATATTCCAGCGCAAGGTATCTTTCCTTTTCTGGCGGACATGCGCACATGGAGGGGAACCTTTCCCGCACTGACATGGCCATGAGGTAGTCCAGGTGGCCTATGGAGGAAGGGTGCCTGCCGAACACTTCCTGCCACACGTTCCACCTTTCCATGCAGAGATACGTGAAACACTCCCCTGCACCGGCTGCCTTGAGCAGTTCCAGAACATGGCGGTACATTTCGACCCTGAGC
>CAYZJS010000005.1:0-9235 GCA_964478865.1 uncultured Thermodesulfatator sp.
TGCTGCATCGGCCTTCACGGTGCATCCCAGTCCGAGATTGCAGGGCTGGATCTTCAAAAAACCGCCGTGGCCCCTGTTGCCCTTTCCTCAAGGCTGAGCCACGTGGCTTTTTCAGAATCAACTGCAGCCAGGCTCCTGGAAGAGGCAGGAGAAATGGGGATAACACCGGCCCAACTCGTGGATCTTGTCGAAGAAAGCGAAACCCTGGTGGATGAACTGGCCAGTGTCTTTGGAGTAAAAACCTCTTCCAGGCCTTCTGTCTCAAGATACATCGCAAGTATACAAGAAGCCTGACATGCCACCGGGAAGTCAGGCAAAGATTCAGCTCCATTTCAGACAGTTTTGCGATAATACCCCCAAAGAACCCTGTGAGGAGTTACATTCAAGTAGCGGTCTTCTATTTCCGTAAAGATTAACAGGCCTCTTGCCCGGCTCCTTTCAATTTCAGCGGCAGGAACAGTCCAGGCTCAGACCGGGCAGCTGCGCAAAAACGGAACACATCTGTCCTGCCACCGGTTAAGCAAAAGAGATCAAACCATGGGAACAAACAACGTAATCTTTTTGGAGGTGCTGGAATGGTTTGACCAGTCCGGCAGGGAAGTATCACACAGGCTGCCCCAGGAAGGCTCTGGAGAATTCAAGCTCGGCGCTCAGGCCATAGTCCGGGACAACCAGGCTGCGGTATTCTACTCCCAGGGAACTGCATGCGATGCCCTGGGGCCTGGCAGGCATACCATATCAACCCTCAACATCCCTCTGCTCACCAAGCTGTTGTCCCTGCCCTGGGGTTTTACCAGCCCCATAAGGGCAGAAATCTACTTTGTAAACCTGAAGGTCTTTACCAACCTGAAATGGGGCACCAGGGACCCTGTTGCCTTCCGGGACAGTGAGCTAGGCCTGGTCCGCCTGAGGGCACACGGAATTTTCAACATTCAGGTCACCCAGCCGGTGCTCTTCGTAAACAGTCTCGTTGGCACCAAGCCAACCTATACCATAGAGGAGCTGGAGTCCTATTTCAGCCAGGTGATTGTCTCGAGGCTGAATGACTACCTGGGTGAGAACCTCGATACCCTCCTGGACCTGCCCCGGAAATACAGCGAGATGGCAGAAGGCCTGTCCCGGGTACTCACCAAGGACCTGTCAACCTATGGCGTGGCCCTGAAGGAGATCTACATAAATGCCATCACGCCGCCTGCTGACGTACAGCAGGCCATTGACGAAAAGAGCAGGCTCAGCCTCCTTGGCGACAACCTGGGCGGGCTGCTCCAGATGAAGGCCGCCATGGCCCTGGAGACAGCAGCCGGCACGGAAGGAACTGCCCAGGGCGGAATAGGCATGGGCCTTGGCCTGCTGGTTCCCGGGCTTCTTTCCGGTGCCGGGATGTTGCAGCAGGGAGACCACCGGCCACCTCCTCCAGGGGATGGTGCCCCGTCCGCTGGCAGGCAAAGATGCCCGGACTGCGGAATGGAAATCAGCGCGGATGCCAGGTTCTGCCCCAACTGCGGCCACCAGATACTTGTGCTCCGCCAGTGCCAGGCCTGCGGCAAGAATATCTCTCCCAAGGCAAAATTCTGCCCTGCATGCGGCAGGCCTGCCGGAAGCAGGCTTGCACCCAGAACATGCCCGGAATGTGGCGCAGTAAACAGGCCAGAGGCAACATTCTGCAACCAGTGCGGGAACCGCCTTGATACATGAACAAGGCAGAAGCCACCGGATCGTGTCCGCAGTGCGGTGCACCTGTCGAACTTGATATTGGAGATCCGCTGCTTTCCTGCGGTTTCTGCCGCACAAAACTCTACATGGTGCCGCCCGGGGGGATTTTCAGCTATTTCCTGAGCCCGGCCACGGAACCTCGCACCGAACAGGAAGTGTGCTTTCTTCCATACTGGAGATTCAGAGGGTTCAAGTTCCGGGTTCATGAACACAAACCCACGGACTGTTCCCTGGTGGATACCACCATACCTGCAGCGAAGATGTTCTCCGGCCTTCCACTGCTGGGCATGGCGCCCCAGCTGGGAGCAGTAAGGCTCAACCCGGAACGACCGCCTGGCCTTTCACTGCTCAACAATCCATCCAGGGCACTGAAAAGGGCCGATGCGATGATCGAAAGGCTCTTGAGGGACAAGCCCGTCCTGGAAGGCATAATGGGTGAAAACAGCAGCCTGATCCTTGCCCCCTTTGAATTCAGGAGAGGCCAAGGTAACAGGACATTTCTGAAACCTCTCTGGGGGCCGAAAGGGACCATACCGCTTGGCCAGGAACAGGAAGAGGCCATTGAGCAGTTCATGGAACCGGCAGGCGGCAAGGAAAAGATCCGGTTTCTTCCTCTCATCTGTCCTGAATGCGGTGCAGACCTTCCAGCATTTCCAAGGGCAAAGGCACTTCTTTGCAGGGTTTGTGGCAGGATATGGGGCCTTGGAAGCTCCAGGCTCTTTCCCAAGCGTTTTTCAATGGCCGACGGTCCGGTGGACCATGACATGATCTTTCTGCCCTTCTGGCATTTCAACCTGGAGATTGAGGGGCTGGGCATTGACAGCCGTTACAGTCTTTTCAGGCAGCTTTTTCCCTACAGGGATGCGCCCGAATCCTGGAAAACCGAGCCTGTAGGAGTGGTCATTCCAGCCTTCAAGATAAACCCCCGGCTCTTTTTCAGGCTTTCCACGAGGATGAGCAGCACGCGCACGGAATTTCCAAGGGGGGCCCCTGAGACCTCCCAGGAGGTGCCAAAGCTCCACATGGTGAACTTCACGCTGGAAGAGGCAGCCAAGTCCATAAGGATCGTGCTCCTGGACATATTCAAAAACAGGAAAAAGATCAGGGACCAGCTCCTTAAAAGCCCCGTAAGGGTAAAGGGTTCACAGCTGGTTCTCCTTCCATTCAGAAAGGGCATCAGGGAATATGTAGCAGTGCATTCCGGGCAGGCCGTGCCCATTGCAGCCATAGAACTTGGCACGAGGCTTTAAACCCGGTTGACAAAAACAGAAAATGTGACCATGTTTCCCGGAGCCTTCTGGGCCTTTTTACCATCATGAGTCATACGGAAAACATTGGAATCCATTGTCTGCCAAACGCC
This sequence comes from uncultured Thermodesulfatator sp., assembly GCA_964478865.1. Lineage (GTDB taxonomy): Bacteria > Desulfobacterota > Dissulfuribacteria > Dissulfuribacterales > QOAL01 > QOAL01. The sequence continues at coordinate 3,074 of CAYZJS010000005.1, forward strand.
ATCTAAAAATCGTCTTACTGCTTTTCACAGGGCTTTTCATGGCCACTGCCGCCTGGATGGCCTGGAAATCCTGGAAGCCAGCCAGGCCCGAAAAAGCAGGCCCTGTAATGCCGGGGCTTATCCTCAAAAACATCAAGTATACCAAGACCAGCCACGGCAGGGCCGTTTGGACCCTTTCGGCAACCCAGGCAGAGCACGAACAAAGTACCGGCATAACCAAGGCCAGGGACATTGTACTGGTATTCCACGATAAGAAACGGGGAGACATAGTCCTTACTGCCGACCGGGGCAAGGTGTTTTCCTCGAACGATACGATAATGGTCTCGGGACATGTCCGCATAGAAAACAGGCCTGACAACGTCCTCCTGACCGACAAGCTGTTCTATGAAGAAAAGACGGGTATCTTGAAGACCGACTGCCCTGTACGGGCCATCCTGGATAACTCCGTCATTACCGGCAAAGGCCTGCTGATAGATACCGGACAAAGAAAACTGGAAGTACTTTCAAGTGTAAATGCCACCCTGGACGGGGATGAAGGCCGGGAAGAGGTGCCATGAAGGCCGGCACCCTCAAGGCGGTAAGGCTCCAGAAGAGCTTTGACGGCAGGACGGTGGTCGACAGGCTCTCCATCTACCTGGAAGGTGGCCGGGTTGTCGGCCTTCTCGGGCCAAACGGAGCAGGAAAGACCACGGCCTTCTACATGATGGCGGGCCTGCTTAGGCCCGACAGGGGAGCAATATTTGTCGACCAGAGAGACATCACGCCCCTTGGCCTTTCTGGCAGGGCCAGACTCGGCATCGCCTATCTTCCCCAGGAAAGATCCGTCTTCCAGGGGCTTAGCGTGGAGCAAAACCTGCTTGCCGTCCTGGAGTTTCAGGACATCTCCGGCCAGGAACAGGCAGAAAGAAAGGACATGCTGCTTGAGGAATTCAGCCTGGGCCATTTAACCAAAAACCCGGCTGGCACGCTATCGGGAGGTGAGGCCAGGCGCCTCGAGATTGCAAGGGCCCTGGCCATAGACCCTTCCTTCCTTCTGATGGACGAGCCCTTTGCCGGAATAGACCCCATAACCGTGCTGTCCATTCAGGAGATCATCAAAAGACTCAGGGACCAGGGAATAGGCATTCTGATTTCAGACCACAATGTCCGGGAAACCCTGGAGATATGCGACCGGGCTTATATCCTGAACAGGGGCAGGGTTCTTGCTTCAGGAGACCCCTTGAGCATATCCCAGGACCCCGAGGTCAGAAACGTCTATCTCGGGGAAGATTTCAGGCTTTAGGAGGTACAAGTTGAACTGTGCCAGCGCTGTTCATAAAAAACGGGGAATCTCTATGAAGCGCAGGATATCAAGCACCTCTTTTTAAGAAACGTCGCTATTGCCTCTGCTCCCCTTTCAGCAGCAGTAGTGCCTGGCTCATTGTAAAAGGTATAGTCAAAGGCATCCTTCTGGAGAGGTTCAAAACCGGGCTGCAATTCGAATGCTCGCCCGATGGCCGGTGCCAGTTCGTCTATACGGTTGACCACCTGGCCAAGCTTCCAGTGGAAATAGTAAGGATTATCCTTCCATTCCACGTGGTGCGCATTTAGAAAGATGCAAGGCCTTGGTTTGATGAGAAATTCATAGACCTGGCTGCTCACATCGCCCATATAGATATCCGCAGCAAGGAGATAGGTCATGTCCGCTGAGGCCTTGCTTCCAAGGTCAATACGGATGTTGGGTACATTGAAATACTGTCTGGGGACCTTTGCGTGGTGACGTTTTCTCCTCTTGAAAAGTACCACGTGGGGGGCAAAGATGAGGTTATATTCAGGATGTTGTCTGAAAAATTCCATTACCTGAAACCCCATCCTGTTCCAGGACGCCACTGACTGGTCAAAATGGGGATTATAGACCACGGTGATATTGTCATTTTCGAACAGTCTCTTTGCACCGTGCCTCTTCCTGAGGCCTTGAACCACTTCAAACTTTGGCCAGCCGACCACGGCATACTGCCCCTCTTTTAACAGCCCCAGGGCCTTTAGACGATCCACATATTTCTGGCCGGGCAACAGGGTAAGATCAAAGGCGCCGCTTTTTTTGTCAAAACCGCCCTGCCTGTCCCCTGCGCCATGCCTGGCATGGATGAGTATCAGGTCCTTCAGGCCGAACCGCGTCCTCAGCTGGAGACAATTTCTTTCCGGTGCCACCAAGGCATCCATGCTGCGGAAGAAATCCAGGTTGTGCCTGAGCACCATCCTTTTTCTCTTGAATGATACCCTTGAAATCACCGGATCAATTATCCTGTAATACCAGGGCACGTACAAAAGCTTGAAACTGCATTTGTGCCCCGGATACAGGCTTGCAATTTCTTTGACAAAGGAGAGCTCCTGGCCCGTGGAACAAGCCAGGACGCAATGAAATCCGGAATGCTTCCTGGACAGTTCAAAGGCGTAAGGTGCTGCGTGAGGCACCTGATGAGTAAAATAATGATTAAAGAGAAAGCATACTTTTATCACTTTTCTTTAACTCTTTCTGCTGAACATTTTTCCCGGCAAGTGCCTCGAGGGCTGCCAGATATTCTTCTGCCGCCTTGTCCACCGAGAAGAAGGCGGCCCTTTTTTTAAGCTCTGCACTGTCCCAGGTCCTGTCAAGCCCATCTATCATACCGCTGGCCAGGGCCTTTTCATCACCCACAGGAACAAGTACACCATACTTTTCGTCTCCAAGTATTTCTGCGGCTCCACCAGAGGAATCGGTGCAGACAACGGGACAACCTGCTGCCAGGGCCTCGATGACCACTCCTGGCATACCCTCAAAGATTGAAGCATGACAGAAAAGATCCGCCCTTGCCATGTATGCCAGCGGGTTTTGAACATAACCTGGCATGTCCACCTTGCCCTCAAGCTTGAGATTCCGTATCAATGTTTCGAAAGAAGCCCTCTTCTTTCCCTCACCCAAAATAATCAGCCTCATGTCCCGTCTGCTTACAGCCAAGGCAAAGGCCCTTAAAAGAACATCGATACCCTTCTGAAGGTTTAGCCTGCCGGCTGCGAGAAGCACCGGGACCTTCCTTCCCCGTTCATCCAAAAGCCAGGGATGAGATGGTTTTTCACGGACTTTATCGAGCAGTTCTGGGCAATAGATAGGATTGTAGATGACCCTGATCTTTGATTCCGGTATGGAGATACAGCTTTTAAGATCTTCAGCAACTGCCCTGGAAACAGCGATAACCATGTCGGAAAAAGGATAAAGCTTTCTGGCCAGGAAAAAACGGATCTTTTTGGACAACTTCTTTTTCTTCCTGAGAGAGGCGGTTACATGACTGCTCAATCTGAGGACCAGGGGAATTCTTCGCCCAGATAAGACCAGGGCGGAAATGGCGGTGATGTGTGCATGATTTCCACCGGAAACTAGGACGTCGAGCCTTGAAGACCTGAGAAACCGTGCGAAGGCGAACTTACTCCAGGCCATTTTCCTTTTCTTGGAGGCATTCTTCAAAAAAAGTCTAAAAAGTACACCTTTTTGAAGTTCCTTTATTTCAAGGCCGGAAACCTCAGATTTTTTCAGGAACTCTCCTCTTTCCACCACAATCAGCGACACCCTGTGCCCCCGTTCCTGAAAGGCCCTGGCCAGGGATAAAAGCCTCCTGGTTGCGCCTCCCCAGGTGAGGCCATGAAGGAAGATTCCTATGCGCATCTTGTCAAAAGGTCCTTTCCCAAAAGTCCGTTTGATAGGATGAGCCTGTTAACGGATACTCGAGAATCATTCGCCCCGGATATCAGAACTTTCGCCCGTCAACTGCCGCGATCCAACCTCCATCTGTTTCATGAAGATCCACGGTATGCATGCCTGCACGGTTCCATTCCTCCTTTCCGGCGGTCACCACGGGACCAACACCTGCCACAACCTCAGAAAACTCTTTTTCGGAAAGTTTCACGATTTCATATGCAAGGACCTGCCGTCCGTATCTGATACTGGCATCCTGGGCCATTCTGAACAACTTTCCGTGGTATTTTATTATCCTGCCCGCAGACCTCGCACGCTTCCGGTCAAATTTCACCACCGGATTCATGGGATGGGAGCGCCATTCTCCCATTAGCTCTTCTGAAAAATAGAGATTAAGGACATCGTTTTTTCCGGTGGATACAAACATCCACCACCTGTCATGATAATAAAAGACCACTGGATCCTTATACTGGTAACCAGAGACAAGGTTTCCCATGTATTTCCACTGGTCCGGAAACCGTACTGCCTTGTAGAGCCTGACAGACCAGTCGTCACTGCTTTCCGGGACCATGTAGACAGAGCCCTCGTGCTGGAATACATGTGGAAAAGAAAGGTGAAACGTCTCTTTTACGGCAATCCCACCATACTTCCAGTGCGCTGCGTCCATGCTCGTGGCATAACCTATGGCTGCCTTATAGGTCTTGCGGTTCATTACCTCAAAAAACATGAAATAGTGCCCTTTTTGAACGAGGAGAAATGGATCGGCTACAAAAAGGGCCTCCATGTCAGTCACGTTTTCGCCTGTCAGCACGGGATTTTTGATATCATCTGGATTTCTCAGCTCGAAAGGCGAGGGACCTTTCAATATACCTATGGACCAGGGACCATAGCCACCTGTAAACTGCAGGTACTGCCGCCTGAGTTTCTTTTTCGAAAACAGCTTGTGTTTCTTTATGGCAATCCCTGCATATATGCCTGCTAAAAAAACCAGCAGGCAAAAAAAGGCCTTTGTCACGGCTCGACTCCCCTTATCCGGATTCTTCTACCAGAACTGCCTGTCCATTTTCCAGGCGGAAGGCCATGTGGGCCTCACGCAAAATGGTCTCCTGGTGGGAAATGGCCAGAATGGTCACGCTATCCGTCAGCCCCTTAAGGGTGCGGCATATGGCCTCTTCTGTTGCCGGATCCAGGGCGCTGGTGGCCTCATCCATTATAAGAAGCCTTGGGTTTCTGACCAGGGCTCTAGCTATAGTGATGCGCTGGCGTTGTCCCCCGGAAATAAGGCTTCCCCTTTCTCCCACCATGCTATGAATACCCTCTGGCATCCTTGAGACAAAATCCCATGCACCGGCCCTTTTCAAGGCCTGAACCACCTGTGCCTCATCTATGCTTTCGTCTCCCAGGGTCACGTTGAAAAGTATGGTATCGTGGAGAAGCAGGCTCTCCTGGGGCACGTATCCTATCATGCTTCGCCACCTGGAAAGATCTACCCTGGAAAGAGGAATGTCATCCACAAATACAGAACCCTGCGCCGGCATGTAAAGGCCACATATAAGGTCAACCACTGTGGTTTTACCCGATCCTGATGGTCCTACCAGTGCTGTGAAGGAACCCCTGTTTATGGTCATGTTGAGGTTATTTAAAACAAGGTGGTCATCAAAGCCGAAGCTTACGTCTTTTAGAACTATCTTCTGCTCAAAAACAGGCTCAATGTTGCCTGTAAACTGTTCCCTTTGCTCTTCAGCCAGCCTGATTTTCTCTAGAAGGGACCAGTACGCGCTTTCGGCAATGACCATGACCTGGTGCTGCTTCTGGGCCTTCTGCAGGGCCTTTAATATCTTTGCCAGCATGTAAACCATTACCAGAACATTTGACAGGGGAAGCTTCATGACCACCAACGCCACGTAAAGCCCCAAAGTAAAAAAGATGGTGGTCAGGGGCTCCTGGAGCGCCCTCAGGGCCTCCTTGGCAAATACCTGCCTCTGCAGCGCCTTTTTCAGCTTTACAGTTTTGGCCTCCAACACCTTTTCTGCAAGGTGTTCCCTGGCCATGGCCTTCAGGGGTTTTATGGACTGGAGAATATCGGTCAGGAAGGAAAGGAGGGCCTTAAGGAGCTCTGTCTGGTCCCGGCCTGCCTTCTTGGCCATGGCCACCATGAAACGAAGGAAATAAAGGATTCCTGACCCCAAAACCACCGTGATGATAGTAGCCTTCCATGCGACCATGAGGGCCACAGCGGTGTACACTGCAGCGTTCATAACCATGGCAAGCACCCGCATGGCATAGAGATATGCGTTGGCCGAGCGGGAGGCCTCGGTTGCAAATGCATTGGTTATGCTACCGGCTGGCTGATGGACGTAATAGCCCCAGCTGCTCCCGAAGACCGCATTAAGAAGCGAAAGCCGCAGATCCGTCGCCACGTTGGCAACCATGTAGCCCACCCGCTTGTTGGC
>CAYZJS010000006.1:0-15263 GCA_964478865.1 uncultured Thermodesulfatator sp.
CCCTCCATTTCCGAGGGCTGCCGTCCGAATATCTTTGCCCTCTGTTCCGAGGTCATGGTGGTCAGTACCACCCTTACTTCCCGGACGCCTGGGATACTGCCCACGGCTTCTTTGACATCCCTCTTGATCTGGTCCTTGAGCGGGCATCCAGCCATGGTAAGGGCAATGGTCACCCTTACAGCATCTCCTGCAATCTCTATGTCCTGTACCATCCCGAGGTCAACCAGGCTCTTGTGCAGTTCAGGATCTTCAACCTTTTTCAGGGCTTCCAGCACCTGTTCCTTGGAAATAGCCATTTCCCTTATCTCCCACTGGTCTTATATTGCAAGGTAGAATGGTTAAAATATCATGGTAAAAGTGATTTAAATTGCCCACTGGACAAAGTTACCTGTCATTTCAGGAAATTTACCGTGAAAATACAAAATGGAATTGATGTATTTTCATTGGCAGGCATGCGGCATCCTCATGAAAGATCTGCATGGTAGTACAGACAAGTTTAACATAAATATTTATCATATGGCAAAAGAAAAGCTCCGACTAGACGTAATGCTGAAAGAAAAGGGACTTGTTTCCTCAAGGGCAAAGGGACAGGCCCTGATAATGGCTGGATCAGTGCAGGTTGACGGGGTTACTGTCACAAAGTCAGGCTTCCCTGTTTCAAGGACCCAGCAGATTGCAATAATAGAAAATTCCTGTCCCTTTGTGAGCAGGGGCGGACTGAAATTACAAAGGGCACTGGAAGCTTTTGGCGTCAATGCAGCATCAAGGGTTTGTCTTGACGTGGGTGCTTCAACCGGAGGCTTTACCGACTGCCTGCTTCAAAACGGGGCGAAACTGGTCTATGCCCTTGATGTGGGCTATGGTCAACTTGACTGGACGCTTAGCCAGAGGCCTGATGTGGTAAATATTGAAAGGACAAATATCAGACACGTATCACAAGACCTTTTTACTGAGATACCAGACCTTGCAACCGTTGACACCTCGTTTATCTCACTGAAGATCGTTATTCCAAAGGTGAAACAGCTGATCAGGAAAGACGGGGAAATCATCGCCCTCATAAAGCCCCAGTTCGAAGCTGGCAGGAAAAAGGTGGGCAAGGGCGGAATAGTAAGGGATCCTGAGATTCACAGGGAGGTGATACGGGATCTTGAACATTTTTTTACCTCAAGTTGCAGCCTCAAATCCTTGGAAGTGATAGATTCACCTATTTCCGGCGCCAAGGGAAACCGGGAATTTCTTATCCACCTGAAATGTGAAGATCCATGATGCAGATTTGGGAAAATGTGTTATATTCAATTAAATTAAGATGTTAGCATCTATTAAAAACCATGTAGATCCTGGATTATTTCCTGGCAATCTGGATATTTTCATGGATGGACAGGATCGAAGAACAAAAAAAATCTTGGAGAAAAATTCCTTTCCGCTGCATAATTTTTCTTGTTTGGGTCCATTCAGGCATCCAAAAGAAACTATCAATTCAGGAGGCGTTTAGTCATGACACTTTCTGATTTTGATCAGGATCTCAAGACCAGGGAAAAGATAGAAGATGAACTCCAGGAACCGCCTAAATACAGGGTACTTCTGCACAATGATGATTTCACCACCATGGATTTTGTGGTAAAGATCCTGGAAGAAGTTTTTCATAAGAGCCCGTCGGAGGCAACCAGTATTATGCTGCACGTACACCACCGCGGAATCGGCGAATGCGGCACTTATCCTGCAGAGATAGCCGAAACAAAGGTAGACACGGTGCATGCCAGGGCTAGGGCTGCAGGATTTCCCCTGCTTGCCACCGCGGAAAAGGTTTAGATAAGGTCATGATAAGCAAAGAAGTCGAATTGATGCTAGGGGCTGCTGCAAGGGAAGCCCATCTGAGAAACCACGAATATCTCTCGCTGGAACACCTCCTTTTTGCCATAATTCACCATGAGCATGGAGAAGAGGTCATTACTGCCTGTGGAGGGGATCCCGGACGGCTGAAAAAAAGGATTGAAAATTTTTTTAACACCCACCTGGAAAAGCTCTCAAACGGCAGCCAGGAAACACCCCAGCCCACTACGTCCCTGCAACGTGTACTCCAAAAAACCATAATGCACGTGCAATCCGCCGGGAAACAGGAAGCGGATATAGGAGATCTCCTTAGCGCCCTTATGACAGAAGAAAATTCCTATGCAGTCTATTTTCTGAAGCAGGAAGGTATCTCAAGACTGGATATCCTGAACTACATCTCCCACGGTATAGCAAAGGTGGCCGGCTCCTCATTTTCCGCCAAGGTGCCCGTGCCAGAACAGGAAACCACGAAATCAGATTCTGATCAGCAGGCGGAAAAACCTGCTTCCGCCCTGGACAAGTTCACAATAAACCTTACGAAGAAAGCGGCATCAGGCAGGATCGATCCTCTTATAGGAAGAGAGAACGAACTTGAACGCACCATGCAGGTTCTGTGCAGGAGAAAAAAGAACAATCCTATCTATGTAGGCGAGCCTGGCGTGGGTAAAACCGCCCTGGCAGAAGGTCTTGCACGAAAGATCTGGGAAAAAAGCGTTCCGGAAGCCCTCCAGGGCATAACCATTTACGCACTGGACCTGGGAGCCCTCCTGGCGGGCACCAAGTACAGGGGCGAGTTCGAGCAACGGCTTAAAGAAGTTATCGAGGAGCTGGTAAACAAAAAGGACGCCATCCTGTTCATCGACGAGATACATACCATTGTAGGTGCAGGAGCCACAAGCGGAGGTTCCCTGGATGCCTCCAATATCCTGAAGCCAGCACTGACCGGCGGGGAGATAAGGTGCATAGGCTCCACCACCTACGAGGAATACAGGAACTACTTCGAAAAGGACCGCGCCCTTTCAAGAAGGTTCCAGAAGATAGACCTGAAGGAGCCGTCCATCAAGGAAACCGTGCAGATACTCCATGGCCTGAAGGGGCACTACCAGAAACACCACAACGTTCGCTATACCAGCAATGCTATCAAGGCGGCTGCAGAACTTTCTGCAAGATACCTTTCCGATCGCTACCTGCCCGACAAGGCGATAGATGTGATTGACGAGGCCGCGGCCCTGCTCCGGCTCAACCGCCCTGTAAATGAATGCCCTGCCACGATAACCATAAGGCACGTGGAAAACGTAATTTCAAAGATGGCAAACATACCGGCCAGGAACCTTACAAGGTCTGACGTGGCAAGGCTTGAAGCCCTGGAACCATCCCTAAAGGCGGTCCTTTTTGGCCAGGACGAGGCCATACGCACTGTTACCAAGGCGATAAAGCGTTCACGGGCAGGCCTTACACACCCGGACAAGCCCATCGGCTCCTTCCTGTTTACCGGGCCTACAGGCGTCGGCAAGACGGAACTTGCCCGCCAAACCGCCCGAATACTCGGAGTCCATTTCCACAGGTTCGACATGAGCGAATACATGGAAAAACACGCGGTAGCACGCCTGATAGGCGCTCCCCCGGGATATGTCGGCTTTGATCAGGGAGGCCTCCTGACCGAGGCTATCAGAAAGCATCCATTCAGCGTGCTTTTACTGGACGAGATAGAAAAGGCCCATCCGGATATTTTCAACATCCTCCTGCAGATCATGGATTATTCGAAACTTACCGATAATACGGGTAGAACTGCAGATTTCAAGCATGTCATCCTCATCATGACCTCCAATATCGGGGCCAGGGAAATGGAGGCAAGGAGCATAGGTTTCGGAGCCGGCCATAAGGATGACAAAAAGAAGAAGGGTGCCCTGGCAGTCAAAAAACTTTTCAGTCCCGAGTTCAGAAACAGGCTGGATGCAGTTGTCCAGTTTGACAAGCTGACCCCGGAAATCATGGAAATGGTCGTGGATAAATTGATGGACGAGGTCAGGGTGCAGCTTGCGGATAAAAAAATACGCCTTGACCTCTCGGAGCCGGCAAGAAAATGGCTCGCCAGAAAGGGCTTTGATCCCGAGCACGGTGCCAGGCCCCTAGGCAGGCTGATACAGGAAAAGATCAAGGATGCCATTGCAGACGCACTTCTTTTTGGCGGTCTCAAGAAAGGGATGGAAGTGGAAATCGTGGTCGATGACAGTTCTGAAATAACCATTCGCTACCGGAGACAACAATAAAAAACATGCCCATAATTCGAACCATCACCATCAGCCCGAACCTGCCGGAAAAGCTGAAGCCACTGATCAGTATTGCCAAGAACCTCTGGTGGACCTGGACCCCTGAAGCCATATACCTGTTCAAGGATATGGATGCAGACCTCTGGGACAACACCGGCCATAACCCCATTGCAATGCTGGGAGCCATTGAACAGCCCAGGCTTGAAGAACTGGAAAGGGATGAGGTCTTTCTGGCGCGGATGGATTCAGTGCTTAGTGAACTGAACCGGTATCTCAATGCACAGACCTGGTTCAAGAAGGTTAACGGGTCATCCGGCGAGGGATTTTTTGCATATTTTTCTGCGGAATTCGGTCTCCACGAAAGCCTTCCCCTTTATTCCGGGGGGCTTGGTATCCTTGCAGGGGACCACATGAAGTCTGCAAGTGACCTCGGGCTTCCCATGAGGGGAATCGGTCTACTGTACAAGCATGGTTATTTTCAGCAGTACCTCAACCCGGATGGCTGGCAGCTTGAGACCTACCCCACCAACGATTTCTACAACATGCCCCTTTCCCCTGTACCTGACAAGGATGGCAATCCACTAATGATCCAGGTAGAGCTGGACAACAGAAACGTCTACTGCCAGGCATGGGAGATCCAGGTCGGCAGGGTGAAGATATACATGCTGGACACGGATGTCCCCCTGAACAGCAGGAAAGATCGCCAGATAACCTCCCACCTCTACGGAGGCAGCATCGAGACCAGGCTTGAACAGGAGATCGTACTTGGCCGCGGTGGCATAAGGCTCCTCAGAACCCTTGGCGAGGTTCCCTCGGTCTGCCACATGAACGAGGGGCATTCCGCGTTCATGGCCATAGAAAGACTTCTTCAGCTTATAAAGAACGAGGGGCTGACCTTTGACGAGGCGTTGGAGGCCGTCAGGGCCACAAGCGTCTTTACCACCCATACTCCTGTGCCAGCTGGAATTGACCGGTTTCCTAATGATCTTATGAGGCATTATTTTTCGCGGGTTGCCGATGAACTTGGCATCGGAATAGAAAGGTTCCTGGACCTTGGCCGAATTCAGCCGGGCAACCAAAGCGAGGAATTCTGCATGGCAGTCCTTGCCATCAAGATGGCCTCCCAGACCAACGGTGTGAGCAAGCTGCACGGGGAGGTCTCCAGAAACATGTGGGCACAGATATGGCCCCAGATTCCGAAACACGAGGTCCCCATCACCCACGTGACCAACGGCGTCCACACCCTTGGATGGCTTTCCAGAGAGATGTCCCGGCTTTACGAAAGATACCTCGGCTCCAGGTGGATTGATGAGCCCACCAACCATTCCATTTGGAAAAGGGTGGAGCACATTGCGGATTTTGAGCTGTGGAGGAGCAGGGAACGGCTCAGGGACAGGCTCATTTCATTTGCCAGGAGAAGGCTCAAGAAACAGCTTGAAAACAAGGGGGCGCCAAAATACCAGATCAAGATGGCGGATGAGGTCCTTGACCCCGAGGCCCTTACCATAGGTTTTGCAAGGCGTTTTGCCACCTACAAGCGTGCAACACTCCTTTTCAGGGACGAGGAAAGGCTCATCAAGATACTGACCAATCCATCCAGGCCTGTCCAGATCATATTGAGCGGCAAGGCCCACCCAAAGGACAAGTTCGGCAAGGAACTCATACACCAGGTGGTCCAGATGGCCAACAGGCCTGAACTCAGGAACCACATAGTATTCATAGAAAACTACGATATCGAGGTTGCCCGTTACCTTGTCCAGGGAGTTGACGTGTGGCTGAATACCCCCAGAAGGCCCATGGAAGCCAGCGGGACAAGCGGGATGAAGGTCACGGCCAATGGCGGAATCAACCTTAGCATACTGGATGGTTGGTGGGTGGAAGGCTTTAACGGCAAAAACGGCTGGGCCATAGGCGCCGGCGAGGAGTACGACGACCACGAATACCAGGACGAGGTGGAAAGCAGGCTCCTGTACGAACTCCTTGAAAACACCGTGGTGCCTCTGTTCTATACCAGATCAGGCCACGACATACCCTCTGGTTGGATAGAAATGGTGAAAAATTCCATCCAGACCATCTGTCCGTATTTCAATACCAACAGGATGGTGGAGGAATACAGCTCCAAATTCTACCTGCCGAATGCGGCCAGGTGGAAGGTGTTTCTGGAAACCGGCTGGAAGGAAGCCAGGGAGCTTTCCCAGTGGAAAAAGAGGATCTACTCCGTATGGAACAGTGTCAAGATTGTGGAGGTTCAACTTCCAACCAGCGGCGCTCCCAAGGTCGGTGACAGGATACCAATTACCGCCACGGTCTTCCTCGGGGAGCTGACACCCGACGAAGTCCGGGTGGATGCCTATATCGGGCACCTGGATGAAAAGGGAGAGCTTGCCGAAGGACACCCCTTGCCCCTGCTTTACACCGGGGACACCAACGACAAGGGCCATGTCTTCAGGGGGAATCTCCTTTGCCTGTCAAGCGGCCAGATTGGTTTTACCGTGCGCTGTTATCCTTACCGGAAGGAACTGGCGCATCCCTTTGAGCTTGGCCTTCTCACCTGGTGGGACAGTAACAGTTAGGCTGCCTTGACCCTGAAAGACAGGCTAAGCCTGCCGGCAGCGCCTGTATCCAGGTCCTGGGCATCCACTGTCATGGAATAATCACCCGGCCGGCATTGTTCCAAAATTCCCGAAAATTCGCTCACGCGCCCGGTAAAGGACAAATCTGCACTGCCTGCCAGTTGACCTCCTGAAAAAAGCATGGCGGTCATTCTCATTCTCTTCGGGTCCCACCTTCCACCTGCACAAGTAGGCATGCCGCAGCCAAGTGTAACCTGGACGCTAAGGTGCAGCCTGTTTTCATCTTCCAGTGTTACCACCTGGCCCGGAAGGGGGGACACCGGCTGAATGCAAAGCTGTGCAGTCATCTGTTCTAATTGGCTATTGGCCAGGGCCTAGGGCAGCTGGCCGGAAGTACGGAAAAATAGTTCACTCGAAAACGTTAAGGAGTTCGGCATGGCTTGAAATCACGGTATCGGCCCCTTTCAGCCTTTCTGCCGGCAGGGTGGTGGTTATGGCTATGGTTTTCAGTCCTGCGTTTTTTGCCGACTTTATGCCAGAAGGGGCATTTTCCACAGCTGCAGCATCTTTGTCTCCGTTGATGCCCAGTGCCTTCATGGCCTTCAGGTAGGGATCCGGGTGGGGCTTCCTCTTTTTTACCTGGTCTCCGGCAACAATCCTGTCAAAGAGCAGCACCAGCTCCCTGGGAAGGACCGCATCCAGTATCTCCCCGTGAGAGCTGGTAACAAGGGCCAGGGACCTGCCATCCTTTTTTATCATGGAAAGTATGTCTGGAATTTCCGGAAAGGGCCGAACCTTCTGCCTGAAATCCGAGACAAAGATCTCCTTCTGCCTCTTCAGTACCTTGTGAAAGACCTCCTGGCTCATCCTGCAGCCCTGGGATGAAAACAGTTCCACTGCTATTTCAGGCTCTATGGCACCTTCATACAGGTAGAGTATCTCCTCGTTCACATTGAACCCGTGCTCTCTAAGGGCCTTCATCCATGCAGCCACGTGGTAGGGCATGCTGTCCAGCACAACACCATCCATGTCCAGAAGAAGTGCACTGCAGGAAAGGCGTTCCCGCTTTTCCGGTTTCATGGCTGATGGCTTGGCAAGGCAGCACCTGCCAGGAACAGACGCGTGGCCCTGTTTATGTTCAGAAGGCTTCCGTATCTCTTGACAGCGTCCTTGTCTTCCTTGTCCAGCATCAGGTCTATCTCCAGGTGTTTATCTCTCAATATGAATTTCAACACGGTTTTACCGTCCTGGGTAATAACGATCCCCTTGTAGCCCTGGCAGAAAAAGGTCTCTCCCCCCATCACCATTGCAATCCTTTCCCAGGCAGGATCGGTCAGCCCTTGCACGTTACCGGCCTTGGCAGCAGGCCCGGTAACGGCCAGCACGAGTATTTCAAGCTCGGCGCCGTCGCTCAGGCGCCTGTATTTTTTATGCACCTGGATGAGAGATTCGGTATGCAGGAATATTTCCCCGGGGCAAGACTCCCAGCCGGGAAGCGGCCGGGGAAACCACTCCAGAAGGGGCCTGTATCTTTGGTCAACATTTGCCGAGGTGCAATTGACCGAGGCCTCAGGACCCTTAGCGGCCTGGACGGCTGCCACAGGACCTGGGCCTGTTGCAAAAGCACCAAGAATGAACATAAAAAAACAGGTGACCGGGCTCACAAACCGGAATTTTTCTGTCCTATTCACTTTGCTCATCCCCCTGGCACAGACTGTTAAGGATGCCCCTGTTTCCAGGATATCATGTCCCAGATCAGAACACCATGTTCTTTACGGTAGATATCACTGTGGGCACCGCCTCCGGAAAGATATGCATTCTGGTATATCAGCCTGTCTGCATTTATATAGACAATATGATCCAAGCCCGACTTTTCAATAATCCTTCCGGAACTGTCAGCATGAACACAGCTCAATCCGGCCGTTTTATCCCCAAGGCAGAATTTTTCGTAACTCTTGTTGTTCCCTGCATAGGGTCCGAAAAACATGGCATCCATGGCCAGGTCATACCTTGATGATGTCAGGAACACTCTGGAGACGCTGGAACACATGTCGTGGAAATATAATCCCCTGTCGTGTTCTTGCCCCAGGAGCCTCTTTATAAAAAAGGCACCCTGAAGATTGATGAGGATGGAGTCATCCCCCAATCCTTCCCTTTCTATATGCCCTCCGGCATTCTCATAGATTACCGGGCCTACGCAGGCGGCAACACTCGATGCCCTGGCGCCGAAACTGTGCCCGATTATCACAAGCGGCAGGTGCCTGGAATTTTCCATGGCCCTTGGCAAGGTGTCGTGGATAAGCACACCAAGCCACATGAGGCCCAGCTCGTCGGCATCATAGGCCTTTACCGGGAAGCTGACCATTTTGTAAAGGGGTCCGAGCCAGTCGCTCTGCCACTGGCTTGGCCAGGTAACTCCTATGAACAGAGGGGCAAACTCCTCTCCGCGTTCATCTGCCGCAAGCCTTATGTTTTTGACTATGGTGTTGAAATTCCTTACAGCTTCTTCCTGGACAGTATTCCAGCCCATGGTCATTACAACCACATGGGTATACCTGCCCGACTTCAGCTGCTCCTCAAGGGAAGCTCTCAGGATATCAAGTGCCTTCCAGCTGTTTTTATAGGCCCTTTTTGGTGTCACAGGCCCTGTGACACCATAACCCCTGCATGGAGCCACAAGCTGGTTTGTCTCATTGTCGCCCGGCTGGACATAGGCATTGTAAAGGGCGCAGTTTCCCATCCCGTAGGGAAAATTGAAATCCTGGATGATGTGCGAAACGTAAAGGATCTTCTTGTCCACAACCTGTTTGTAGGCGTCCTTTCGGCTAAGTCCATCCCGGGGTTTGCCCCTGACAAGGATGTCTTCCCTTTCAGCGACCTTTTCCACCGGACTTTTTTCAATTCCAACAATATACCCTGGAAAATTGAGGCTGATTGCACCAGGATAGTAAAGGACCGAGTGAAAAAGCATGGTGGTCTTGCCACCGGTATCAAGGGCTGTTTCCGGATTGCTGAGGGCCCTTTCAGGCACCCGGGCACATCCTGCAGCCAAAAGCATCATAAGTATCAGTGCCGGAGACAGAAAATTTTTTACAGGCATGGCATCACCAATCCTTATCTTGGGACAAATTCTGTATAAAGTGGCGGGACAGGTCATTTAAAACGGATTTTAACCCTTTTTATCTCGGAGAGAAGCCTTTCCTCGTCGATGGTCTTAAGCTCCCCCCTTTCCATGAGAACTTGCCCGGCCACAATTACATCTGTCACATCTGATCCCTTTGCGGCATAGACCACCTGCGATATGCAGTTATAGCACGGCCTCAAAGACGGGGAGTCAAGGTCCAGTATGACAATGTCTGCCTGTTTCCCTGGAGCCAGGACACCCAGGTCATCCCTTCCAAGGGCCTTGGCCGCCCGGGTGGTTGCCATGGCGAGCACCTGGCTTGCAGATACCACGGAAGGATCCCCAGTAATTCCCTTTGGAAGCTTTGCCGCAACATCCATTTCGCAGAACATGTCAAGGTCGTTGTTGCTGGCAGCACCATCTGTGCCGAGTGTCATGTTTACTCCCCTGTCAATAAGGCCGGCCACGGGTGCTATGCCAGAACCGAGTTTCAGGTTGCTCTCGGGACAGTGGGCTATGCTCACCCCGCGCTCGGCCAAAAGGTCCATGTCCCTTTCATCAAGCCATACGCAGTGAACGGCCAAAAGTTCCGGGCAAAGGAGGCCAAGGGAATCCAGGTATTCAACCGGACCCAGGCCGCGGTTTCTTTTTATCTCTTCTAACTCCCACCTGGTCTCTGAAAGGTGAATCACAATGTGAAGGTCCAGTTCCCCTGCAAGCTCCCGGGCATGTTCAAGGAGTTCTGCGCTGCAGGTATAGGGTGTGTGCGGGTCCACCGTAACGGTAATCAGGGGGTCTTCCTTCCATTTGCCCGCCATCCGCCTTGTCTCTTCAAGTGCTTCCATGCCTGATGGAAAGGAAGGAGACGGGAAATCGAATAGTCCCTCGCCAAGCCAGGCCCTCATCCCCGCCCGGCGGGTGACCCGGGCTATGGTTTCCTCGAAAAGATACATGTCCACAAAGCCCGTGGTGCCGGATCTTATCATCTCAGCACAGGCAAGCTCAGCCCCAAGAGCAATGAGCTCCCGGTTCAGGCCGGCTTCTGCCGGGAATATATGTTCCTCCAGCCATGTCTTCAGGGGCAGGTCATCTGCCATACCCCGAAAGAGCACCATTGGCGCATGGGTATGTGTGTTTATCAGGCCTGGCATCATGAGGCCGGAGGGCCTTCGAAGCTCCGGATAATCACTGTATTTTTCCTTCATTTCCAGGTATTGGCCTGTTTCCTGGACTAATCCATCCTTAACGGCAACTGCACCGTTTTCAATGACCCTTTCATCAGGTCCGGGTACCAGGTATTCTCCGGACAAGAGCAGGCAACCGTTGCTATTCATTGTCTGGATACTCCATCAGGAGGCCCTGGAGGAGCCTTTCCAGGTTCTTTTCCGTCTTCCTGGCCTGGGCTACCACGTCTTCTATCAGGATGGGCCTGAAGTTATCAGGGTCGTTAACGTTTGCTATCACGGAGATCCCAAGGATATCCATGCCTGCATGCCTTGCGACAATGACCTCTGGAACCAGTGACATGGCAACGGCGTCTGCCCCTATGAGCCTCAGGTATCTGGTCTCTGCAGGGGTTTCGAGGCTGGGGCCGGGCACGCAGACGAAGACCCCCTCCCTTAGCAGTATGCCAAAGCTTCCTCCCACGCTCCGGGCAAGCTGCCTGAGTTCCTGGCTGTAGGCATGGGAAAGGTCCGGAAACCGTGGACCCCAGTCATCCACGTTTTCTCCCCTCAGGGGGTTATCAGGGATGAGGTTTATATGGTCCCGTATGAGCATCAGGTCACCTGCCTCGAAATTCAGGTTCAGTCCGCCTGATGCATTGCAAGCCACAAGGACCTTGCTTCCCGCCAGGGACATGACCCTGACCGGCAGGGTAAGCTTCCTGGTGGAATAACCTTCATAGTAATGGAACCTGCCCTGGAACAGGGCGCATCTTGTGCCTCCTACGCGGCCTACAAGCAGATTCCCGGCATGTTCCGGTGCAGTGGAAACGGGGAAGTTGGGTATGTCTCCGTAAGGCATGGAAAGATCCACCTCCATGGCCTCGGCCAGGCCTCCCAGCCCCGTTCCCAGCATTATTGTAACTGTTGGCCGAAAAGGCAGCCTTTTTTCCAGGAACTTCAGTGCTTCTTCTACCTTATTTCTGTAAGAGTCCATTTTTCCCTATGCCTTTGAAGACTTGTAATGCGGGCAAAGATCCCCAAGGATGCACTCTTGGCAAAGCGGCTTCCTGGCCTTGCATATCTTTCTTCCGTGGTCAATCAGAAGATATGTAATCCTGCCCCAGAGTTTCCTGGGTATCTTTTTCATGAGGTCTTTTTCTATCTTGACAGGGTCTTTTTCAGAGGAAAGGCCCAGCCGGTTTGCAAGACGCTTTACATGAGTGTCCACTGCAATGCCTTCAATAACTCCATATGCATTGAAAAGGACGATATTTGCAGTTTTCCGGGCCACACCCGGGAGCTTCAGGATGTCTTCCATGTTGTCAGGCACCCTGCCTCCGAATTCCTTTATGATCATTTGTGCTGCAGCCTTAATGTTTTTCGCCTTGTTCCTGAAAAAACTGCAGGACCTGATAAGCTCTTCTATCTCGCTTATATCGGCTTCAGCCATCTCCCTTGGAGTGGGAAACCTTTCAAAAAGGGCAGGCGTGATCATATTCACCCTGACATCCGTACACTGGGCCGAGAGAATCACTGCAACCAGGAGCTGGAACGGGTCGCGGTATTCAAGGGCAATGTGGGCACTGCCGTACTCCTTTTCGAGCCTGTCTATTATCTCTGCGATCCGCTGTTTTTCCGTCATGGATGGATATCCTTTCTAGAACTGGAATTTCTTCCTGGCCCACATGCCGGCTCCAAAGAGCAGGAGATGTGGACCGAAAACTGCAATTGCCGGAGGCAATGCCCCTGTCTTTCCCATTGAAACAAGCATATTCCAAAGTGCCCAGACTGCAAAGCCTGTCCCTGTGCCAAGGACCAGCCCGAGTGCTGCCCCTCCCTGTACCCTGAAAAACACAAGGGGCAGGCAGGCATAAAGAAGGCTGAACCCCAAGAAACTGTAGAATAGCTGGCTGAGAAGCGCCGTTTCCTGTTGATGATAAGGCAGAGAAAGGCTCCTGAGCCTCAGGAGGGCCTTTAGAAGCTGTGAGGCACTGGCCTCTTCCACCGGGGTTTCCACTGCCACCAAGTCCTGGGGCGTAAGATCCAAATTAAGGGGCAGCCGGTGGAAAAATTCGCTCCTGTCTCCAGCCTCCCTTACTCCATTTGAAAAGATCCACTTGCCATCTTCATACTTGCACCGGTTGGCTGCAATGACTGTTACTAGGTCATATCTGGAATCAAAAAACAGCCATTCAATATCGGCCAGCACGGATGCGTCTGGCAATAGGATTTCAGCGGTAAGAATGCTGTTTTTACCCCGGTAAAAGAGCCTGCCGCCTTCTGCCACGATTCCGCGTCCGTCCTTCTTGCCTGTCTCCACGCTCATTATCAAAGCGGCAGCCCTTTCAGCCTGGGGCACAATAAAGAGCTTCATGAGCGTAAAGAGCATGGACAGCACTAGGGCTGCAGCCAGTATTGGCATGTAAATACGCCATGTTGAAATGCCAATGGATCTAAGGGCCATGAGTTCCCTGCTCTTTCCCATGGTAACAAGGGTAATAAGGCCGGCCAAAAGTATAATCAGTGGAGAAAGTTCGTAGATAATCCTCAGGGAAATAAGCCCGAAGTAAACGGAAACGGTTAAAAAATTCGCACCTGCATCGAGAAAGTCAGGCAGGCTTTCAAAGGCTTCTATAAGGAGATAGAGACCGGTGAGCCCGAAAAAGAGCACCAGCAGATAGGACATGAAGCGTGCTGTAATGAACCTTTCAAGTATCATGCATCTATCCCTTCAGGGGCCCCATCAGAAACAACCTCCTGTAGGCTGCGGCAGTGAGAAAGGCCAGGAGGATGTTTGGAATCCACACCCCGAGCACTGCCGGCAGGTTTCCGTCTTCCGAAAGGGTCGTGCCGAACAGGATTGCAAGATAATAGGCCAGAAATGCGGCAAGTCCTATGCATATCCCCTGGGACATGCCTCCACGGCCGAAAAATATCCCCAGCGGGGCTGCTAGAAGACTCATTATGAATGCGCCAAAGGGTATCCCTATCCTCTTGTGAAATTCCACCAGGTACTTCAGGCGCTTCTTGGGTTTCAGGGTCTGGTCAGCACTTGCGTCCAGGAGTTCCCAGGTTGTCATCTCTCCCCTCCTCTTTCTCCCACCCTGTTCCGTCTCACTGGTTATGGACAGCAGATACCTTTTAAAGTCCACGGTGTCTGCCTGCTGGAAATCGGGAGAAACGCTGAAGAGCCTTCCGTCCAGGAGTTTCAGGACAACGTGTCCGGACCTGGCGTCTATTGACAGTGCACCCTTCCTGGCAAGTATATCGTATGAAAAGGATTCATTCCTGGCATCCCTTATGAAAACGCCCTGGAATTTCCGGCCATTTTCAGAAGTTCTGTCCACGAAAAAGGTAAGACCCCTGGTAGGAGTGAAGAACCTCTTTTCGGGTATTCCCCTCATTAGTGCCTTTTCCGTGATGTCTTCCATGAACTTTCCTGTCTCCCGCTTTGAATAGGGGACCACTACTGCAGACACCAAAAGGGCCGACAAAAGGGCAGCAGTGGCTATGATCATGAGCGGGGCCAGGAGCTTCGAAGGTCCTATGCCGCAGGAAAAGAGTGCAACGATCTCGCTATCCCTGGAAAAACGAAGGAATGCAATCAAAACACCCAGCAGGGAACAGATGGGGATCAGGACGTATAGAAATATGGGGAGCATGAGCAGGTTTAGCTTCAGGAACTCCTTGAGACTTATGCCTGCCGCCAAGAGGGGCTCCACGTGGCTGAACAGCTTTCCTATAAGGAAAAGGAGGCTCATTGCACCCAGTGAAAAGATGAAGGGCAAGGCCACTTCCTTCAGAATCATCCTTGTAAGGATAGAATTGGTCATGCAGCTCTTTCTTTGCCCGTTTTTCCATCAAGATCTTGAAGGTATTTGGAAACGGCCTGCTGCCATGGCCTCATGGCCTGTCCGGTAAGTTCACGGAATCGTCCGGTATCAAGAACAGAGTACGCAGGCCTTGCCGCAGGCCTTGGAAAGCTTGCGGATGTGACGGGTGTCAATAAAACGTCATTTATGCCTTTATTTTCAAAGACAAAGCTGCACAGCTGGAACCAGGTACAGGAGCCGCTATTGCAGCAGTGAAATATTCCCCTCAAATCCCTGGACACAAGCAACCTTATTCCCCAGGCAAGGTCCCTGGTATAGGTGGGGGAGCCTTCCTGGTCATTTACGACAGCCAGCTCCTTTCTGTTCCTGGAAAGATCCAGCATGGTGCTGATGAAATTTGGCCCGTTCAGGCCAAAAAGCCAGGACGTCCTCACTATCAGATAGTTGCTGCAATCGGCCTTGACCCT
>CAYZJS010000007.1:0-51722 GCA_964478865.1 uncultured Thermodesulfatator sp.
GTAGGAGGCCACCCCCTCATTTCCCTTGCCCCCTATTCCTGCTGGCCAGGCAACCGCCTTGGCGCTCCCTATCCTTTTTCCCCATTCGGGATTCACCTTTGACAGGTAGTTGGTGAAGATCCACGTGGTTCCGGAACCGTCGGCCCTGTGCACGACGGTTATCCTTCTGCCCGGCAGGCTTATTCCAGGGTTTTCGACAGCAATCCTTGCATCGTTCCACTTCCTGATCTTACCAAGATAGATGTCGGAAAGGAGCTTTCCGGATAGCCTTAGCTGGCCGGGTTTTACGCCCCTTACGTTCACAACAGGGACAACGCCTCCCATGATCATGGGGAACTGTACAAGCTTCCATTCCTGTAACTTTTCCGGTTTCAGGGGGGCATCCGAGGCACCAAAGTCAACGGTCCCGGCCCTGATCTGCTTTATGCCGCCTCCCGAGCCTATGGACTGGTAATTGAGCTTGATTCCCGTGGTCCTGTAATAGGCAGATGCCCACTTGGCATACACCGGGTATGGAAAGGTGGCACCTGCGCCGGAGATAGAGCTGACCCGGCCTGCAGACGAAGGGCCGGAAAAGAAAATGAATAGCGCTGACAAAAACGCCAGGGCGCCTGCTACCGTCTTGATGTTTTTCATACCGTTCATGGAAGCTTCTCCTTGTGGATTTTTTTTAAGATAGCCCAAAACCGGGTTTCGTGCAGGACATGCAACAGACCTTTTTTACCCCTGAACCTTGAAACCGGATTCTTCACTTCAAATGCCAAAGAATCTGTAAAGGCCTTTTTAGCGCATTGAAGGTACCTTTCCGGAAGGCCCGTTTCTTCCGGAAAATGGCCATTGCCCCTGGATTGCCCGCCGTGAGCCCCGGGTGCTTCTTCCTATCCTTCTTTCAGGCACGCTGACAGGATGTTTGCCACAATCCGGATGTGTCCCTTTTCCTGTTCCGACAGCATCAGCAGGGTGCCGACACTCTCCCTGTCTTCAGCCTTGGCGGCAAGGTTCCTGTAGAGATCGTATGCGGTAAACTCGATCTCAAGGGCCATTTCGGCAAAATTGATGCAGGGCTCTTCCTCCATGGCGGCAAGCCCCTTGACGGCATCATGGACAGAAAGGCCACCTTCCATTATTTCCCCGGATGCCCTTTCGAACATCTTCTCGAATTCTTCAAGATCCGGTTTCAGCCTCTTCATGCACCTGTAGATGACCTTTGCATGAACGGTTTCAAAATCCGCCAGGGCCCTGGCCTTGGCAGAGATGTCCTTGTCCTCCAAAAGGCCTGCGCAGACGGTGTAAAAGATCCCTGTTCCCTTTTCGAGCTCCAGGGCCTTTTGCAGTATTGTCAAAACATCGCCTGCAGCATCAAAATGGTGAAGCCTTGGAAAGTCAGGAAGCCTCTTGCCCTGCCAGGCCAGTATCCCGCCTGAAACGTTGTATATCTTCCTGGCGGGAACGCCCAGGTCAGCCACGAGATTGGCTGCTATTTTTGACCTCCTTCCGCTCCTGCAGTAAAAAAACAGGTCCCTGTCCGCATCTGCCAGGCCTGTTATGCCGGCTTCCACCTCTTTCAGGGGCAGCAGCACGGCTCCCGGGATGTGGCCCATGCGGTATTCCTTGGGTTCCCTTACGTCCACCAGCAGATAACTTTTCTCCTGCCTGTCCTCCATGTAATTCTTGAGTTCAGCAGCAGTGACATCCCCAACCTTTAAAGACTCCATTTTTTTACCTCTTTCAAGCTTGCTTTTGGATCACGCTTCCGGAAGCTTACCCTCGAATTCCAAAATGGCAAAATACAATCGGCAAATCACCGGATCATTCCAGGTGCTCCTGTCAATGGTATCAATTGCTTTTAAGCCATGGACGCACATGGACCCACACGGACAGTTTGTCGGCCCTGATCAGGGCCGACAAACACCCCAGGCAGCTCAAATAGCTGCCACCTTGTAGTATACTACCATGCCGAAGGCATGTAGGGTTTTCTTCATGCCTGGTTGGGCATGAAGAAAGTATTTGTCCATGTAAGTCTATGTGCGTCCATGGCTAATTCAATGTTTTTTAAGCAAGTTATACAACTCCGAAAGTTGATGAGGTAAGCTAAATGAAAGAGACGGGTTTTTTCCAGGAGCAGGCTGAAATCCCTGAAAGGGACGTACTGCTGGGAGTAATCAACAGGTTTATCGGTCTTTTTTCCCGCAGGATCCAGCATACAACACTCAATAAGACGGATGTTGAATATCCTTTTGTGGCAATGGACACCAGGCAGGTGCTGGAACAGCTCCTTTTTGTCAGGCGTTATCTTTGTGCAGCTGGTTCGGTTGAACCGGAAACCCTGAAATTCGTGGACATAGGTTGCGGGTTTGGAAATGTTATGCTCTTTGCAGAACAACTGGAATTCCGGGTCTTCGGCCTGGAAAAAGACGAGGCGTCCCTGGAGGTGGCTCGCAGCCTTTTTGATCCTGAACAGCTGATAGAGGAAGATATCAGGCATTATTCCGGTTATGATCAGTTTGACATCGTCTATTATTTCTGTCCCCTTACAGAAGGCCAGAGGGAATTTGAAAGGTTCGTGGAAGACCGGATGAAAAAAGGTGCTATACTGATAGCAAATTACAAGAGAAGCCAGGACATAGACCAGGACAGCCGCTTCAAGAGGCTATCCCGGGAGCTTCCTGTCTGGGAAAAGATAGGCGTCTGATGGCGCAAGAAAGGAGAGTGCGGTTATGAGAAGCGACAAGATGAAAAAGGGGATCGAGCGGGCACCCCACCGTTCCCTTTTGAAGGCCATGGGTTATACCGACGAGGAAATAGCACGTCCCCTCATAGGTGTTGCTAATTCCTTCAACGAACTCATCCCGGGTCATATTCATCTCAGGCAGATAGTAGAGGCCGTCAAGGCGGGCATAAGGATGGCCGGCGGCACGCCCATGGAATTTGGCGGCATTGGCGTATGCGATGGTATAGCCATGAACCACCTGGGCATGAGGTACTCCCTTGCCAGCAGGGAGCTTATAGCCGATTCCGTGGAGGTCATGGCACAGGCCCATCCCTTCGACGGCATGGTGGTGGTTCCAAGCTGCGACAAGATAACTCCCGGGATGATCATGGCCATTCTCCGAATGAACATTCCGGCCATAGTGGTTACAGGAGGTCCCATGCTGACAGGCTCCTGGCGGGGCAAGAAGGTCAATCTCATTTCGGTCTTCGAGGGGATAGGAGAGGTGAGATCCGGCAGGATGACCGAGGAGGAGCTTTGCAGCCTGGAAGACGAGGCTTGCCCAACCTGCGGATCCTGCGCAGGCATGTTTACTGCAAACTCCATGAACTGCCTGTCCGAGGCACTGGGGCTTTCTCTTCCCGGCAACGGGACCATCCCTGCGGTAACTGCAAGGAGGCTCAGGCTTGCCAAAAAGACAGGGATGCAGGTCATGAAACTTGTGGAAAGGGACATAAAGCCCAGGGATATCGCCACTGAAAAGGCCTTCAGAAACGCCATCGCCGTTGACATGGCCCTTGGATGTTCCACCAATACCGTGCTTCACGTGCCGGCTATAGCCCACGAGGCCAGGGTCCCTTTGCCCCTGGATGTGTTTAACGACATGAGCAGCATCACCCCGCATCTTTGCAGCCTCATCCCTGCAGGGCCCCACAGCCTGCAGGACCTGGATTCGGCAGGGGGGATCCAGGCGGTTTTGAAGGAGCTTGACAGCCTTGGGATAATCAACCGGGACTGCCTTACCGTTACCGGAAAGACTGTGGAGGAAAATTTTTCATCCAGGGATGTTACTGACAGGGAAGTGATAAAACCTGTCACCGATCCGTACCATAAAGAAGGTGGCATAGCCATACTTTATGGCAACCTGGCAGAGGACGGATCAGTGGTCAAGCAGTCTGCTGTAGCCCCGGAGATGCTCAGGCACGAGGGGCCGGCCAGGGTGTTTGATTCCGAGGACCAGGCCTATGACGCGATACTCGGTGGCAAGATAAAACCGGGTGACGTTGTGGTCATCCGTTACGAGGGTCCAAAGGGTGGCCCCGGCATGCCTGAGATGCTGTCTCCCACCTCTGCCATAGTTGGAATGGGGCTTGACCGGAAGGTGGCACTTCTTACGGATGGCAGGTTCAGCGGGGGCACCAAGGGGGCGGCCATAGGTCACATCTCTCCCGAGGCGGCCGAGGGGGGGACCATTGGACTTGTGGAGGAAGGGGACATCATCTCCATAGATATCCCTGAAAGAAGGCTTGAGCTGAAAGTTGCCCCTGAGGAGCTTGAAAGGCGGAGGCAGGCCTGGAAGGCGCCCGAACCCAGGATCCGTGAAGGTTACATGGCCCGTTACGCCAGGATGGTTTCAAGCGGTGCCAGAGGGGCCATTGTGGAATAGCAGGGACGGGATCTTGACATGAATGACGAACTGAAGCTTCTGATACATGTTGCCCAGAAGGAACGCTGGAATGTAGCTGTAAATAACGGGCTCAATTTCCTTAAAAGCGCGGGCCAGGGTGAAAACCTCCGTGTAAGCATGGTTGCAAACGGGGATTCGGTCACAAGGTGCATAAAATGCGACCGTCCCCTTTTCGACAGGCTGAAGCAGCTGGTCCTGGACGGAGGGCATATATATCTTTGTGAAAACTCCCTTGCCGCCTTTGATATATCTGTTTCCAGGCTGCCGGATTTTTTTGAGACGGTACCTGCGGCAATAAGGGCCCTGATTGACCTTCAGCGGCAGGGGTGGATGTACGTAAGGCCCTGATTCCTCCCGGGAGGGGTTTTATTACCTGCCTGGGGTTTTGCCTGTTCCGGAAACCAGGTCAGGTGCCAGAACCTGAAGAATTCCGAGGCCGTGATGTAGTCGGGAGAAACGCCGATCCTGTGGCAGAATCTTTCAAGATTGTCTTTTTCTCCACAGATAACATGGTAGGACTGCCTGCGCCTGGAATGATAGTTTTCATGTATGGCAATGTTGCCTCTTTCCGCCCAGGCCACGGCACTAGGAATGTCCTGGAGCCGGAACAGCTGGATATCGAAATCGTTTTCCAGTGATTTCAGTATATCCTTGATATCGGGAAGTGGTCTTTTTTTTCTTCTTGCCAAGATATTGTTGCGCTCCGCTTTGGCTGGTAATCTTGTTTCTTGGAAAATCGCCGTTCAGTTAATGAATCGGCCAGTTGGCGGCTTAACCTTAAACTCCATCAGGGATTATATTATGAGGGCTTGTAAATTCACCAGAACCACCAATGAGACCGAGATCAGTATAAGTCTAGTCATAGACGGGACCGGGAAAACAGATATTTCCACTGGTGTCGGATTCCTGGATCACATGCTGAACCTTTGGGCAGCCCACGGGCTTTTTGACCTGACCATCCACGCCACCGGAGACGTCCAGGTAGACTACCACCATACGGTGGAGGACGTGGGTATCTGTCTTGGTATGGCCTTTTCCAGGGCAATGGGGGAATTAAAGGGCATAAGGCGCTATGCCTTCCAGATCCTTCCCATGGAAGAGGCCCTGGCAGTAGTGGCGATAGACGTATGCAACAGGCCTTTTTTCGTCTTTGATGTAAAATTTCCCACTGAAAAGGTCGGTGCCTTTGATACCGAGCTGGTTGAGGAGTTTTTGAGGGCCGTGGTGGTAAACAGTGGCATTACTCTTCATGTTAAGGTAGAGTATGGCAAAAATAGTCATCATATATCAGAGGCCATATTCAAGGCCCTGGGGCGGGTAATGGACCAGGCATCCCTTCTGGACAGGCGTATCAAGGGAGTTCCCTCCACAAAGGGTAAACTGTGATTTTCGTAGGGCCCTGTCTGTTTCCGTCCTGCAACCGGGAGCCGGTGTCGCCGCTGAAAAATCCGAGGTGTTAATGGAAAAGCCACAAAAGAAACAGCTTCTGTTTGTCCTGCTCCTGGCAGTGATGCTCTGTACAGGCTGTTCGATGATCGGGGGAGGGCAGCAGGTCACCAAGCTTCCCCAGCTTGAAAAGATAGCAGTCCTTCCCATGGACAGGGCCAGCTCCAAGCCTGCTTCCGAAAGGCCAACATGCAATATCAGCGGAAAGTCGCCGGTAACCAGCTACTATGTCACACCTGAAGCGGCAGACAGGGTGACCCGCATACTCTATTCACTGGTCCTGAAGGATCCCAGGTTTAAGCAGGTGAGCCAGGGGCAATGCCTCGGACTGCTTAATTCCATCCTCCAGAAAAACGTCAAGTCATCTGAGCTCAGGATACTGAGGTCCTTTGGTAAGGACCTGGATGCCGATGCCATACTGTACGGCAAGCTTTACAGGTTCCGGGAGCGGATCGGGAGCCCATATGCCGTGAAGACGCCTGCCTCCGTGGCCTTTTCCCTGATCCTGGTGAGGGTAACAGATGGTGCGGTACTTTGGCGTTACAGCTTTGACCAGACACAGGAGGCCCTTACATCAAACCTTCTCAACTGGCGTTTTTACAAGGAGCAGGGGATGAGGTGGGTGACAGCCGAGGAACTTGCGGCCTACGGGCTGGAGCAGGCGGTTAAAGAACTTGAAAAGATGCTTCCCTGAAGGGAGTAATCTGTTCTTATGGAGTTGACATGCGGGCAGGTAGTTGAATTTTTAGAGAATCAGAGGTTTCTCACTTCAGTGGTCCTTGCCAGAAAGAATTCTCGCTACCACTGCCTTACCGAAAAGGGAAAAGAAGTTAATATCTCCAGGAACCGTTTCATCCACATCTCCTCCCAGAAGGTTCCAACCACCCGTCAGGATGCCCTTAAAGAGCTCAAAAAGATAAGTGCCAGGCGTCAGGAGCTGGAATCCAGGATCAATATCCCGGAGCTTTGGGAACTCACCCTTGATGAACAGGAAGTCTGGTCTCCCTTTGACCTTTCCGGCCTTGCCTTTAATGAAGAGATTACACCCGATCACGAGGCTGCCGTCATCAGGGCGGTCATAGATGACCACACGTACTTTAAATTCCGCGACGGCTCCATACACGTCATGCCCCGCCTTGTGGTTGAAAGGCTTCTGGAGCAGCGGGCCAGGGAGGCGGAAAGGCTAAAGAAACTTGTTGCCGGCGGACGCTGGCTGGAAGGCCTCTGGCATGATGACCTGGAAAACTCGGATGTATCTGAACAGGACAGGCAGTACTGGATAGAAGCAATAAAGGATGTTTGCCTAAAGGGTGATGAATCCAGGTTTTACCAGGAAGTCAATGTGCTTTTCCGGCAGGCAGGCATTGCAGGAAAGGTTTCCTTTTTCGATACCCTGGTAAAGGCCGGGGTATGGGAGGAAGATGAAAACCTGGAGATCCTCAGAAACGAGGTGCAACCTGATTTTCCTCCGGAGGTTATGGACCAGGCCAGGGAACTGGCCGGGGCCGGGGAAGAGGACATCTTCCGCGAAGGCAGGGAAGATCTGACAGACCTGGAAGTCTATACCATAGACAGCATAGAAAGCAGGGACCTTGACGATGCAATAAGTTTTGAAAAGATACCCACAGGTTATGAGATAGGCATCCATATTACCGACATAGGGCTCCAGGTGCAGCCAGGGAGTGCTCTTTTTAACGAGGCCCTTTCCAGGGCCACCACAATCTACCTGCCTGAACGCCAGATTCCCATGCTGCCCGAGGTGCTTTCTCACGAGGCCTGGAGCCTGCACCAGGGAGAGCTAAGGAGGGCCGTATCGTTCCTGGTAACCGTGGATGACAGCGGCCAGATCCAGGCCACCCAGATCATTCCAAGCGTCATCAAGGTTTCAAAGAGGCTGAGTTACCAGGACGTGGATGCCGCTATTGATCTCAGGGAACGCTGGTATGAGCTCTACAAGCTTTGCAAGGCGAGGCTGAAATACAGGGTGTCAAGGGGGGCCCTGCCTCTTCCCATCCCGGAGCTCAATATTTCCGTTGATTCCCAGGGCCAGGTGTTCATTAACCTGGTAACGCCGGGGCCTGCCAGGTTCCTGGTGGCAGAATCCATGATACTGGCCAATCAGGTGGCGGCAGAATTTCTCATCGAGAACAATATCCCAGGGCTTTTCAGGAGCCAGCCCCCTCCCAGGGACAGTATCATCAACGGAAACGAGACCGCCCTCCTTCCGAACATCAGGCAGAGGCGCTTGATCTCCAGGGGGATGCTGGGCACGGAACCCGAACCACACTCCGGCCTGGGCCTTCCTGCCTATACCACGGTAACCTCCCCTCTCAGGAGGGCGCTTGACCTCTTGGTTCAGCAGCAGATATCCTCCTTCCTCTTGAGGGGAAAACCCCTCCATACAATTGAGGATATAGAAGCCATGTTGCCCATCCTGAAGCAAGGCCTCACTACGGCTTCCCAGATCAACCAGGGAACAGTCCGGTACTGGCTGATAAAATACTTTGCAGGCAGGAAATCCGAAGTGCTCAAGGCAT
Source organism: uncultured Thermodesulfatator sp. (assembly GCA_964478865.1). GTDB lineage: Bacteria > Desulfobacterota > Dissulfuribacteria > Dissulfuribacterales > QOAL01 > QOAL01. Next base: position 8,381 of record CAYZJS010000007.1, read on the forward strand.
GGGTCATCGAGGCAGGCCAGAGACGGCTGACTGCCGTCCTCCAGGATACGCTCACGACCTTCGAGCTGCCCGTGCTTCCCGGAATGGAGATTAGGCCTGACCAGGAAATAGAGGTAAAGGTCAAGGAGGCAAAGCCCAGGGAAAATATACTCAGGTTCTACTGGGCGAACTTTTAGCCCTGCTTCCCCGAAGGTTTGGGATTCATCTCCAAGAAGCCTGCATGCCAAAAGGGCTTCACCCACTGAAAAAATTAGGATTTTTGATTATCATAACCGTGGTACCTTTTTAAATCTGGCGTGAACAAAAGGGATCACCGCAGACATCCTGAGATGAGACCTTGAAGGTTTGTTTCTTGGTTGCAACAGGGCGGCCATACAGAGGTAGAGCCTAAAGGGTGATTCCATTTTGGAAATCCTGTTAATGGAAGAATGATTCGAATAATACTCAACGGGAAGAAGGCGGACCTGGAAGAGGTCCGTTCTGCTGTTTCGACTAAGAGGGAAGACTTCGGGCAGGTTGAGGTTCGCGTAACCTGGGAAAAGGGCGATGCGGAACGCCTGGTCTCCGAAGCCTCCCAGGAAGGCATTGAAAGGATAGTTGCCGCCGGAGGAGACGGCACGATAAACGAGGTGGTAAGTGCCCTGGTGAAGATCCCCAGGGGCGAGCGTCCGGGCCTGGCTGTCATGCCCCTTGGCACTGCCAACGATTTTGCCAAGGCCTGCGGGATACCGGAAGATCCCGTTCAGGCCCTGAACCTGGCAGTACACGGTAATACCCGTGCAGTTGACATAGGAAAGGCAAACGACCGGTATTTTATAAATGTGGCCACAGGGGGCTTTGTCACACAGGTCACGTCCCAGGTGCCGGTACAGCTCAAGAACTTTCTCGGGGGCAGTGCATATGCACTTGCTGCCATAGTAAAATCAATCAATTTTGAACCGAGTCACGGCAGGATGGAGGCAGAGGGAGTGGAACTCGAGGGTTCGGCCATTGCAGGGGCGGTTTGCAATGGCCGGCAGGCCGGTGGCGGACAGGTGCTTGCTCCTGATGCCTATATCAATGACGGGCTCCTGGATGTGATGGTCATACTTACCTTCCCCTTTAGCGAAGTGGGTCAGGTTATACAGGAGGTCCTTAACCCCGTTCAGCACGGCAAGTACGTGAAGAGATTTCGGTCCAGATGGGTGGAGAGCTGGCCCCAGGGGGTGCGCACGGTGAACCTTGATGGAGAGCCCTATGAGACAGGGCATATCCGCTTCGATGTGCTGCCGGGGGAGATCAGGCTGGTTCTGCCGGAGGATTGCCCCTGTATTCTCGAGTAAGTCAGGGCAGGAGGCTGAATGCCTTCTCCACTGCCTCTTCAGGGGTATTTACATAGTGTACGTCCCGGATACCGGGCCAGGTATCAAGGCCGATTACGGGCTTCCACATCTTGAGGCCCAGGGCTATTTCAGACAGGGTGCCGTGAGATCCTGAAATGGCTATAAGGGCCTCGCATGACCTTACCAGCACGACATTTCTGGCATGGCTCATACCAGTAACCACCGGGATCGTTACAAACTTGTTGGCATCAGACGCCTTGGAACCGGGGAGTATTCCAACGGTATTTCCTCCGGCTTCCCTGGCCCCCCTGCAGGCCGCCTCCATTACTCCTCCAAGCCCGCCGCAGTACAGAAGACCACCCCTGGAAGCAACCAGGGAGCCCACAGTCCTGGCTACCTCATAGGTTTCGTCGTTACAGAGTCCAGCCCCTATTATGCCTATTCTTCTTCCTAGAAAATCCATTTTATGAGGAAATAGCCTCCTATGAGCAAAATAGCAAAGATTATCGTAAACAGGTTGAAGTAGTGTTCCAGAAAGTAGCGTACCTTTGGGCCGAAGAAATATATTGTGGCGGCCACGAGGTAGAATCTCAGGCCCCTGGAGATGACAGATGCCAGGACAAACGTGGCGAAATCGATCCGGAACGCACCTGCAGTTATGGTAAAAAGCTTGTATGGAAGGGGAGTGAAACCACCTGCTGCAACGGCCCAGGCATCGTATTTCTGGTACAGGGCCTGCACTTCTGCATACTTGTCAAGCAGGTGATAGAATTCCAGTATCCTGTCTCCTATCATCGCCATGAAGTAGTAGCCGAGGCCGTAGCCTATAACCCCGCCCAGTACGGAGCCTGCCAGGCAGATGCCAGCCCATCTGATGGACTTTTGGGGCACTGCAAGACCCAGGGCGATCAGCAGCACGTCTGGCGGTATGGGAAAAAAGGACGCCTCTGCCATGGCAAGGAAGAACAGGAAATAGCCGGCATTTTTCCTGCCTGCCCAGGAAATGATCCAGTCGTAACTCCTCCTGAGAAGAGAAGGCAGGGATGTGGCAGCGCCCGTTATGCCCGCCATCCATGGTCTCCAATGAGCTTTACGAATCTTACGCCCTCCAGGTAGGAGGTCTCTATTTTCCCGTCCTTTTTTGTTATGCGGGTAAGGGTCTGTGAATATTCGTCACCCACGGGAACCACCATGACTCCCGGGTCCTTCAGCTGGTCCAGGAGGGGTTCGGGGATGACCGGAGTGCCTGCAGTGACGATTATCGCATCATAGGGCGCATGTTCCTTCCAGCCCCAGGTGCCGTCATCCAGCTTTATCAGCACGTTGTGGTAGCCAAGCTGGTCGAGCACCTTTTTGGCCCTTGGCAAAAGGCTCGGAATTCGTTCCACGCTGTAGACCTTGTCTGCCAGTTCAGCCAGGATGGCCGTCTGGTACCCGGAGCCTGTTCCTATCTCCAGAACCTTTTCATGGCCCTTGAGTCCCAGCTCCTGGGTCATTCTTGCAACTATGTAAGGCTGAGATATGGTCTGGCCCTGGCCAATGGGCAGAGGGAAATCCCCGTAGGCCTGGTCCCAGAGGGCTTCATCCACGAACAGGTGCCTGGGTACCTTCTTCATGGCTTCCAGGAGCCGCTGGTCACGGATGCCACGGGCGGCAATCTGGGACTCCACCATTCTTTCCCTTGCAATGCGAAAGTGGTCATTTTTCAGTGACATAGTATATCACCTTTGAGACATGATCATGGTAAAAGGTAACCTGTATGGATTCGATCTGCCTTGGGCCGAAAAATCTTCCTATGATCCATATTTTGCGCCAAAAGGGCGTAATGTCGTTGTAGTAGTACCACTCCTCCTCGCCCTGCTGGTTTTTTGTGATGTAATCAGGCTCTCCAACCAGGTTTTTTACTTCAAGTTTGGTCTGTCCTTTGCTTATTACAGATGCATCAATGGCAAGATGCGGTTCCTTTGAAGCGCATGAACAAAGGTTCAGGGCAAAAATTCCGATAACAAATAGAAGGAGATTTGTCTTCAATGCATTTTTCATGAAATTGTACCTGAAAATCTTTTAACCTGTGTGAACGGGATGACCAATAGGGTCGAGTACGTTTTTCTGTTTTCAAGGGCAGCTGGAAATACAGTGCTGACAGAAACCAAAGATTTTCATGGAGAATAAACTATTGGCTTGATCTTTTCAATTTCGCTGAATGGAGTTAATTATGAGATGTCCAAAATGTGGTTTTATAAGTTTCGACTGGCAGGAAACATGTGGCAAGTGCGGGGCATCCCTGGCCCAGCAAAAAGAGCTACTAGGCCAATTTTTGCCTGACAACGGGGATGTAAACTGGTTCAGGGCCGTAGATGGATCTGTTTCCGAAACGGTGGCCGGGGGCGCATCCGGCTCCACCCCTGACATATCCCAGGTGGATGTTTCCGATCTCTTGCCGGATAACATGGATGAAAAACCAGTAGACATAGAAGAGACGGAGCTTATTCGGGCTGCCGAAGACGAGGAATTCCAAAAGGCCCTGGAGGAAATTGCCGGATAGCGTTGTCGGGGAGATTCCAGCTAAGTGTTGAGAGCATTGCCTACGGAGGCAAGGGCTTGGGCCGTATTGACGGAAAGGTGGTCTTTGTGCCCTTTGTCCTTCCTGGTGAGGAGGTGGCGTGCACAATCGTCAGGGAAAGGCCCAGGTGGTGCGAAGCCGAGCTCCTTGAGATCTTAAACCCCTCTCCCATTAGAAGAGATCCGTTTTGCAGCCATTTCCGGCGGTGCGGAGGATGTCATTTTCAGCATATCCCGTATGAATACCAGTTAAGGCTAAAGGAAGAGCTCTTTTCTTCCATCCTTTCCAGGCATGCGGGGATTGATGTTTCACGTGTTGATTCCATAATACCGTCTCCTGGAGAAACCTCGTGGAGGGCACGGGCAAGACTGGCCCCCTGCCCCAGGGCACCTGGTGCAACTCAATCCTGGGGGTTCTACCAGGGACGAAGCCATGATGTAATGGGTATCTCCAGCTGTCCCATGCTGAAACCATCACTTGGTGAAGTTCTGGGCGGCCTGAATGAAATTGCCTGCCAACTGCCGGACTCCAGCTTCCTGTTTAAAAAGTGCATTATTGAAACCGGCGTAAATGATACGAAAAGGGCGGTGCTCTATCCTGATGCCAAGGGAAAAAAAGACATCAAAAAGATACGAAAAACCTATAAACAGGCAGATTTTTCCGTAATTCTTTGCCAAAAACGTAGTGTCTTTCATTCCCTTAATTCTCGTAGCGAGATCTGTTTCTACAAGGGACCTCTTGCACCGGAAGGAATTTTTTCACCTCCGGGTTCCTTTTTCCAGGCAAACCTTTCGCAAAACGAAAGGCTTGTAGCCCTGGTCATCGATTTTTGCAAAAGGGCCGGGGCGGAAAACATCTTGGAATTTTTCAGCGGTTCCGGCAACTTTTCGATACCCCTCGTGTCAGAGGGCTTTAATGTCACTGCGGTGGAATCTGACGGCCAGGCAGTCAAAAGTGCAAGGATGAACCTGGAAGGGAATCAGGCGCCAGGGCAGGGCAGGCTGCATGTTGTTCAGTCTGCCGCAGAAGGCTTCATGAAAGAAGGCCTTAAAGCATCATCCTTTGATGCGGCGGTGTTGGATCCACCTAGGAGTGGCGCAGCCGAAATTTGCCGGATGCTTGCTCGAGGCCCTTTGAAAAATGTGGTCTATGTTTCCTGCGATCCAATGACACTGGCAAGGGACATCGCCATCCTTGCCAGTGGGGGGTTCGGGCTTTCTAGGGCGACACCTGTTGACATGTTTCCCAACACATATCACATGGAAAGCGTCAGCCTTTTGAGGAGGTAGTGCAGGCTGCCTTGAATTACAGATCGGCTGACCAGAAAGTGCCTTCAGGCGTGTCCTTGAGGATTATGCCCCTTTTGGCAAGATGGTCCCTGATCTCGTCGGCCCTTGCCCAGTTTTTGTCCTTTCTCGCCTGATTTCTTTCTTTTATCAAGTTGTCCAGTTCTTCTATGGTCAGCCCTGAGACCTCAAGTGCCTGAATATTCCTTACTTCAAGGTACTTTTCCGGATCCTGCCTCAATATGCCCAGGCATTCCACGGCACCGGTTATGCTGGAGCAGGCGGTCTCGAGGCCTTCCTTGTAGAGCGCAGAGGGCTTTTGGGAAAACCTGGAAAGAACCCGGTTCAGGGCCCTGACTGCATCAAAAACGTGGCCAAGGGCCAGGGCCGTATTAAAGTCATCATTCATGGCCTCATCAACTTTCTGTCCCAGGGCTGAAATGAGGCCCAGGTCCTCTTCAGCCTCGGAAGGGATGGGGCGCTTTTTCTTGACCGGCGCATTAATGGCCTGGCGGGCCTCTGCAAGTGCCTTGTAGCACCTGTCAAGGGCAGAGGTGGATTCCCTGAGCGCCTCGGGAGAGTAGTCGAGAGGGCTCCTGTAGTGCTTGGACAGGAGAAAGAGCCTGAGCGCTTCAGGGTGAAAATGGGAGAGGATGTCCTTGATGGTGATGAAATTTCCCAGGGACTTGGACATCTTTTCACCCTTGATGGTCACAAAGCCGTTGTGCATCCAGTATCTCACAAACTGCTTGCCCGTGGCCGCCTCTGACTGGGCCCTTTCGTTTTCATGGTGCGGAAAGGCAAGATCCAGTCCCCCGCCATGAATGTCCAGGGTTGGTCCAAGATATTTCATGCTCATGGCCGAACACTCTATGTGCCAGCCAGGCCTTCCGGGGCCCCATGGGCTCTCCCATCGGGGTTCTCCGGGTTTTGCACCCTTCCAGAGGGCGAAGTCCAGGGGGTCCTTTTTCTTGTCTCCAGGCCTTATCCTTGCTCCGGAACGGAGCTCTTCAAGGTTCTTCCTGGAAAGTGCCCCGTAGGTCGGAAATTTCCTGACGGAAAAATAGACGTCCCCTCCTGCTTCATAGGCAAAACCCTTTTCCGCCAGGGTTTCAATAAGGGCTATGATGTCCTGGATATGATCCGTGGCCCTGGGTTCTATGTCTGCCTGAAGGACGCCCAGTGCCTCCATGTCCTGGTGGAAGTGTTCCATTTCCCGCTGGGCGAGCTCCCCCGTGTCTATGCCTTCTGCCCTGGCCCTGTTAATTATCTTGTCATCTATGTCAGTAAAGTTCCTTACAAAGGTGACCTCGAATCCGGTCTTTCTCAGGTACCTCACCACTGCATCAAAGACCACGGCAGAGCGTGCATGGCCTATGTGGCAACGGTCGTATGCCGTTATGCCGCAGACGTACATGCCTACTTTGCCAGGCACCAGAGGCTCGAATTTTTCCTTTTTTCTTGTCAGGGTGTTGTAAATAAACAGGGTCATGCTGCCTCCAGGATTCATTTTGTCTGAAACGAGCATAATAAATTCCAGTTGTAATTTTTTAAAGTATTTATTCAGGATAGGGAATTTATCTGTAACCAGGCCTGATTTTTGGCAATGAAGGATCATGTTTGGACGTACCATGGAACACGGGAGCAGGATAGTTTGACATCGGTAGCAAAATTCACTAAATATATGTAAAGTTAATTATATAATTACAATATGTTGTAGATTCTTCAGGCAGGGTCGTCATTTTTCATAAGCTTTAAAGGAGGCAACGGCAGCCGTTATGAACCAGGAACTTCCTCGTACAAACCTACCCCTTAGCGACAATGCCCTCGTGGTCCTTGCCAGGAGATATCTCAGGAAAGACGATCACGGCAGGGTTATAGAGACCCCTGAAGACATGTTCAGGCGGGTGGCTGATGTCATTGCCGACTCCGACAGGATATACGACGGCAAGGCAGACGTGACGGCAGTGGCAGACAGGTTTTACGAGATGATGACCAGCCTCAAATTCATGCCCAACAGCCCCACATTGATGAATGCGGGCAGGGTGCTCGGGCAGCTTTCTGCATGTTTCGTCCTCCCCATAGAAGATTCCATAGAAAGCATATTCGAGGCAGTGAAGGACACTGCCATGATACACAAGAGCGGAGGCGGAACGGGCTTTTCCTTCTCAAGGATAAGGCCCGAAGGTGACATAGTAAAGACCACCCACGGGGTTGCCAGCGGCCCCATTTCCTTCATGACCATATTCGATGTGGCCACGGAAACTATCAAGCAGGGAGGCACCAGGAGAGGGGCCAACATGGGTATCCTCAGGGTGGACCATCCCGACATTGAAAAGTTCATCACCGCCAAGACAAAAACCGACCGCCTGAATAATTTCAACATCTCGGTGGCCCTGACAGAAGAATTCATGGAGGCTGCAATAAAGGGAGAAAGTTATGGACTGGTCAACCCCAGGACCGGCGAGGAAGTCAGAAGGGTTCCGGCCTCGGAAATTTTTTCAGAAATCGTCCACGCCGCTTGGGCAAACGGCGAGCCGGGCATCATCTTCCTGGACAGGATCAATCGCTCCAATCCAACGCCCCATCTGGGTGAGATAGAAAGTACGAATCCCTGCGGGGAGCAGCCCCTTCTACCCTATGAATCCTGTAACCTTGGCTCCATTAACCTGGGCAAGTTCGTTAACCCTGATGGGGAGATAGATTTCCAGGGCCTGAAGGAAATCATCTGGGACTGTGTCCATTTCCTGGACAACGTGATAGATGCAAACAAGTTTCCCCTGGAGGAAATCAAGAAGATGACCAGGGAGACTCGAAAGATAGGCCTTGGAGTCATGGGGTTTGCAGACCTTCTTATCCGCCTGGGCATTCCCTACAATTCGGGCAAGGCGGTTGAAACCGCCAGGAAGATAATGGCCTTCATAGAAGACGAATCAAAGAAGGCCTCCGCCGCACTGGCGGAAAAGCGGGGGAATTTTCCTGCCTACAAGGGCAGCATCTACGATCACCCGGATACCCCCTACATGAGAAATGCCACCACCACCACCATCGCTCCCACTGGCACCATAAGTATCATAGCAAGTGCGTCCAGCGGTATAGAGCCGCTTTTTGCCGTGAGCTACGTCAGGCGTGTCCTGGACGGCAGCGAACTGGTGGAGACCCATCCCCTGTTTTTGAAGGCCATGGAGGAAAGGGGGCGTTACAGCAGCGAGCTCATGGAAAGAATCGCAGAATCCGGTTCTGTCCAAAACATAGACGAGGTTCCAGACGACCTTAAGAGGATATTTATTACCTCCATGGATGTGAGGCCCGAAGAGCATATTGCCATCCAGGCAGCCTTCCAGGAATCCACGGACAACGCGGTTTCAAAGACCATAAACTTCCCGGAGGAGGCCTCAGAGGAAGACGTGAGGAAGGCGTACCTGCTGGCGTGGAAAAGGGGCCTCAAGGGGATCACCATCTACCGCTACGGCAGCAGGCCTGTCCAGGTGCTGAACCTCAGGAAAAAGGCAACCCTTCCGGGAGAGGGAGAATGCATCTGCGAATCAAACGGCAAAATAGCACCCAGGCCCAGGCCTGTCAGGACCCACGGAGTTACGGAAAAGGTGAGGACGGGCTGCGGGAACCTTTATGTTACCGTGAACTGGGATGACCATGATTTTTGTGAGGTCTTTGCCCAGATGGGAAAGGCGGGCGGCTGCGCTGCCTGCCAGATCGAGGCGGAGAGCAGGCTCATCTCCTTGGCTTTGCGTTCGGGGATAAGCCCAAGGGTCATAATAAAACAGCTTTCCGGTATCAGGTGCCCATCTCCCAGCTGGGTAGAGGGGAAACAGATCCTGTCCTGTCCCGATGCAATGGCAAAGGTGCTGGCCTCAGTGGCAAATGTCGAGATAAAGGTGAACGATCATACACTCATGTCATGTCCGGATTGTGGGGCCGTACTGGAGATTGAAGAAGGATGCCTCCTGTGCCGGTCCTGCGGGTTTTCCAAGTGCAGCTGATGGCCCTTCGGGGCTGGAAAACCTGAGATGAAACCCGGTAGCGGCACTCTAGGCCCTTTTCTAAGGCAGGCGGGGCTGATAATGCTGTATTGCGTGTTTTTCAGTGCATCAAATTGCATGGGGCAGGAATCGGTTTTTCCCGGGGATGCATTGAGCCCATGGGGGGACAAGGGCGTCCAGAAAAAGGGATTTCCCGCCTGTACAGTGTTGATCCGTGTTACAGGTCTTGATCCGCCCTCTGGAATCCTCAGGCTTGCCATGTACGATTCCAGGCAGAGCTACGAGGCTCGAAAAGACCCTGTCAGGTCTGCTGCCGTGGAGGTCAAGGGGAGGGATGTCACCTTGAAGTTTGACGGCCTTCCTCCAGGGGACTATGCAATCATGATGTATCACGATGCCAACCGGAACAACAGGTTTGACCGCATCCTGGGGCTTCCCAGGGAACAGTTCGGTTTTTCCAACAATGCAAAGCCGGGCCTTGGACCACCGGATTTTGACCGGGTTAGATTTCACGTCCAGGCGGGCAGGGTCACCTTTCTCACCATAAGGGCGCAGTAAAAAATCCAGGGCCGTGGCTTGGAAAAGCAACCTCAGACTAATCAGCCAAGGCAAGAGCCAGCACCTCTGTTCCTGATAGCCATACCCTTTGCCGCTGGAATCTTCTGGGCCAGGAGGCTCCACGGGCTCGGCCCTGTTGACTGCCTGTGGCTCTGTTCAACCTTCCTGTTCGGTCTTTTCTTTTTTCATTATTGCCTGGTGTCTGATGATGCCTCCGAGGGTTTTCCCCTTGGCCGAAAGTACATGGTTTGCATCACGGCATGTGTGACTGTCCTCTTTTTTACCGGGTTCTGCCACGAAAGATACCATGAGGGGCTCCTGGAAAGAAATTCCCGTCAACTTTCCAGGCTTGCTGAGACCGGTGGTGAATACATCTTCAGCGGAATAATCGTTGATGCCCCTGTGCCTGCAAATGATGGGTGCAGGAGCCGTGTGCTGGTAAATTTCCTGGAAAGAACAGGAAAAAGCAGCCGGGTGCGCGAACTCATGGCCGTAACATTCAAGGGGCTTTCATGGCAGGACCTGGGCCCGGGGACTTCCGTCCGGTTTGCCGCAAGCCTCAGAAAGGTCAGGAATTTCAAGACCCCCGGATCATTTGACTACGAGAACTGGTGGGCCCTCAGAGGCATAAGGATCAAGGGATATTGCAGCAGCCCCATGAAGGTCACGGTTCTGCCTGCAGATCCCGGGATGGTGCCTGGTTTTAACCGCCTGGACGTGCAGATCCAGGTGTTTCGGCATGCCGTCATGAGGGCAGCAAGCAAATTTTTCAAAAAAGAGGATAACAGGGCGGTTGCCCTGGGTCTCCTTACCGGTGAGCGCGCCTGGTTCGGTAAAGACCTGAGGGAAGGCTTTGCCGCCTCGGGGCTGGGACATCTTCTTGCAGTGTCAGGCCTTCACATGGCGATAGTGGCCCTTTTTGCCGGAGGAGCAGTGCGCCTTTTACTGGGACTTAGCCAGTGGGCGCTTTTGAACCTGAACGTTCGTCTCGTTTCCAGCGCCAGTGCCGTCTTGGCCTGTCTCATGTATACGGCCCTGGCGGGTTTTTCCCCTTCAAGTCTCAGGGCATTTTTCATGGTCCTGTGCATTGGAACGGCGTTTTTCATGGAACGAAGCTTTGCACCCAAGAATTCCACTGCGCTGGCAGCCATGATACTCCTGGTTTTCGATCCCTTTTATCTCTTTGATGTCTCCTTCCAGCTGTCTTTTTTCGTTGTCTTTTTTCTGATACACCTTTTTGAATCCCTCGATCTTTCCAACAAGACCTTCAGGTCAAAAACCGTCAAGCTTTTACTCCTTAGTGTCTCCTCCTTTTTATTTGCCGCGCCTCTTGTGGCTTTCTATTTCCAAAGGTTCAGCATCACTGCAATTCCACTGAACCTCTTAGCAGTGCCACTTACCGAGTTTTTCATTCTTCCACTTTTGCTCCTGGGGCTTTTGGCCAGCTGGATTGCAAATGGGGCCGCCGGCCTTTTCTGGTGCCCTGCCGCTCACGGAGTCGCCGTCCTTACCGGCATGGTTCGCCATGTTGCGGATTTTGAATGGGTGCGTGCTTATGTGCTTCCTCCTTCCATAGGCCAGGTATGCCTGGCAACCGTGCTTTTTCTCCTGTTGCCTGTGGCGCTGTACAAAAGAAGCTTCAAGAAGTTTGCTCTAGGCGCCGCCTTGCTTCTTGCTTTCCTGGGCCTTTTTAATGTCATTGGAAAGAGACTGCGTCCCGGCCTGGTCTTTCACCTTGTGGATGTTGGCCAAGGGCTTTGCCAGGTGGTGGAACTTCCAGATGGAAAGATCCTTGTGTCTGATACCGGAGGGGCGCGTTTCTTTGACATGGGGAAAAAGGTGGTGGCTCCGTACCTTAGGCGCCTTGGTGTCAGAAGGATCGATATCCTTGCGCTGTCTCATCCGGAACAGGACCATGCCGGAGGAGCGCCTGCATTGCTCAGGCAGTTCGACGTTGGAGAAGTCTGGCTGAACACCGATGACAACCCCGCGCTTTCTGCATGGAGTGAACTGTCAAGTCTGGCACTGGAAAGACATGTTCCAGTAATCAGGTGGAAAGATCCGTCCCTGGTCTTTCTCGGACGTGGAGCCGAGATAGAGGTTCTTCCCTGCACAAAATGTCCCGAAGGACTGTCCAGAAATGCCAGGTGCCTGGTATTCAGGCTGGGCTACAGGGGAAGACACATCCTGATGACGGGCGACATGGATACGTGGAGGGAGGAGAGGATCGTCTCATCCCATGAGGTTAGATCCGGGGTCATGGTAATTCCTCATCACGGGAGCAGGAGCTCTAGTTCGCTTTCCTTTATCCAGGCCGTCTCGCCATCTGTTGCGCTTTGCCCGGTGGGATATAAAAATGCCTTTCGTCTTCCCTCTGCCTCCGTGCTCGCAAGGTACAAGATGCTTGGAATCCATGTTTTCAGGACGGACATGGACGGGACCATTGATGTGAGATTACCGGAAAGGGGAGGGATGCGGGTATCGTGTTATACCGGAAGAGAGCGGCTCTTCCGGTAATGGCTGCTTAAGGCCCGTCCTGACTCGGATTCAGGAACTACCGGAAAGAAATCCTATAACGGCCGCCATGTCGTCTGGCAACGGTGCATGGAGGGAAACTGTTTCATTGCTTACCGGATGGATGAATTCCAGGTGTCCGGAATGGAGCATCTGTCTGCCGATTACCAGTTGTTCGCCGTTTGCAGCACGGATGATGGCTGGGCCTCCGTAGGCCTTGTCTCCCAGGAGGGGATGGCCCAGGTGGCTGAGGTGTACCCTTATCTGGTGCGTTCTTCCGGTATGAAGCCTCAGATCGAGCATCTGGTGGGAGCCGAGGTTTTTCACCACCTTGTAACCCGTTACTGATTCCCGGCCATTTCTGAAGTTTACGCTCATCCTGGTACGCCTCTGCGGGTGCCTTCCAATGGGCAGGCTGATTACCCCTGAGGAATCTGGCATCTGTCCCTGGATCAGTGCGGTGTATTTCTTTTTAAGCAGGCGTTTTTTGAACATTTCAGTCAGCACGGTATGCGCCTGGTCTGTCTTTGCCGCAACCATGATGCCGCTGGTATCCTTGTCCAGCCGATGCACGATGCCGGGTCTTAGTTTTCCTCCGATTCCCGAAAGGTCCTGGCACCTGGCAAGAAGGGCATGCACCAGGGTGCCACTGGTGTTGCCAGCCCCCGGATGGACAACCATTCCAGGAGGCTTGTTGATGACGATCAGGTGCCTGTCTTCAAACAGAATATCAAGCGGGATGTCTTCAGGGGAGAGGTCCAGGGGTTCGGGGCGGGGTATGCTTAGAGTGATTTTTTCACCGGTGGACAGTTTCTTCCCGGGTTTCAGGATATTTCTTCCGGAAAGCTCCACCATGCCCGTTTCAACGAGATTTTGAAGCCTTGACCGGGAAAGGCCGGGAACATTGGCGGCAAGAAACTTGTCCAGGCGCATCCCGTGGGAGCTTTCATCCACCAGGAATTTCATCTTTTGCAAGTGATTGTTGTGAGAAGGATCTGCCACGGTCCTTGGAGCAGCATATTTTTAGAAAAAGGTGTTATTTGGGCTGTACGGAAACCGGATCGAACGTTTTGCCAGGGCCGTGTGAAGCCTCTGCCGCATTTCAGCGATAGGTGTTACAGCCGTGACCTGGAAGCAGGCGGCCAGGGTGTTTCAGATATCGGTCTTCATCTCCAGTAGCATTTCCGGAGCTGGTTCTGTCTGCACATCTTCTACACCGAAAATGGACTCTATGCCCTTTTCGATGTCTTCTTCTTCCCGGTTTCTTGCAATGGAAAGTTCCTTGACCAGGAGGGCCTTTGCCGTCTCCAGCATCTTTCTTTCCCCGAAAGACAGGGGCTTGTCCATCTGGAGGATGTAGAGATCCCTGAGCACAGCCGCAAGGTCGAAAATGGAACCGGTCTTGATCCTTTCCATATACTCCCGGTAACGCCTGTTCCAGGTTTGAGGGGTGAACTTTATATCCTTTTCTTCAAGGATGGAATAGACCCTTTCCACATCCTTTTTGGAGATTATGGATCGCAGGCCTACTGTTTCGGTGTTGTTCTTGGGGATCATTATCTTCATGTCATTTTCAAGGATCCTCATGACATAGAAGACAAGGGTTGCTCCTCCAATCTCTTTTTCTTCAATAGCTTCAATCAGTCCAACACCGTGGGCAGGATAAACTGCCAGATCGCCTACTTTAAACATGGTTTGAGATTTATCTCCTCCTGAGCAATGGGATTTCCCGTGATTTTTTGAAAAATTTGCTAATTATAGCATTTTTTCAGGGAATTTTAAACAGGAAAAAATAAAAATCGGGCTCAGAAACCATTTGTCAGGCAGGCAAATAAAGAAGGGGGCCAATGCCCCCATCCTTTCAGATTTTTTCACAGCAGGAGATCAGTTTATGACATTGTGGCCACGCTGCCTCATGCACCTGATATAGGCATTCTTGTATTTGGCCTCGGCATCCAGGCCCTTGTAGGTACCGCCACCCATGCCACCTGCTGCCGCACCAATAGCTGCACCCTTTCCTGGAGCACCAGTTGCCGCACCGATTGCAGCACCGGCTGCCGCACCGATTGCGCCGCCGACCAAGGCGCCCTTGGCCGTCTCTCCCGGGGTGTATCCGGATACCCTCTGGGCCAGCATCTTGCATTCCATCAGATCCTGGTTTATGTAGGCAGCCCTTGGGTCATTATAAGGGTCCACGGTGGGTTGCCAGCCTGTCTGGCTGGCACATCCAGCCAGGAGAATCAATGTTAGCAACGAGTAAAACAAAATTTTTCCGATCTTCATTTAGTAGCCTCCTTTTTGGAACATCCCTTTACTGTTAACCATAAGTGTCTTCCAAGTAAAAGAAAGCCCGTAATGGTTTAATATTTCAATTTTGATGCAATCTTTGACCGTTTACCCAGTCGGCTGCCACCTTCAAGAAAGGAATTTTCCGGTATCCAGCAGCCTTCTGAAAAAATAACATTGATCAGCTTGCGTGTCCAAGTATTTTCCTCTTCCACGGGCCTTCTGTTCCCTGGACAGGGGACCTTAAAAATAGTATGAGAGCCAGCCATGATCGCCATTTTAAAATTTGTGAATATCAGGAACACGCTCTTGTCAATGCTGATATCGCTCCTTGTGGCCTTTTCTGGCACCTGTATCGCCGGTGGCCTGCAGGATACCGGTTTCTGGGGAAGCGACAAGCTTTCCCGGATTTCCATTTCAATACTGAAGGGGGCAATAGCCGAAAAGCCCGCTCCGAAGCTTACGCGGCAAAATTTCAGCTTTAGTAGCGGCGGAAGGTCCTTTACTGCCCTAACGACTCTGAACCCTACGCTCCAGTACTATCTCGATTCACTGATGACAGATGCTTTGGGAGAATTTACAGCCATAGTCTGTGTTGATCCTGTCTCTGGAAGAATCCTGGCCCTGTCCGGATTTGACCGCATTCATCCCGGCAAACATGTCTGGGCACAGAAGCTCATCCCCTCTGCCAGCATCTTCAAGGTGGTGACGGCGGCAGGCGCTATAGAATTTCTCGGCTTGGGGCCGGATTCGGTGCTGACATTTAACGGGGGCAAGCATACCTTGTACCGGTACCAGCTTAAGGAAAAAAAGACCCGCTATACCACCAAGGTGTCACTGAAAGAGGCCTTTAAAGATTCCATAAACCCTGTTTTTGGAAAGATCGGGGCCTTGTATCTCAAGAAGAAGGGACTGGTGGAAATGGCTGACAGGTTCTTTTGGCAAAAGGAAATCCCCTTCGAGGTTCCGGTCAAGAAGAGTGTCATAACTGTTGGCGACGACAGTTTCAGCCTGGCAGAGGTGGCAAGCGGATTTAACAAGGCTACCAAAATCACCGCCTTGCACGGGGCGCTTATTGCGGCATCGGTATTGAACCGGGGCGTGATGATGGCACCAAGCTTCATCGATACCATCAGGAGCATGGACGGGAACGTTGTTTACCAGCGCCGGATCTATCCCCTTACAAGACCCATTAATCCCCGGACGGCAGACATACTTTTTGACATGATGAAGGCCACCGTAAGTTCCGGCACTGCCCGAAAGGCATTCTCGGGATACAGCCGGGACAGGGTGCTCAAATCCCTTGAGATAGGCGGTAAAACGGGAACCATTGACAATGAGAACCACGAACTTCGTTATGACTGGTTCTGCGGCGTAGCACGGGAAAAACACGGGGTAAGAAGTATGGCAGTTGCTGTGGTCGTTGCACACAAGGATGTGCTTGGAACCAGGGCCGCACGCTTTGCGAGGCTGGCCATGAAGAGCTACTTTGGAAGTTTAAACAAAAAGGATAAATAATTTCCATAACTATGGAAATTTTTGTAATTTTATTAAAGGCGGGCCTCTGTGTTATCCCTTTGGTGCAACCGGCGCCGAAGGGCACGGCTTTCCGCACGTCTTGACCTTTTTCCATGACCATAGTAGCTACTCTGCCAGAAAATATCTGCTTCCGGCCAGGCAATGAAACCGCTTTACAGGCATGGGAGTGATTGAAGGGAATCGGTTTTTTTATGGCAAAGATAATACCTTTTCGGGGAACCTGTTATAATAAAGCCCTTTTCAGGGAGATGAACGCCCTTTTTGCCCCACCCTACGACGTGGTGAATGCGGAAGAAAGGGATAAAATTGCAGGTCAGAGCCCCTATAACATTTTCCACCTGGAGTTGCCTTCCATACGGGATTGCAAGGACGAGGCAGCAGACAAGTACGATTGTGCAGCAAGGCTCATGAAGAACTGGTTTGCTGAAAAGGTCATTGTCAAGGACAACCTGCCTTCGGTTTACCCGTACGATATTGAGTTTGAGGCGGATGGTTCCAGGTTTACCAGGAAGGGACTGGTCTGTCTCCTTAGGACTGAAGACTGGTCCACAGGCACGGTTCTGCCTCACGAGAGGACATTCGAGCAGGTGACAGTGGACCGTCTTAAACTTCGGATGGCAACCAGGGCACAGTTCAGCCAGATATTCATGCTTTATCGTCATCAGGTGGAACTGGACGAGTTGCTTGGAAACGCACCACGTGAATCCATGTTTCAGGCAAAGGATGGTCAGGGGTGTATTCACACTATTCAAAGAATTTCCGCCAGCCCTTACGTGGACAAAATCTGCCGGTCCTTCAGGGATATGCACGTCTACATTGCAGACGGCCACCACCGTTACACCACGGCCATCAAGTACCGGAAGGAAATGGCAGCCCGTTTTGGCCCTGACCCTGACGCCCCTTACAATTTCACCATGGTATACCTGGTCGATGTCCAGGACCCGGGTATGATAGTGCTGCCAACCCACCGCCTGGTGAACATGCCGCCGGAGATGAACTGCCAGGACGTATTGGAGAAACTTTCCCGTTTTTTCCACCTGGAAGAATTGGATCAGCCTTCAGGGGCGGAGGGCGTTTCCCAGGCCGTTGCCTTCAGGAAGAGGTTGTCTGAATCCTGCTCAAATGGCATAACCCTCATGTTTGGCCTTAGGAAAAGGGCATTTGTCCTCTGCCCCAGGGATGATGCAAGAAGGATTCTTCTGGAGGCTGTAGGTCACAGGGAGCTTGCCGAGCTGGATGTGGTGGTGCTGGAAGAGCTTGTATTCAAGCGGGGACTGGGCATCGATCCGGAACGCCTCCAGGCAGGAAGGGACATCTTCTACATGGCGGATTCCGAAGATGCTGTCCGCTGCCTCGAGAAGCACCAGATGCTTTTTTTCATGCATCCCACCCCTGTGGAACAGGTACTGGACGTGGCAGATGCGGGTCTTGCAATGCCTCATAAATCCACGTATTTCTTCCCGAAGATACTTACCGGGATGGTATTGAATGTCGAGGAATAAAAAGCGGCCTGAAAAGGCCGCCTTTTTATGCTTGATTTGGTTGTCTAGTCCAGGAAGTGTTTCAGCTTTTCCCTCCTGCTGGAGTGCCTGAGCCGGTTTAGCGCCTTTTTTTCGATCTGCCTGATCCGCTCCCTTGATACGTTGAACCTTCTTCCTATCTCTTCCAGGGTATACTCGCTGTCTTCTCCTATGCCAAAACGAAGCCTTATGATCTTTTCTTCCCTGGGGCTTAGAGTGGCGAGTATACTCTTGATGCGTTCTGTTAGTTCCCTTTCCCGGACAGTTTCATAGGGAGAGATAGCATCCTTGTTTTCAATGAAATCGCCTAGGGTGCTATCTTCGTCTCCAACGGGCGTTTCCAGGGATACGGGTTCCCGGGATGCCTCCAGTATGGAGAGAATCTTTTCCATGGGAAGGCCCGTGCGCTCCGATATCTCGGCAGGGCTCGGTTCCCTTCCAAGCTCTTTCAGCATGGCGTAAAAGGCCTTGAAGAACTGGCTTCTGAGCTCCAGGAAGTGCACGGGAAGCCTGATGGTCCTTGTCTTGTCCAGTATGGCACGGGTGATGGCCTGTCTTATCCACCAGCTGGCATAGGTGGAAAACTTGTTGCCCTTGGTGTAGTCGAAGCGAAAGACCGCCCTCATGAGGCCAAGGTTGCCTTCCTGGATGAGGTCCGCCAGGGAAAGTCCCTGGTGCATGTACCTTTTTGCAATGCTGACCACCAGGCGGAGGTTGGCATTGATCATCTCGTCCTTGGCCCGCTCAACCTTTATCTGCTGAATCCGGACGAATTTTTTCAGCTCTGCAAGGTCCTGGTCGTCTTCGTAGAGCTCCGCAATGCTGTAAACCGTCTCTGCAAGGTAGTTGAGATGCTGTTTCTTGGGTTTCAGGGTGGGATCCCTTCTCTTCCATATCCTGATCTGTTCCCTGAGGGCCTCTATTTCTGGCAGGGAGGAATTTAGCTCCATGATGGAAGAGATTATGCTGTTGAATCCCGTCCTTATGATCTTGCTGAGCTCTTCTTCCTTCTCAGGGGTCAAGAGCTCATAGCGGCCCATTTCCCTGAGATAGGTGGTGGTGATTTCTTCAGAATCCGTGTATTCCCCGGCATCAAGGACCACTTCCTGCTTTTTCCCGGCAGGATCGGGCTTTTTCGCAACATCCGGTCCCGAAGGAGCATGTGAGCCTTGGGGGGTTGCTTGATCTTTTTTCAGGTTAATGGCGTCGTTAAGAGTTCCGCCAACTACTTCGATGTTGTTTTGACAAAGCATATCGAATATCTCTTCCAATTTTTCTGGATCTTTTATGTCATCTGGAATAATCTGGTTCAGGGTTTCGTAGGATAGAGATCCCTTGTTGCCCGCTTCCAGGAGTTGATCCATATATTCAGTATGGTCTCCTGCAGAGGGCTTCCGAACTGTTTTGGCGGCCATGGCAGTCTGTCCTTAATAGTGCAATCCGGTATTCAAGATAAAAATTGCAAACAAAACACCAAATTATAATAAGATGGCAGGATAAAATCAAGGAAAAATCATCTTGGCATGTTGTTGTGGCAAAGTTTTTTGGATTCGTTGTGAAAAATAGACATGTTTTAACCGGTTGCCAACCCCCTTTGTTGAAAATTTTTTCAGGTTTTTTACCCATTCTTCCTGCGTTTACAGTTGACAATACATGAGTAAAATATATATTAACACGATTCTTATGAGAAAGGGGGGATACCCTTGGCCATAGTGGTTGAAGTTCAGGACAACCTGGAAAGGCGCTCAAGCTGCTCAAGAAAAAGATGCAGCTGGACGGGCTTCAGCGCGAGCTGAAAAACCGCCGCTTTTACGAAAAGCCCAGCGTAAAAAGACGGCGTAAGGCCCAGGAAGCCGAGAGAAGGCGTCGCAAGGCAAGCAGAAGACGCAGGCGTTATTAGAATAAGTTTATCCTTTCAAAGGTGTACGTGCAGGAGGTGCCTAACCGGGCACCTCCTTTTTTTCCATTTCTCCATCCAGTATGGCAGCGGCATCTGCGGCAAGATTTGCTGCCAGAAATTCCCCGTGGGTCCTTTCCTGTTCCATTGAGCCGCAGACGGCCTCAAAAATCACAGATTTTTTAAGATGCCCCGGGGAGATTCCAGGCAGGTAATGATCTCCTTCGGCAGCAGGAATGAGAAGCCCCTTTCCCTCGAGCTTTTTCACCACGTTTGCCACCTCTCTCAGGGGGTAGCCCAGTTCGTCAGAAAAATCCTCGGCAGTGACGGAACGGCCGCTGTCGAAATACTCGTAGGTCATTTCCAGTATGTCCACTGCAAGGGCAAGCTTTGCAAGGGGTGAAATCGCCCCCTTTACAGGCACGTACCTCCTAAATTTCTGGACAGCATAGGAGGTTTCCGCGCCCATGAGGAATACCAGCCAGCCGATGTAGAGCCAGAATATGAAAAGGGGAACCGTGGCAAAGGAGCCGTATATGGCATTGTACCTGGCCACCCCTATCTGCAGTTTCACATAAAGGGTCTGGACCATTATCCATCCTATTCCTCCGATGACCCCCCCTGAAACTGCCGGTATGAACTTTACGTTGGTATTGGGCATGAAATGGTAGAGTATCGAAAATGTACCAACTATCAAAAGAATCGGCAGGAACTTGAAAAGGAGCGGCAGTAGCCAGGGGACCCTCAGGGTGGAGGTGATCTTTGCCAGGAGGGTTTCGCTCTGGGCAGCAGTGATTGCCCAGAAGGCCAGGTTTATTGAAAGGGGCAGAAGTATGATGAGGCCCATGTAGTCGATGATCTTTCGCCCGATTTTTCTCGCCTTTTTCGTCTCCCATATGTTGTTCATTGCAGCCTCGATATGAGTCATGAGAGAGACTATGGTAAAAAGGGCACCTATTATTCCGAGCCAGCCAAGTGCTGCAAAATTGGTCCTGTCCACGTAATCGAATATCTTGTCCAGGGCCAGCTTCAGGTGCTGGGCAGATCCTCCTGATGAAATCCACGCCCTGGAATTATCCGGGCTGCTCGTCGTGGCATTTCCAGAAGGCCCTCCATGTTCCTGGCCGCTTATTTCCTCGAGCTGTGCAACCATTTTGTAAGCCGCCTCCTTCATGTAGTTATCGGCACCAAGGCCTTTCAGGAGGGCGGTTCCCATGGCCAGAACAGGCACCAGGGAAAGTATTACGGTATAGGTAAGGGCACAGGCCCTCAGGTCGAAGTCGTGCCTGCCAAACCCCCTTATCACGATAAAAAGAATCCTGAGGGCAGCCTTGGCAAACCAGACATGGTTTTTGGGTTGCTTGAAAAGATTTCCTTCCCAGAGCCATTCTTCTAGCTGGGTCAGGTTTTTCATTTGGATTCAAGGCCTCCGGTGAGACTTAAAATAACATAATCCTATTTCTTTTAACCATGAATACCGCTTGCTTCAATAGAATTAGGAGCCTGGGCGGTGAAGTTTTCTCATTAATTGGCTAATATGGAAACATGGATGCTTTTTCTTTCATACATGCATCAGACCTGCATCTTGGCTCACCCTTTGCCGGGATAGGGCAGGTTAGCAAGGAGGCTGGAGAATTTCTCGTTTCCTCCACCCTCGGTGCCTTTGATAGGCTGATCGGCCTTGCAGTATCCCGGGGGGTTGACTTCGTCTTGTTCTCCGGGGACCTGTTTGACTGTGCTGAAAGGAATCTCCGGGCACTCTTGCATTTCAGAAATGGCGTGAAGGCCCTGGAGCAAAAGGGCATCCAGGTTTTCATAGTGCATGGAAACCATGATCCCCTGGATGAAATCTCGGGAGCCCTGGAATTACCAGGCAACTGCCACGTCTTTTCCTGGGAAAACAACAAGTGGAAGATTATCAGGAAAAAGGGAAGTCCCCTTGCAGCCGTTTTTGGCATGAGTTTCCCCAGGCGCGTGGTCAGGGATAATCTTGCAAGGCGGATTCCTGCCGGGCCACCGGGGCTTTTCAGGATCGCCATGCTACATTGCACCGTAGGCCGGCAGGAAGGACATGACCCGTACGCTCCATGCGCGCTTTCAGACCTTACGGCAAGGCACGGAAAGGGCGAGCCGGACTACTGGGCACTTGGTCACGTGCACACCAGGAAGGTGCTTTCCGAGGACCCCTTTGTGATCTATCCGGGCATGATTCAGGGACGAAGTTTTGCCGAGCAGGGAGAAAAAGGTGCGTTTCTCGTGAGGGTTTCAGGGGATAAGGAGGTTACAGTCGGTTTTCATCCCCTGGATGTTGTCAGGTGGCAGGAAATTGAAATAGACATAGCTTCCCTGTCAGGTCCTGGTGAGTTGATGGACCAGGCCTGGAGGTGCGTGGAGGAAGCAAGGAAAGCGGCAGGGGCCAGGGGACTGGTCCTTCGTATTTTCCTTACCGGGCGCTCGGAGCTTTCAAGGCAGCTTGGAAGGCAGGAGGCCCTGTCGGACATGCTGAGTGAGCTGAGGGATGGTCTTTCCGATGTGGAGCCCCCTCTGTGGCTCGATTCCATTAAAAACCGTTCCAGAAGGCCTATAGACATAGAAACAAGGAGGCAGGCACCGGATCTTGTGGGAATGCTCCTGAGGCAGACCGAGGCCATGAAAAGGGACCCACAGCTCCTTGAGCTTGCAGAAAAAGAGCTTTCCGCATCCTTTGGGAAAAGACGTTTCATGACAGGTGACATGAGACCTGAAGAAATTGCCGGGTTACTGGAAGAGGCGGAAACCATGCTCCTGGATCTCCTGGAGGAATGAAAAACCCGCAATTTCCCTACGAGAGAGGGCCAGAATTTTTCAGTAAGTGGAGATAAGACAATTTCACATAACAGGTTACGGGGTATTTTCAGACTTTTCTGCTGGACCCTTTCCTCCAGGTCTCGTGGTAATCCTCGGGGGCAACGAGGCTGGAAAGTCCACTCTTCTGTCCTTTGTAAACACCATGTTTTTCGGCTTTCCAGATGCAAGGAGAAGGGAGAGGCAGTTTCATCCCCTGAGCGGCGGACGTTACGGAGGGCGTCTCATCCTCGAAACCGGAACCTTCGGTGATATCACCATAGAAAGAACCAGGACGTCGGGCACTGTCCTGAGAGTATACGACAGCCAGGGAAGGCAGATGGATGCCTCTTGCCTGCAGGAAGTCTTTGGCGGGATTTCAAGGCAGGTTTACCAGAATATCTACAGCTTCGGGCTCCAGGAACTCTGGAATTTCGAGATGCTAAGCGGGGAAGAGGTAAAAAATGCCATCTACGGCGCAGGGTTTGGGACCGCCTTTTTAGCAGTTTCCCAGGTGGAAAAACAGCTCCGGAAGGAAAGAGACGGCCTGTTCAGGCCCCATGGGAGAAAACAGCCCCTCAATCAGGTGCTTTCCCGGTTAAAAACCCTGAATTCCCAGATCAAAAAGGCCAAGGAGGGCCTGGACCTGTACCATGGCCTTTTATCCTCTATACAGGAAATTGAAGACAGGCTGGGCAGGCTAAGGGAAAAGAGGCGACAGGCTGTCGGCGTTCTCGATAAAAGGCGTGCGGCCCTTGATACCTGGAAAGACTGGATGGCTCTTTCCGAGGTCCAGGCAAGGCTTTCTGCCATGGATGGCGACAGGAGGCTGGAAAATATCTCTGAAAACCATTTCTGGAAGTTAAAAGGCCTTGACAAGGCCCTTTTGGAAAAACGCGGCCTTCTTAAAGATGTAGAGAAAGAAAGAAAGGAGATCATGATGGAGATGGAGGCCTCCGCCCCTGATGAGGCCCTCCTGGAAAAAAAGGAAGAACTTTCCTCCCTTCCGGCTGAAAGGGAAAAGTTTTTCCGGCTACGGGAACTGGAAAACACCTATCTCGAACAGATTCACCAGATGAAACAGGAATTTTGCGCCATCCAGGAAGGCCTTGGGACAAACTGGAGCGGGGAACTCATCCGTAAGACGGTCTTTTCCGTGGCTGACAGGTCGCAGGCCAGGGGATTTCAGGAAAGGTTTGACGCAGTCAAAGAAGAAAAAAGACGCCTTTCCCAGCTTTTGTCCGTAAGAGAAAGGGACAGGAGGGAGATGGTTGCAGAGCTTGAAGATACCAGGAGGCAAATCAGGAAAAAGGCCGGCCGGCTGCCGGATGTCCGGGGCGATTCCAGAAATCTTCTGTCATCTTCCTCCGAAAGGCTTCACTCCGCCGCAATGGAACTTCGGCAAAAGACCCAAAAGAAGCAAGATGCCCTGAAAAACCTCGGGACAGGTATGTCCGAGGTCCTGTCAGGTGCGGATTTCCATTTGCTGGATTCCATTGATCCGTCCCTTCTCGTAAGGGAGGCAGAAGGCCTTGGGAAAAAGCTGGAAGAAAACAGGATATCATTCCGGGAAAAAACAGGGCTTCTAGAGAGCTTAAAAACAAGGCAACAGGAGCTTGAATCCCAGCTTGAAAGCCGAAAAAGGCGTCTCCAGGAACTGACGCTTCCCTCTCCTTTCCAGGGTATTGAGGAAGGGCCCCTCAGGGAGGCCATATCCCTGGCGCAGAGCCTTTCCGGTTCCATTTCCAGGGAAGTGAACATCGAGATCGAGCTCGTGAAGGCCGACGAGGAACTGACAAGGTGCTCGATTGAAGCACAAAGGCTTCATGGCAGGAAAAAAGACCTTGAAAGATATCTGCTTTTTCATCTTTCACTGGTTACCGGCATAGGGGTTCTTGCCTTGTCCGGCTTTTTGTTTCACAACGGAAGTCCTCCGGCCATGTGGGCTTCGTGCCTTGGCGCAGGGCTCCTGTTTCTTTCAGCCTGCCCCTTTCTGAAAAAGAGGGCAACCCTTGAGATCAGGGAACTTGAAGCACAGGCCGGCTCTTTCCGGGAAAGGATCGAGCGTATCAGGGAAGGCCGAAAAAGGCTTTCACTTATGAGGGAACAGATCCTCCGCGACAGGGATAGGCTGGCGCTTCTGCTGGGCACGGAAGGCAAGCTGGAAGGAGAAGAAATTGCGGGGCTCCTCAAGGAGCTGAAAGATGCGGAAGGGATCTTGGAAAAGAGGGACAGGCTCGGTTTGGAGGTTCAGTCCATCCTCGAGGACCTGGCCCTTGTTTCAGGGCAGTTGGAAAGTGTGAAAAAGGATATTGACCTTCTACGCCGAGAAAGAATCCAGCTTGAAGGGGAGTGGAGGGGCCTCGTTTCGAGGTATCATCTCATGCCTGGATGCAGTCCGTCTTCAGTACCGCTTATTGCCCGGAAGATTTCAGGCCTCAAGGAAGACGCCCGGAACATCCGTGGACTCGAAGGAGAGATAAACGACCTGAATATGGAGATTAAGCAGATCCTGGAATCTTTTTCCAGCCTTGGTATCAGGGCCTCAGATACCTGTCCCGAAGATCCCTCCTCCATGCTGGAACTTGCACGGGAAGTTGCCCTGGAGGTTGCCACTCTCATCAAAGAATTTCAGGAACTTGACGAACTCGGGAAACAACGGGAGCACCTGAAGGATAAACTCTCCAGCCTGGAAGACGAGATAGAAAGGATACAGGAGGAACTTTCCGGCCTTGAAAAGAAAAGGCAGGCCCTTAAAAGCGAATGGAGCAAGTGGCTTGCCGCAAAGGGGCTGGAGGGCGGCCTTCCACCCGGGCAGATCCTGGAGATTGCTGGTCTTCTTGAAAGGGCGAGAAAGATCCTTTCGCAGAAGGAGTTTGCGGAAAGGGAACTCGAAAACACCAGGGAGCAAATGGAAAGGGTTCAGGGCATGGTAAGCCGCCTTTTCAGAACACTTGTCAGCACCCGGGAAGTGCCCCTGGAATTTGATTCGCAAGTTGCCATCCTGACTGAAAGGCTCTCTGAAGAGCTTGACCGCGAAATGAACCGCAGGCTACTGTCACAGAAGAGCCAGGACCTTGAACGGGAAAAACAGAGGCTTGCCGGCGAGGTTTCCAGAATGGAAGCAGGGATCATGGCCCTCCTGGAAGAGGTCGGCTGTTCGTCCATGGAGGAATTCCAGGGCCTTTTCAGGGCATTCCAGGAAAGGGAGAAGCTTGCCGGTCAGAAAAGACTCCTTTCTGCAAGGCTCGGGGCAGTGGTTGGCAGCAATGACTATGAAAGCATCTCGCATTTTTACGGGGAACACCGTCACCAGGACCTTGCCACGAAAGTGCGGGATCTTTCCCGTGAACTGGCGGAAATCGAATCCGGTATCGACGAGCTGGTGGAAAGGCGCGCGGAAATTGGCAAGAAACTCGAAGAGCTTACCTCTTCGACGGAACATATGAATCTATTGGTCCAGCGTTCATGCCTGGTCCAGGAGGCACGGGAGCTGCACAGGAGGTGGGCCGTTCGGAGCCTCGCCCTCTACATCCTGAGGACTGCAAAGGAAAAATTTGAAAGAGAAAACCAGCCCGAGGTCATCAAGGCGGCCTCTAGATATTTTTCCGCCATTACCATGGGAAGGTACACGGGCATCATGGCCGCTGCAGGGACAAACGAAATATGGGCAGTAACCAGTACAGGAGAACGTATGGCTCCCGAAAAGCTCAGCACAGGCACTGCAGAGCAGCTTTATTTGAGCCTTCGCTTCGGGGTCATGTCTGCCTGTGATACAGGGGGCGAGGTGCTTCCGGTGCTCATGGATGACATACTGGTAAATTTTGACCCCCAGCGGACCAGGCAGGCGGCCCTTGCCATAGGAGAGCTTGCCCGTGACAGGCAGGTGCTCTTTTTTACCTGCCATCCACATGTTGCTGAAACCTTGAAGAAAGAAAATCCCGCAGCAAGTATCGTTCACCTGGACACCCGCAGCTGAGATGCTGCAACTGCTTGAAATTACACTTTGCCGTAAAAAATTGGCTATATTCAAATGTTTATGCCTCCAGGCAAAAACCATATTGAAATTTTATAAAGGAAATCCATGGATAACAGCACACTTAGACAGTTGGACAAAAGGTACATCTGGCATCCGTATACCCAGATGAAGGATTTTGAGCAAAGGGACCTCCTCTTTATTGACAGGGCCGAAGGGGTATTCCTCTACGACCTTGATGGAAACCGGTATTATGACACCATCTCCTCCTGGTGGTGCATAGTGCACGGTCACAACCATCCGGTTATCAGGCGCCACATCCAGGCGCAGCTTGAAAGGCTTGACCAGGTGCATTTCGCCGGCACCACCCATGAAGGGCCGGTGCTTCTTGCAGAGAAACTGAACCGTTTGCTGCCTGGCCCACTGGACAAATTTTTCTTTTCGGACAACGGTTCCACTGCATGCGAGGTGGCCATCAAGATGTCCCTCCAGTACTGGAAACATGCAGGGGAAAAGAGGCGGGAAAAATTCATTGCCCTGGAAAGGGGCTATCACGGAGATACTATAGGAACCATGAGCCTGGGAGGAGTGCCTGCCTTCGAAGGCCCTTTTGATGCCCTTACCTTTGATTCATTCACCGTCCCTGCCCCGTACTGTTTCCGCTGCCCATGCGGAAAGCCTTACACGCCGGGCACATTACCCGAGTGCCGAATCGAGTGCGCGGATTTCCTGGAAAGGCTCCTTGAAAAAGAGGCTGAAAACGTTGCTGCCATGATACTTGAGCCCATGCTCATGGGGGCGGGTGGGATGATCGCCTATCCCGAAGGATACCTGAAAAGGGTGCACGAGCTGTGCAGGGGGTTTGGCATTCATCTCATCCTTGACGAGGTGGCTACCGGATTCGGCAGGACAGGCAGGATGTTTGCCATGGAGCATGCGGGTATTGTCCCGGATTTTGTATGCCTTTCAAAGGGCATAACTGGAGGCACCCTTCCCCTGGCTGTCACTGCTACCACAAAGGAGGTTTTCGATGCCTTTTACGCAGACTACAACCAGGGAAAGACCTTTTTCCACGGCCATACCTTTACGGCAAACCCCATCTGCTGCGCCGCAGCCCTGGGTTCCCTGGAGGTCTTCCAGTCGGAAAGGGTAATGGAGCATCTGCCTGAAAAGGTGAACAGGCTCCAGGAAGGGAAAAAGGCCTTGCTGGACATCCCTGCCGTGGGAGATGTGCGGGGCATTGGCATGGTTGCGGCCTTTGAACTTGTTGAGGAAAAAGGGTCCAGGAAGAGTTTTGATCCATCGAAAAGAATGGGATGGCAGGTTTATCTAAAGGGCCTTGAAAAGG
The DNA here is from genome assembly GCA_964478865.1 of uncultured Thermodesulfatator sp. Classification (GTDB taxonomy): domain Bacteria; phylum Desulfobacterota; class Dissulfuribacteria; order Dissulfuribacterales; family QOAL01; genus QOAL01. Next base: position 36,014 of record CAYZJS010000007.1, read on the forward strand.
GCCTGATACTAAGGCCCCTTTCTGATGTAATCTATCTTTTTCTTCCCCTGGCTGTCAGCCTCGAGCAGATTGAACATATCCTGGGGCTTACTGCCCAGGCAATAAAGGAGGTTTCGGACACCCTCTAGCCAGGGGGGGTCTTTTCTTCATATGGATCTTGCAAAATTCCGGCAGACAGCTCTCAAGGACCTCATGAGACAGGCCCTGGATCTAAAACTCAAGCACAGGGGTACCAGGATGGGGCTATGCACCATTTCAAACGCCCGCTCCGGTGCGTGCAGCGAAGACTGTGCCTTCTGTGCCCAATCGGTTTCAGCCCCCGGAGCCAAGGCCCCGGTATATCCCCTGAAATCCTCCGAAGTGCTGCTCCGGGAGGCAGAAGAGGCGGCCAACAGCGGGGCAAGGCGTTTCAGTATTGTCACCAGCGGCAGGGGGCCATCTGAGAGGCTGGTGCAAGAGGTGGCGGAAAGGGTTTATGCCATAAGGCAGAAAATAGGTATCAGTGTCTGCTGCTCCCTTGGAATTATGAGCAAAAGTAAAATAAAAATCTTGAAGGATGCCGGTATGACCAGGTATCATCATAACCTTGAGGCATCAAGGGAGTTTTTCCCCTCAATATGTTCCACCCACGGCTTTGAGGAACGGGTTGCCACTATTCTAGCTGTAAGGGACTGCGGCCTTGAGGTATGTGCAGGCGGCATAATCGGCCTTGGAGAAGGGGAGGGGGACAGGCTTTCCATGGCCCAGACCCTTGCAGGCCTTGGGGTGGATTCGGTGCCCATTAACATCCTTGTTCCAATAAAGGGAACCAGGCTCCAGGGTCTAAACAGGCTGGGGGTCACCGAGATACTGAGGGCCATTGCAATGTTCAGGCTAATCATGCCCAACTGTGCCATAAGAATAGCAGGTGGCAGGGAGACAGCCCTGGGCCAGCTCCAGGCACTTGCCTTTCTGGCAGGGGCGGATGCCATGCTCATAGGCGGCTACCTTACTACCAGGGGCCGGCCCCCTGAAATGGACCTGGCCCTGACAGAGGAGATCAGGCAGATATGGAAGGAAATGTAGCGCCGCTGAAACTTTTTCTGGCCTTTTTGCGCCTGGGTTGCACGGCCTTTGGCGGCCCGGCCATGGTCAAGTATATAAAGGACCTTGCCTGCCGGAAGAACGGCTGGGTAAAAAAGGAAGATTTTGACCATGGTGTTGCCCTGGTCCAGACCATCCCCGGGGCAACTGCCATGCAGGCCGCGGCATATGCAGGGCTGAAGGCAGGAGGCGGCATTGGAGCCCTTGCGGCCTACACGGGGTTTTCCCTTCCAGCCTTTGTCTTCATGACCATCTTGTCCGTGGTCTACCTGCACGCCATCGATCTAAGGCCAGTGGAAGCCTGTTTTCTCGGTTTCAAGGTGATAGTTGTGGCCATAGTGGCAAATGCCACCATCTCCTTTGGCAGGAAGATGGTCCGTTCATGGCAGGATGTCCTGCTGGTGGCGGCTGCCGCAGGCTACCTTGTAATAAAGGGAAGCCCGGTGACAGCCATAATCGTGTGCGGCCTGGCGGGAATATTCCTCTATCCCGGAATCGGGGGTAAAGAAGGAGCGAAAGGCACAAAGGGCTTCAGGGAGCTCATGTCTGCAGAGTCTGTCAGGTTCGCGGGCCTGGTCACTGCGGCAGTAGCCGTCATGCTCGCAGTCCTTTTTTTTCTGGACCCGCTTCTTGGAAAGCTTTGTGCACTCATGATGAAGATAGACTTTTTTGCCTATGGTGGCGGTTATGCCTCTCTTCCGTTGATGCTTCACGAGGTGGTGGATAAAAGGCACCTGCTTTCCGCAAAGGTCCTGATGGACGGCATCGCCCTGGGCCAGGTTACACCAGGTCCCATTGTCATAACTGCGGCCTTTGTGGGATATCTCCTGAAAGGTTTTCTGGGTGCAGCCGCCTGTACCTGGGCCATCTTTACGCCCTCTTTTCTGATTCTGCTCGTTGCAGCCCCGGTGTTTGAAAATTTCAGAAACGCCCCTGTCTTCAGGCGCTGCATGCGCGGGGTGCTTTCTTCATTCGTGGGCCTTCTCCTGGCAGTCTTCATTAGCTTTGTCCTTGCCATAAGCTGGAAGGTAGCCTCGGTCCTTTTGGCCATAGCCGCCTTTCTGGCCCTTAATCTCAAGGTGGACATCCTGTGGGTGGTGCTGGCAGGAGGAGGGCTGGCCATCATCTTTTTGTAGGTTTTCATTCGTCAGGTTTTAGGCGGAAACATGGAAGTATACAGGACCTTTTTTGATCTTTTTATGGCTTTTTTCATTTTATTTAAAATAGAAATGGCTTAAAATAATAATTGGTGTCTTTTTTGAAAAAGTGGCATCTTTTGGGCATTTTTCAAAGACTCTCCATGTAGGGGGAACGGGTAATGGATGACAATGAAGGAAAGCTGCCCCTGCTCTTCAAGTGCTTCAGAGACAGCCTAATTGGCAAAAATACCAGGGGGATAATTCATAATATCAACAGTCCTCTTCAGGTCCTGTCCATGCAGATGGAATTACTGCGCATGGATCTTTTCAAGCTGAGAAAAAATATTTTTGAACCCGGAAACGCTGGATTTGCCGAAAAGGAAGCAGGGAAGGAATTCCTGGACATCATGGACAAGTGTTTTGATCGCGTGGGGCAGATCGAGGAAGTTGTACAACGGATTAACGGCATGATAGGAGTTATAGCTGCAAGAGTGAATGAAACAGACGATGACAGCCATAGCACCCCGGTGATGCTTGCCCAGCTCCTGGAGGAACAGGCTGAATTTTGGAAATCTGACTTGTTTTTTAAGCACAAAGTCTCTCTAGGGATGAATCTGCCCAAAATTTCTCCCGTAGTAGTAGTCAGAGAAGACGTATTAAGGGATACCATAGATGGGATAATGTTCGGGTGCCTGGAACAGGTTCGAATGGAGGCAGAACCGGAAATTGGAATAGATCTAATTGCCGGATCTGGAGAGCAGGAAAAACCTGAGATTGTATTTTCCCAAAATGGTCCCGTTTTCCCCGTTGAGGATATCATGCAGCTAATAGAGAGATTTTCACAAAAGGGAATAGATGATTTTACTGCTTTTGAAAATATACCACAGGGACATTTTTCGTTGCTCTTGGCTTCCATATGCGCCGGTGTCATAGGCCTTCACATTGAAATATTGCCTAACGGTATAGTTGTTCAGGGCAGGAAACCAGAAAGGCGGTGACGTTGTTTTTTTACCCTTTTTAAAACGTCAAAAAAATGGCACAAATTGTTTGACATAATAATAGTGCCTTATTAACGTCTTTTGTTACAGATATAGCGGATTTTTTTGGAGAATAATTGGAGAAAAGAAGAGGATGAGAAACGAATGCGTCCTTGTGGTTGATGATTCCCCCGAGATCAGGATTTCCATGGCGGAAGTTCTGAAAAGCAGGGGGTTTTCCGTGGAAACTGCCAGTGATGGCCAGGAAGCCATGGAAATCCTGGATAACCGGTTTTTTGACATAGTACTTACAGACCTGGCCATGCCCAGAAAGACGGGTATGGATCTTCTTAAATACCTTACGGAAGTTTCTCCGGAAACAATATGTATAATAATCACCGGATTTGGATCAGTGCAGGGCGCTGTGGAGGCACTAAAACTCGGTGCATACGATTACCTTTGCAAGCCCATAAAGCCCGATGAGGTCATGATCCTCATTGACAAGGCCCTGGAAATCAGGGAAATCCGTCGGGAAAACGTCTCCTTGAGACGTGAGCTCAAGAACAGGTATGGCTTTGAAAACATCGTTGGCAACAGCAAGCCTATGCAGGAGGTATTTAGCCTCATTGAAAAGGTGGCGGATACCGAAAGCACCATCCTGATTACCGGGGAAAGCGGAACCGGAAAGGAGCTGATCGCCCATGCCATCCATTATGCCAGTGACCGCAGGGATCGGCCTTTCATTCCCGTAAACTGTGCTGCCATACCGGAAGAACTCCTGGAAAGCGAACTTTTCGGCCACGAAAAGGGTGCGTTTACCCACGCCATAAAGACGAGAATCGGAAGGTTTGAGCTTGCAAACAACGGGACCATTTTCCTGGACGAGATAGGGGAGATGAGTCCATCGTTGCAAGTAAAACTTCTCAGGGTCCTGCAAGAGCGGAAATTTGAGCGCGTGGGAGGGGTCAACACCATTTCCGTGGACATCCGCATAGTGGCCGCCACCAACATGGACCTGGAAGCAGCGGTGAAAGACGGGAAATTCAGAGAGGACCTTTACTACAGGCTAAATGTCATTCCCATCCATGTGCCTCCACTTAGAGAAAGAAGGAGCGACATCCCCCTGCTTATCAAGCACTTCCTGAAAAAGTTCTGTAAGGGAAAGAGGCAGTGCGTAGAGGGCCTCACCGACGAGGCAATGGAGATACTGACCTACTATGAATGGCCTGGTAACGTAAGGGAACTGGAAAATATCATTGAGCGCCTTGTCATTCTGACCAGCGGCAATGTCATTACAAGAAACGATCTTCCGGAACCAATAATAAAGAACGCAGCCGGTTCCTTTATCTCCGCCGCGTCTGGAGGAACCTTCGAAATGCCGGACGAGGGCATGAGCCTGAGCAAGGCCGTAGAGGAACTGGAAAAAAGGCTCATTCTACAGGCCCTTGAAAAGACAGGAGGAGTAAAAAACCGGGCTGCAAAGCTCCTCCAGATGAACCGGACCACCCTTATAGAGAAAATGAAAAAATTGAAACTCATGAAGACCGCAAAGAAAGCGGCTTGACAACTGCCATGAATATAAATTGCTACAAGGAAAGGTTTAGCCACTGTTTTATAACTGTTATGACAGTCCTTGCCATGATGCTTTTAAGCCTGGCAGGAAGTGCCGGCCCCTGCCTGGCCAGTGCCAAAAGGCCCCTGGTTGCCATCCTTCAGATAAAGTCTCCGGATGCCGGGTATTCCTACGTGGGCCCTGCTATTACCCAGATGCTCGAGACAAGACTTTCTTCAGAGGGCATCGACACCTTTGTTGTGCAGGAATCCGGCCAGGGCAGTGAAGCCGTGGAGCTTGCCGATTTTCTGATTACAGGACTGATAGAAAAAGGGGACAGGACGTTTGATGCCGAAATTGTGTTGAAGGATCCTGGAAATGGAGAGAAGTTGAAGTCCTGGGCGCTGAAGGCGGTCAACCTCGACGTCCTTGCCCAGGATACGGGCCTTTTGTCCGTAAAGCTTGCGGAAACCATCAAGCATGCTGAAGATATACTGAAAACACCGGATGAATCCCAAGTTGCAGAAAATGCTCAGTCTGGGCAGGTTTCCGATGAATTCCAGATGGCACGCCTTCATCCCGACAAGCTCGTCAGGGAACAGCTTGTTCAGGACCAGGAAAGGGAAAAGGAGCTTGAGCGGCAAAAATCGGCAGAAGAAAGAAAAAGGACAGAGCTGCTTCGGGCCCAGGAAAAAAAGAATGATGAAACAAACTGGTTTCCCCTTCCGGATGTCTATGACAGTGATACAGATGAGCCACCTGAAGAAGAGGCGGAAGGCCAGCCCGAAACCCCCGGTGCCACTTCATTAAGTTCCCAGGCAGATGAAACCCCCGAGGCAGTGTCACAACCAGGTGAACGGGAAAATAACAAATCATGGCTGTCGAGCCTCTGGCCCTTTGGCGACGGTGAAGAGCCGGAAGAATCCTGGGAAAAGGAAAGGGATGAGCTGAAGCGCGAACAAGAAAGCAACAAGCAGGAAGCAAAGGTAGTGCCCGAAGAACAGCTTCCCTATCCGCCTCCACCTGAAATAAATTTTGATGTTCCAGAGCCCGTGCCCTTGGATCAGGCACTGGCCAAGGTAGACGAGATCTATGTGGAAAAGCCCGCCCCAAAAGAGGAAGAAAGCTGGTTTTCATGGCTTTGGCCCTGGGGCCGTGAGGAAGATGCCGCCATGCCGGAAGAGAAGCCGTCAGAAAAAAGGTTGCAGGCCAAGCTGCATGACAACGAAGAGCTCCAAGGGGGTATGGACAGCATGATTCAAAGCATTTCAGGACATGGGCCTGAAATGGTACAGGGAGCCAAGGAAGCTGTCCGAGAAGGTACAAAAAACAGCGCTGGGGAAGGCATGGAAGACACTGGAATATCCGAACCCGCTGGTGCGTACCAGGAACAGTATGAGGGCGGGGAGATGCTTCGCCAGGAACACGTGCACTTCGGGCCGAGGATCAAACCAGAAGCCGAGCGGGAATCGCCCCAGGAGGAGGCAGGCGCCGGTAAAAACATGGCCTTTCAGGAAAGCCAGGGTATGCAGGCAAGGCTGGCAGCAGGAGGCGGGGCATCGAAGGTTCAGGATACTGTCTCCCAGGCTCCTGAAGCCGGGTTAGACGCAGATACCGGGGAAACTGAATATGCACAGGAGCCAGCAGCGGTCACTGCGGAACAAAAGGAACTTTCAAATGCCGGGTCCCAACAAAAGGCAGATAACACGGGTGGCCCCATATGGCGCTGGTACTAACCAGCGAAAGAGCCGTGGGTGAAGGTTAGCTGAACTCAGCCATTATGGCATCAATGTCTACTTCGTCTTCCGAAGATTTTTTAGGACTTTTGGAAGTTTCATTGCCCTCAATCGCCTGGTTGACCTTCTCCTGAATATCCACTTCCGAATCTCCGTTCACAGGCCGGAGGCGGATGAATTCCGTCTGTTCAAGGTTCATCTCCACGTAGAAAGGGTTGTTGTTTTCCGTTCTGAAGGAGAGTCTTCTGCAATGGGGCTTGTCCAGCATGGTTGCAACAGAAAGCGTGATTGCCGACGAGATCGTGATGGCCTTGGGCTGGTTGTTTCTTGCGGACAGGCCGTATTTTTCCTCGATTTTTTGTCTGGCCTTTCCAATTACCTGGTTTATCAGTTCCCCGACGGAGCTTACAACATCTTCTGAATTGTAGTCATCGGCCAGTTCTTCCTTTGGAAGTCCCATGAACATCATTGCCTTTTGATACAGTTCAACCGCCGCCTCTCCTGAAAGGTTCATTATGAAAAGGCCTGCGTAATCGCCGGAAAACTGGACGAAACACCCGAGATCGGGCTTCAGGCTGATGGAAGGAACATCCTGTATGGTGGGAGCATATGATATGGAGGTGCCTGTTGAAGTTTCTATCACCTCTTTTACCGCTTCTCCAAAGACCCTGGCCACAGTGTCTACCGTCTTCATGAATTCAGATGCCATTTTATTCACTGCTCCCGTCTATTTTTTTCAAGAACCTGGCCGGGACCGGCAGTTGAAGAAGGTTGATCTGGTTATCCGCCGGTTTCAGAATCGGTTTCATCGTCAAAGGTAAACTCGGAACTGTCTTCTTCCCAGCGCCGTCTCTCATTGACGTAACCCAGACCAAGGGCCGCAGCCGCCCCTAAGGCGAGCCCCATAAAGCCTGCAAAAACCCACAGGGATGAACATCTGCCGTTACTCACTGGCTCAAGCTCTCTATGACAGTATCGACAAACTACGGCATCTTTCTTAATTTTTTCCCTGCAGTACGGACAGATCTTTCCGAACATTTCATACCTCCCGGGTTTTTTGGAAAATTTAGGCGTACAATACATGGCTTTCAGTCAACCAAAGACTACGGGCAACAAGGATTTATACCAGATAATATCACGACTGTATTCAAGTAAAACAGGATAAATTTCAACCCCGGCAATGCTGGCCCTGAGAAGAGTTTCGGCAAAGGCTGGGTCTGTGCGGCTGTTGGGTGCAAAACTCCTGCTGTCTTTCCTTAAAACCAGAAATATGACAGCCGCCCTCATGCCTTCACTGCGGACCTTGATGAGTTCTTCGAGGTGTCTCCTACCCCGGGCGGTAGGCGCATCGGGGAAAAGGGCAGTATGGTTTCTTGCCAGAGTGCATCCTTTTACTTCTATATAGATCTTTTCGGCCTCCGGGGTTGAGATTAAAAAATCCAGGCGGCTGCTGCCGCACTTCACCTCTCCCCTGATTGAACTCAGCGGTCCAAAGGGAGAAATCGAAGGATCTGAAAGAAACTTCCTGGCAATGCCAGGGTGGTAACCCGAGTTTACCAGGACATATTGCTCACCATGTCTTGCGGCAACAAGATCCCACTTGGTCTTTCTTTTCTTACCCGCTGCATGTTTAAGCAAAAGCAGGTTTCCGGGAAAAAGAAGTTCCTCCAGGCGGCCCGGGTCCCGGACGTGGACCTCTGCCACCTCGCTGCCGCCGTTTTTTAAGAGACTCGCCGTGGCAAGGAACCTGTTGGGCCTTTCCAAAAAGGTTGCCTTTTGGTCCCACGAAACAGGATAGAGGCCGATCATGCTTTCAGCTTTCTCTTGTTCTCTTCGGCTTCGGGTAGCCTGCAGTACAGAGGTACTAAAAGGCCAGGGTCCTGGGGCTTCAGCCCTTCTTTTATTCTTTTTGAGGCAAGAAGTCCTGCTAGGGCAGGGCGAGGATGCCACAGGAATTCTGGAGCAAAGGCCGCTCTCTTTTTAAATTTATCCCTTAATAATGTTCTATAAACCTTTATCCCATCGCCTAAAAATAATATGTGTCTTTCTTCTGGAACAGATTCCTTCAAAAGACCAGGGTCCACGGCGGAGTAGCTGCTGACTCTCCTTGGACCTTCCGGAAAGCATGGCTCGTAAAGGGCCGTGTATACCTGTTTTCTTCTTGCATCCATCAGGGGACATATAAGCCTGGAATCCTCAATGAAGGCATTTTCCGCCATGATATCCAGTGTAGGAATGCCTACAACAGGAAGTGATCGGGAAAGGGCAAGGCCCTTTGCGGTGGCAAGGCCGATTCTCAGGCCGGTAAAGCTTCCAGGTCCCAGGCCTACTGCCACTGCCTCTATGTCTTTCCAGGTCATGTCCAGTTCTTTCATCATGCTCAGGATGGAAGACATGAGACGCCTTGAATGGGTTTTGCCGCTGGAAAGGATGGTTTCTCCCATTATCTGTCCAGAGGATATTAAGGCGCATCCTCCATTCAGGCCGGAAGTCTCAATGGCTAGTATGACCATGACCTCAGGGTTTTGGAAGGGGGGGGATCAGGCCGAAAAGCCTGGCAATATCGTTGTAAAATACCAGGAGCATCAGGGAGCCGAGAAGAAGTAATCCGATCTGCTGTGCCACCTGCATCTGCCTGGTGGTAAGGGGCCGGCCCATGATTGCTTCAACTGCATAAAAAAACAGGTGGCCACCGTCCAGCACCGGAATGGGCAGAAGGTTCAGCAAACCGAGATTGATGCTTAGAAGGGCCATGAAGTAAAACAGGTTCAGCATGCCCTGTTCAGCCTGCTGGCCCGCCATCTGGGCAATCATGATGGGGCCTCCAAGGGCTGAAAGCGGAACGATCCTTTCCACTATCTTTACAAAGCCCTCCCATGTCAGCTTTGTGAGATCCCAGGTGCGTTCCAGGGAAAGTAACACTGCCTGAAAGGGGTTTACCTTTTCTATCCTCAGCTTGCCTGCGGCCGTTATCCCAATGAGGGGCCTTTTAATTTCCTCACCAAATATGTTCTTGATGGTGGTGACTTCGGGCTTAACCGAAATCTCCAGCTGCCTCTGCCCCCTTTTTATTACAAGCAGGATATCCTGTTCCTGGCTAGAGCCTATGTATTCAGAAACGTCATCCCACGTCTTTACCTCCTGTCCATTTACGGAAACCAGCACATCTCCAGGTTTTATGCCGGCTTCCTGTGCGGGGGAACCAGGCTTGACACTCCCGATTTCAGGCAACAGGACGGGATTGCCGTAAAACAGAAAGATGAAAAAGAAGATCATCTGGGCCAGCAGAAAATTGGCAAATGGGCCGGCACCTACCACCAGCGCCCGCTGGTATACAGGCCTGTGGGAAAAGGCATAGGGTTCATCCGCAGAATCTATTTCTTCTCCAGGCTGCTCCCCCAGCATCTTGACAAACCCTCCAAGGGGTATGGCTGAAATGCAGTAATCGGTTCCATTTCTGATTATTCCCCAGACCCTCGGGCCAAAACCTATGGAAAACTTTAAAACCCTGATACCAAGGGCCCTGGCAACAGCAAAGTGACCAAGTTCGTGAAAGAATATCAGGCCACTCAAGACAAGGAGGAAAGACCAGAAGGTTGTCATTTAGCCTGCGTCTCCAAGGGTTTCAATAAAGGTATGCGCCTTAAGCCTTGCCAGGGCATCTGCCCTTAGCACGTCATCCAGGTTTGACATGGCCTTGCCGCCTGTCTCTTCAAGCACATGGGAAATGACCTGCGGAATCTTCAGGTAGGCTATCTTTTTTTGGAGAAATGCCTCAACTGCCACCTCGTTAGCAGCATTCAGGACAGTAGGGGCGGTCCCGCCCATCTCTAGCGCCTTGAATGCCAGGCCAAGGCATGGAAACTCGTCCATCCGCGGGGGCTCAAAGGTGAGAGGCCCGCACTGGAAGATGTCCAGGGTGGGCAGGTCCAGTTTCATCCTTTCAGGCCACATGAGCGCATATGAAATCGGGACCCTCATGTCAGGCATGCCAAGCTGGGCAATGATGGAACCGTCCACGAATTCCACCATGGAGTGGACGATGCTCTGGGGATGGACTGCAACCTGTATCCTTTCGGGTGGAATGGAAAAGAGCCAGCGGGCCTCTATAACCTCAAGGCCCTTGTTCATGAGTGTGGACGAATCCACTGAAATCTTTGCCCCCATGGACCAGTTGGGATGTGCAATTGCCTGTTCAGGGGTAATGTTTTGGAGTTCCGATGCCCTTTTCCCCCTGAAAGGTCCTCCAGAGGCGGTAAGAATGATCTTCTTGACCTGTGAATCCCTGTAGCCCTGAAGGCACTGGAATATTGCGGAATGCTCACTGTCAATGGGAAGGAGGTTTACGCCCTTTTCCCTTACAAGATCCATGACCAGGGCGCCTGCAGCCACCAGTGTTTCCTTGTTGGCAAGGGCAACGTCCTTGCCGGCTTCAATGGCAGAAAGTGTTGGAATGAGCCCGGCAGCGCCTACCATCGAAGATACTACAAGATCCGCCTCTGGCATGGAAGCCAGGGCCTTGTAGCCTTCCTTGCCGGAGGTGATTTCAACGTCTCCCTGGACCTTTCCCATGACTTCTTGAACCAGTTCCTCCGTCATGACTGCTGCCATGGAAGGCCTGAATTCCATTATTTGTTGTGCAAGAAGATCCGTGTTCCTTCCTGCTGCAAGACCAACGATCTCCAGGCTCCCCTTGGACATTCTGACAATGTCCATAACGCTTTTTCCTATGGAACCGGTGGAGCCAAGGACCACTATTCGCTTCGGTGATGATGTCATACTTTTACCATGGTCGGAATATCAATTGATTGCTGAACAGCCCTGGGAAAAATAGAGGACCCAGAAAAGCACCGGTCCTGCCAGCAAAAGCCCGTCAACCCTGTCAAACATGCCCCCGTGACCCGGAAGTATTCTCCCGGAATCTTTTACTCCACATGCCCTTTTTATGACCGATTCCGTCAGGTCTCCCATCTGGCTTGACACGCAAAGTAAAAGGGCAAGGGGGACCAGTATCCCGGGACTGGAAAAGCCCATGAACAACAACCAGGAAACCAGGGCAGTAAGGACAGAGGCCGCAAGACCTCCCAAGGCCCCCTCCACCGTCTTGCCCTTGCTGATGTTGGGGCACAGTTTCCTTTTGCCTATTGCCGAGCCCACATAATAGGCACCGGTGTCAGCAGCCGCCACCACTGCCAGGAGGAAGATTACCCATAGCTTTCCATGGGGGAATTTATACAGGCCAACAGTCAGGGCTGAGAGAAGCCCGATATAGACAATTCCAAAAAGGAACTGTGACATGCGTGAAAACGGATCCTTGTGCTGACCATAGGTAAGCAAAAAGATAATCACCACGGCCATGCACTGGATAAACAGTGAAAATAGCAGGGGATAGGCCCCGGGAAGAAATATGGCAAAGCTCAAGGGAACGAGTCCTGCGGCCAGGCCCAGTGTCTGAAAAAGCCTGCTATCAAATGCCATGGAGAAGTACTCATGGAGGCAAAGGGTGGCCACCACCAGCACCAGACAGCTAAAGAAAAAAAAACCGCCCCAGAGCAGCCCTGCAAGCACTGCCGGTACCAGGACAAGGGCTGTCAGGATTCGCTGCTTGTGCATCTCAACAGGATCTGTTCACTGGTCATGCCGAACCTGCGTTCCCTGCGCCTGTAGTCGTTCAGGGCCTTCATAAATTCCTTCTTGTTGAAATCAGGCCAAAGGGTCGAGGTGATATAGAGTTCGGAATAGGCGGCCTGGAACAGCAGGAAATTGCTGAGCCTGCTCTCTCCACTGGTGCGGATTATGAGGTCTGGGTCTGGTATGTCTCCGGCATACAAGAAGGATCTGAAGGAACCCTCATCCAGCTCGTCCGGGTCCATCTGCCCGTTGATGCATTTTCGTGCAAAATTCTTCGCCGCTTCTATTATCTCGCTCCTTCCTCCGTAACTCAGGGCAAGAATCAACTGCATCTCGTAGTTTTCGGAGGTCTTTTCCATGGTCTCCATGAGAAGATTGTAAACGCGGTCCGGCAGGGCCTCTATCTCCCCGATGGCCCTCAAGCGGATGCGTTTGCCCAGGAGTTCATCGAGTTCCTTCTGGAGATATTCATAGAGGAGATCCATGAGACCGTTTACTTCATCAGCCGGCCTTGACCAGTTTTCCTTGGAAAATGCGTAAAGGGTGAGATAGGGAATGTTCAGCTCCCGTGAGGCAGTCACGATTTCCTTGACGGTCTTGGCTCCCTGGCGGTGCCCCATTATTCTTGGCATGTACCGGCGCCTGGCCCATCTGCCATTGCCATCCATTATGATGGCTACGTGGCGGGGAAGGGGCTTTAACTGGGTTATGTTGGATTTTTCCGACACGTGAAGAGTCCTTAAAATTCCATTATCTCCTTTTCTTTTTCCTGGAGTATCTGGTCTATGGTTTTTATATGATCGTCCGTAAGTTTCTGGATTTCGTCCTGCAGCTTGTACATTTCGTCTTCGGAGATCTCTTTATTTTTCTTCTGGCCCTTTAGTTTGTCAATGGCATCCCTGCGGCAGTTTCTCACTGCAACCCTTGATTCTTCCGCCATCTTTTTAACTATCTTTACCAGGTCCTTCCTGCGTTCTTCAGTAAGGGGAGGAATACTGACCCTGATGATCTTGCCGTCATTGCTGGGAGTAAGCCCTAGATCGGAAGAAAGTATGGCCTTTTCAATGTCTGGCAGGACATTGGCGTCCCAGGGTTGAACTGTTAAAAGCCTGCTTTCAGGGACGGAAATGGAGGCAACCTGGTTAATGGGCATCTGGGTGCCATAATAATCAACGGTGATTCCTTCTAGGAGAGCGGCTGAGGCCCGGCCGGTCCTGACGTGTGCCAGGTCCCTTTCAAAGGCCTGGACAGCCTTGTCCATCTTCCTGTCGGTTTCGCTTATTACCTTGTTTTTCACGTTGAACCTCCTTCTTCCCTCTCGTTACCTCTTGCAGCTTGACAATAACAGAAACCAGCCAAAACTGCACCCGGTACCGGTTAAATCAGCGTGGCTGGATAATGGTGCCGGGACTTTCACCCCTGATGGCCTTTTCTATATTGCCTTCCTTGAGCATATTGAACACCATCACCGGGAGGCCGGCGTCTCTGGCAAGGGAAATTGCCGCCGCATCCATGACGCGGAGTTCCTTTTCCAGTATTTCGCTGCATGTCAGGGATGAAAACAGCCGGGCATCACTGTGTTTGTACGGATCCTTGTCGTAAACGCCGTCCACCCTCGTGGCCTTGAAAAGGATATCGGCTCCTACCTCCAAGGCCCGCAAGGTTGCTGCGGTATCCGTGGTGAAAAATGGATTGCCGGTACCTGCGGCAAAAATGACCACCCGTTTTTTCCTGAGGTGGCTAAGCGCCCGCCCCCTTACAAAGGGCTCGGCCATCCTTCCTACTTCTATGGCTGACAGGACCCTTGCAGGGATGTCCTGGTGTTCAAAGGCATCCTGAAGTGCCAATGCGTTCATGACCGTTGCAAGCATGCCCATCTGGTCGGCTACTGCCCTGTCCATGCCGTGGGCGGCACCTGAAACACCCCTGAAAATATTGCCGCCGCCAACCACCATGCCTATTTCTACACCTCTTTCCCTGGCCCTTCCTATCTGGGCAGCCACCTCGGAAAGAAGCTCCGGGGAGATCCCGTATTGCTTTTCGCCCATGAGGGCCTCCCCGCTAAGTTTTATCAGCACCCTCTTATAGGCAGCTGGTTTTTTGCTTTCCGTTTTTACCACAGTCGAGCCCCTGTTATTCCTCGCCCACCTTGAACCTGACAAATCGCCTGATGGAGATATTTTCACCCATCTTGGCCACCAGCTCGTTTAGGAGGTCCTGGATGGTAAGATCCGGATCCTTGACGTAGGGCTGATCCAGGAGACAGATCTCCTTGAGGAATTTTTCTATGCGGCCCTCTATTATCTTATCCACTATATGTTCGGGTTTTCCTGAATCAAGGGCCTGCTGGCGGTAAATTTCCTTTTCTTTCTCGATTATCTCGGCAGGCGCATCTTCCCTTTTTATGCAAACGGGATTGGTTGCAGCAATGTGCATGGCCACGTTCCTGGCAAATTCGACAAACTGGTCGGTCTTTGCCACAAAGTCGGTCTCGCAGTTTACCTCCACCATTACACCCAGCTTGTTTCCTGAATGAATATAGCACTGAATCACGCCCTCAGAAGTAGCTCTCCCGGCCCTTTTGGCCGCAACGGCAAGTCCCTTTTGCCTGAGAAAGTCCACGGCCTTTTCCATGTCTCCGCCGCATTCCTGAAGGGCCTTTTTGCAGTCCATCATGCCTGCATTGGTCCTTTCCCTGAGTTCCTTGACCATGGCAGCAGTTATATCAGCCATAATATGTGTTCCTCCGTTGAGTTCTGTTGTTATTGTGAGTTTTCAACGAGTGATCCTGGATCAACTGTCCAGGATCATCCTGTTTCCTTCATAAAGAACAAGAAAGATGCAGTAGAAAATTGATTTCGGGGATCAGGCGGTTTCCTGAACCGGGGCGGTTTCTGCCTTGTCAGGTGCAGCCTGCACTGGCGCCTCCTCCTGTGCCTCTGGTGCTTCTGCCTCTTCAGCCAGTTCCTTGTCTGTCTCTGCCTGTTGGGCTTCCTGGTATATTTCCTTGCCCTTTAGTACCGCGTTTGCAACAAGGGAGGTGAGGAGCCTGATCGCCCTGATGGCATCATCGTTTCCGGGAATTATGTAATCGATACCGTCAGGATCGCAGTTGGTATCCACGATGGCAACCACCGGAATGCCCAGTTTGTTTGCCTCCTTGATGGCTATCTGCTCATAGCGGGCATCCACCACATAGACGGCCGAGGGCAGCCCGTTCATGTCCTTTATGCCGCCAAGGTTTCTTTCCAGCTTCTGGCGCAGCCTTTCCAGCTTGAGGATTTCCTTCTTGGGAAATCTTTCAATGGTGCCATCCTCAAACATGGATTCTATCTTCTTGAGCTTGTCTATGCTTTTCTGGATGGTGTGGAAGTTGGTGAGCATTCCTCCCAGCCACCTGTGGTTGACATACGGCATTCCAGCCCTGGAGGCCTCTTCCTCAATGGATTCCCTAGCCTGCTTCTTTGTCCCTACGAACAAAACATTGCCTCCATTTGCAGCGGTTTCCACTACAAATTCATAGGCAACTTTGAACATCCTGACGGTCTTTTGAAGGTCAATGATGTAAATGCCGTTCCTGGCCCCGAAGAT
>CAYZJS010000008.1:0-29009 GCA_964478865.1 uncultured Thermodesulfatator sp.
AGAGATGGTGATGCCTGGAGACAACGTAAAGATAAAGGCAGACCTGATCCAGCCCATAGCCATGGAAGACGGATTGAGGTTTGCCATCAGGGAAGGTGGCCGCACTGTGGGCGCCGGAGTCGTAAGCAAGATAATAGAATAGGAATTCAGCCATGCGAGACAAGATCATTCTCCAGTGTACCGAGTGCAAAAGGCGGAACTACACCACCACCAAGAACAGGAGGACGACTCCCGACAAGCTGCAGTTAAAGAAATACTGTCCCTTTGACAGGAAGCACACTCTACATAAAGAAATCAAGATGAAATAAGAAGACCTGCAGGCCAGTAGCTCTAATGGTAGAGCACCGGACTCCAAATCCGGGTGTTGGGGGTTCGAGTCCCTCCTGGCCTGCCAGTTCTTTTTGAAACCGATCAGCTGCAGGGTGATACTGTGACAAAGAAAAAGGTAAGGAAGATAAAATCAGCCAAGCCGGGCGCTGGTGTGAAAACGTCAGAGGCCGCTGCCAAGGACGCCGCCTCCTCTTCATCGGCTACTGCTGCTTCGGCCAAAAAGCTTGACGCCAAGACAAGCCAGCCCGAGGGAAAGATCGCAGCCATAAAGCAGTTTCTTGCAGACGTCCGGGGAGAACTCGACAAGATCACCTGGGCCAGCAGAAAGGAAACCACTTCACTCACTATAGCTGTTCTTGCCATCACTATTTTCTTTTCCGCCTATCTTGGACTGGTTGACATCGCCCTTTCCAAGCTTGTTGGATCCCTGATCAAATAGCAGAAATCAAAAGGCAATTTCATGGCACATAAGTGGTATATCGTTCATACCTATTCAGGTTTTGAGAACAAGGTCAAGGCTTCTCTGGAAGAGCGCATTAAACAGTATGGTATGGAAGATAAGTTTTCCGCCATTGTAGTGCCTACTGAAAAGGTCGTGGAGGTGGTGAAGGGGGAAAGGCGTACCTCGGCCAGGAAGGTATATCCAGGGTATATCCTTGTTAAGATGGAATTCAACAAGGAGACATGGCACCTGGTCCAGGATACCCCGAAGGTCACCGGTTTTGTGGGAGGTCAGCATAACCCTGTCCCCTTGCCTGATCACGAGGCTGAAAAGATCCTCAGGCAGATGGAGGAACGTTCCCTTCATCCAAGGCCAAAATATGATTACGAGCCCGGGGAAAAGGTCATTGTCACCGAAGGGCCGTTTGCCAACTTTACCGGGGTTGTGGAGGAAGTTAAGCCCGAAAAGGGGAAGGTCCGTGTTCTCGTATCCATCTTCGGCAGGTCTACCCCTGTGGAACTCGAATTCGGACACATTCAAAAGGTAAGCTGAGCTGAAAAGTTTTCACATATCAAGGAGCAATTGTTATGGCTAAAAAGGTAACTGGTTATATCAAATTACAGATCCCTGCAGGGCAGGCAAGTCCGTCACCACCGGTTGGGCCGGCACTGGGCCAGCAGGGTGTCAATATCATGGAATTTGTCAAGGCGTTCAATGCCAAGACTGCCGACCAGGCAGGCATGATAATTCCTGTGGTCATCACTGTTTATGCAGACAGGTCCTTCAGTTTCATATTGAAGACACCCCCTGCATCGGTCCTTCTCAAGAAGGCCGCCGGCATTGAAAAGGGCTCCGGTGTTCCTAACAGGGAAAAGGTGGGCACTGTCACCAAGGCACAGTGTGAGGAAATAGCCAAGACCAAGATGCCCGATCTTACAGCTGCCGATCTTGCCGCAGCCGTGCGTACCATTGAAGGTACAGCCCGCAGCATGGGAATAGAAGTAGTAGATTAATTTGTGAAGGTGATAAACCATGGGTAAAAGAGGAAAAAAATATCGTAAGGTTCGTGAGTTAGTTGATCCGAACAAGAAATATACGCTGGAAGAGGCCATCCAGAAGGTACTTGCGACCCATTTTGCAAAATTTGACGAGAGTGTGGATCTTGCCATAAATCTCGGAGTGGATCCAAGGAAGGCAGACCAGAATATAAGGGGTTCTGTTGTTCTTCCCCACGGAACCGGCCGTACCGCCAAGGTACTCGTGTTCGCCAAGGGTGAGAAGGTGAAAGAGGCTGAGGAGGCCGGGGCCGATTATGTCGGTGGAGAAGAACTGGCGGAAAAGATCCAGAAGGAGGGCTGGCTGGATTTTGACAAGGTGGTAGCCACTCCCGACATGATGGGAGTTGTTGGAAAGCTTGGAAGAATCCTGGGGCCCCGGGGTCTCATGCCCAATGCCAAGACCGGAACGGTTACCTTTGATGTGGCCAAGGCGGTGAAGGACATTAAGGGCGGCAAGGTGGATTTCAGGGTTGACAGGGCAGGAGTGCTGCATCTTCCCATCGGGAGGGTGTCCTTCGGACCTGAAAAGGTAAAGGAAAATTTTGCCGCCGTTGCGGAAACCGTACTCAGGATGAAGCCTGCATCAGCCAAGGGGACCTATGTAAAGGGGGCAGCCCTGTCCACCACCATGGGCCCGGGTGTAAAGCTCGACCCCTCTGAACTCAAGAGTGCTGCTGCAGCCTGATCTGATTCCACGGATAATGGTTTAAAAATCTTTCCAGAAGGATAAGGCGGAAATCAACCGGATGTATGCGTCCTCTAAGGGCGCTCAAAAAGTCAAAGACAGTAGGTACCTGGTGTTTAATGAGACACCTTCTCGGGATGTCTCACCTACCGAGGCCGGAGTGACCTCTGCTTTGGCAGTAAATAAACTGTCTATGGCAGAAAGGGGGGATAAAATTGCCACTTACTAGAAGTCAGAAGGAAGCCCTGGTTGAACAGTTGAATGAAAGGTTCTCCAGGGCGGTATCGGTTACCCTTGTAGATTTTCCCGGGTTGACCGTTTCTCAGGCCAACGAGCTGAGGGCAAAGCTGCGGGACGTTCAGGGGGAACTCAAGGTTTCCAAGAACACCCTGTTCAGGATAGCCATCAAGGGCACGGAATCGGAACCGCTGCTCGATGCGTTCGAAGGCCCCAATGCCGCAGTGTTCGCTTATGAGGACCCTGTCCAGGTTGCAAAGGTCCTGATGGATTTTGCCAAGGACAACGAGGTGCTCAAGATCAAGAGCGGCATCCTGAACGGAAAACTCATGGATGCTACCGGGATCGAGGCACTGTCCAAGCTTCCCACCAGGGAGGTGCTGCTGGCGCAGATGCTGTCGGTTCTTGTGGCCACGCCTACCAATCTTGTACAGGTGCTGTCGGGTATTCCCAGGAAACTGCTCTATGCACTGAGGGCCGTAGAGGAAAAGAAACAGTAGTTTCGTCCGTCGGTGATGACGAGCCTCCCGAAGGGGGCATTATCATTTATTGCAAACAATCAAGTTTTAAATATCCAGGAGGAACATTAGAAAATGGCTGTTACAAAAGAAGATGTAATTGAATTCATATCAAATATGACCGTCCTTGAACTTTCCGAGTTCATCAAGGAGCTTGAAGACAAGTTTGGCGTATCTGCCGCAGCCCCTGTTGCAGTTGCAGCAGCGGGAGCAGCACCTGCCGGCGAGGCAGGCGGCGCCCAGGAAGAAAAGACCGAGTTCGACGTGGTGCTGACCGATTTCGGCAGCCAGAAGATCAAGGTCATCAAGGAAGTAAGGGCAGTAACAGGTCTTGGCCTCAAGGAGGCCAAGGAGCTGGTGGAAAGCGCTCCCAAGCCCATAAAAGAGGGCGTACCCAAGGAAGAGGCAGAAAAGATCAAGGAGCAGATCGAGGCAGTAGGCGCCAAGGTAGAAATAAAGTAGTCCAAACCAGTCGTATTGATTACATCAGGAGGCTTCCAGACTGGCAGCCTCCTGTTCTTTAACTTTTCACAGTCACCATCATCAACATCCAGGCCACCTTGAGGCATCATCTATGTTAAGTATTCAGAATTTTCCTTTGAGAAAAAGTTTTGGCAAGGTAAAAAGGGCGGTTGAAATCCCCCATCTCATAGAAGTCCAACAGAAACCGTACGAAAAATTTCTTCAAAGGGATATTGCTCCTGAGGCCAGAAAGAATCTCGGTCTCCAGGCGGTATTCAAAAACGTCTTTCCAATAAACGACTTTACCGGGGCGTCTTCCCTGGAGTTTGTTCAATACACCATAGGAGAGCCCAAGTATTCACAGGAAGAGTGCCTGGCCAGGGGCAGTACGTACGAGGCCCCGGTCAAGGTAGTGATCAGGCTTCTTTCATACGATGTTGATAAGGAAACCGGCGTACAAAGCATCAGGGACATCAAGGAACAGGAGATATATTTCGGGACCATACCCCTGATGACCCGTACCGGGACATTTATCATTAACGGAACGGAAAGGGTGGTGGTCAGCCAGCTTCAAAGGTCACCCGGCGTGTTTTTCGACCACGACAAGGGAAAGACCCATTCCAGTGGGAAATTGCTATATTCCTGCCGGGTTATACCAGTAAGGGGATCATGGCTTGATTTCGAGTTTGATCCAAAGGACATCTTGCATGTCAGGATAGACAGGCGAAGGAAGTTCCCTGCCACCATTCTGTTAAAGGCCATTGGTCTTTCCACTGATGACATACTGAGGGAATTCTACCAGTGGGACACCTATTACCTCGAGGGCAAGCTGGTCTACAGGAAGGTTATTCCCGAGCTCCTGAAGGGACAGAGGGCCACAGTGGAAGTGTTGCATCCCGAGACCGGTGAAGTGCTGCTCAAGCAGCACAGGAAATTCTCCAAGACCATGTTAAGGCGCTTCGAGGAATTTGGAATAGACCGTATTCCGGTTACAGAGGAAGACCTGATAGGCAAGGTGACAGCAGCAGACGTGGTGGATCCTGCCTCGGGAGAGATCCTGATACCGAAGAATACGACGCTCACCGAGGATGACCTGGTGGTTATGCGCGATAACGCAGTCACCGAAGTACAGACCTTGTTTATCGATGGTATCAGGGTCAGTTCCTCCATCAGGGATACCCTCCTGGTGGACAAGGTGGAAGAGTCAGAGGACGCGGTTCTTGAAATCTACAGGAGGCTCAGGCCGTCCAGCCCGCTGATAGCAGAGGTTGCCGAGAAATTCTTTCACTCCCTTTTCTTCAATCCCGACACCTACGATCTTTCAGAGGTGGGCCGTTACAAGATCAACCAGAGGCTCGGCCTGGACGTGCCGCTTTCCCAGCGGGTGCTCATTCCTTCGGATATAGTCTCCATTGTAAAGGAGCTTCTCCACCTCAAAGATACCCAGGGGCCGGTAGATGACATTGACCACCTCGGAAACCGCAGGGTGCGTTCTGTCGGAGAGCTCATCGAAAACCAGTACAGGATCGGCCTTGTCAGGATGGAAAGGGCCATCAAGGAGCGGATGACACTCCAGGAAATAGAGGCCCTCATGCCCAACGACCTGGTAAACCCGAAGCCCGTCACATCGGTCATAAAGGAATTTTTTGGCTCCAGCCAGCTTTCCCAGTTCATGGACCAGACCAATCCCCTTTCGGAGATCACGCACAAGAGAAGGCTGTCTGCCCTTGGGCCAGGCGGGCTTTCCAGGGAAAGGGCAGGTTTTGAGGTAAGGGATGTCCATCCCACCCACTACGGCAGGATATGCCCCATCGAGACCCCTGAAGGCCCCAATATCGGGCTCATTGTCTCCCTTGCCACCTTCGGGAGGATAAACGAATACGGTTTCATAGAGACCCCTTTCAGGCGCGTCAAGGACAGGAAGGTCACGAACGAGATCGTCTACATGACCGCTTCCCAGGAGGAAGGCGAGGTTATCTCCCAGTCCACCATCAAACTGGACAGGTCCGGGCGCATTGTGGATGACTTTGTTGGAGTCAGGAAAAAGGGCGAGTTCATCATGGCGCCTGCCGAGGAGGTCACTGCCATTGACGTTGCTCCAAACCAGCTCGTAAGCGTGTCTTCCGGCCTCATACCCTTCCTTGAAAACGATGACGCCAACAGGGCGCTTATGGGTTCCAACATGCAGCGCCAGGCAGTTCCGCTTCTGAAATGCGAGGCACCCCTTGTGGGAACGGGCATAGAAAAACCCGTTGCCAGGGATTCGGGTGTAACGGTCATTGCAAAGCGGGATGGCTGGATAGAAGACGTGGATGCCAACAGGCTCGTGGTTGCCTACGAGGAAGACAAGGAATCGGGCAAGCCTGTGGAGGTGGAGATATTCAAGCTTGTCAAGTATCAGAAATCCAACCAGACCACCACCATGAACCAGATCCCCATTGTAAAGCCCGGCGACAAGGTGAAAAAGGGCCAGGTCCTGGTTGACGGGGCCTCAACCCACATGGGCGAACTGGCCCTCGGGAAAAACGTGGTGGTGGCCTTCATGCCGTGGCGCGGATACAACTTTGAGGATGCCATCATAGTGAGCGAGCGCCTCATCCAGGACGACGTCTACACCTCAGTCCACATAGAGGAATTCGAGGTGGAGGCAAGAGATACCAAGCTTGGCCGGGAGGAGATCACAAGGGACATCCCCAACGTGGGGGAAGAGGCCCTCCGGAATCTCGACGACTCCGGTATCATCAGGGTGGGAGCCGAGGTGAAGGCCGGCGACATCCTGGTGGGCAAGGTTACTCCCAAGGGAGAAACCCAGCTTTCCCCGGAAGAAAAGCTCCTTCGGGCCATATTCGGTGAAAAGGCCGGAGACGTGAAGGATACCTCGCTCAAGGTCCCACCTGGTGTGCAGGGTGTGGTGGTGGATGCCAGGGTCTTTTCAAGAAAGGGCATTGCCAAGGATGAAAGGGCCAAGAAGATCGAGGACCTCGAGATCGCTGCAATCATGCAGGACCAGGAGGACGAGATCAACGTCATCAGGCGGACCACGCTCAAGAAACTGCAGCAGCACCTGGTGGGCAAGAAGCCCGCAGTGGTCATCAAGGACGCCAGGCACAGGTTGCTCCTTGAGGCCGACAAGGAGATCACGGCCGAGGCCCTGAAAAAGGTCCCGCTTCACAGGCTCAGAGACCTTATCCTCAAGGGCAGGAGCTCCGTGGATCCCTTTGTGAACGATATTCTCGACTGGTATGAATCGGAAATCGAACGGATAAAGAAACACTTTGAGGGAAAGATAGAACGCCTCAAGAAGGGAGACGACCTGCCGCCAGGTGTCATCAAGATGGTCAGGGTCTACGTGGCCATGAAGAGGAAGCTTGAGGTGGGTGACAAGATGGCAGGCCGTCACGGAAACAAGGGTGTTGTCTCGAGGATCGTTCCAGTGGAAGACATGCCATATTTTGAAGACGGCACCCCTGTTGACATCATCTTGAATCCCCTCGGTGTGCCGTCTCGTATGAACGTTGGCCAGATCCTCGAGATACATCTCGGCTGGGGCGCCAGAAAGCTTGGTGAACAGATTGCCGAGCTTGCCCGGAAGGCGGATGTCGAAAAGATCAAGGCCAAGATGTCAAAGATCTACTCCAAGTCTGAACTGAATGCCCTGCTCTCGGATCTCAGCGATGAAGAGGTCAGGGAGCTTGCCCAGCATCTTGGAAAGGGTGTGCCGGTAGCAACTCCTGTCTTTGACGGCGCGGATGAAAAGACCATCAGGAAACTCCTCAAGGCTGCAGGCCAGCCGGAAATAGGCCAGGTTACACTGTACAATGGACTGACCGGGGAACCCTTCAATCAGAAGATAACCGTGGGTGTCATGTACATGCTCAAACTTCACCACCTGGTCTCTGACAAGATCCATGCCCGTTCCACCGGGCCATATTCCCTGGTGACCCAGCAGCCCCTTGGCGGAAAGGCCCAGTTCGGCGGCCAGCGTCTTGGAGAGATGGAAGTCTGGGCCATGGAGGCATATGGTGCGGCATATTCTCTCCAGGAATTTCTTACCGTAAAGTCGGATGACGTGACCGGTCGCTCCAGGATGTATGAAAAGATCGTCAAGGGCAATAATTTCCTGGAGGCCGGGCTGCCTGAATCATTCAACGTGCTTGTTAAAGAGCTCCAGGGGCTCTGCATGGACATCGATCTACTGGAATAGACGGGGCATGAAGCAGGGGTTTTTTAAGTCCCGCCCGGCTTTGGCAGTTTGTTGATATCTTTTAAAATATAAATGAGGTCTATTTATGGACGATCTTCTCTCTTTGTTTACCAAGCCTAAGGATCCACTCAACTTCAAGGCTGTACGTATATCCATTTCTTCTCCGGATACCATCATGAAACGTTCCCACGGGGAGGTTAAGCAGCCGGAGACGATAAATTACCGTACCTTCAAACCGGAAAGGGATGGCCTTTTCTGTGCCAAGATCTTTGGCCCGGTTAAGGACTACGAGTGCCTGTGCGGCAAGTACAAGAGGATGAAGCACCGCGGAGTGGTGTGCGAAAAGTGCGGCGTGGAGGTCATCCAGTCAAAGGTGAGGCGCCAGAGGATGGCACATATCTCCCTGGCTGCGCCCGTTGCCCACATCTGGTTCCTCAAGAGCCTTCCAAGCAAGATAGGTTCCCTGCTGGATTTAAGCCTCAAGGAACTTGAAAGGGTGCTCTATTTCGAGTCCCACATCGTGATCGAGTCCCAGCTTCCCGAGATCCCCATCGGCATGCTCATGTCGGACGAGACCTACCAGAAGAACTACGAGCAGTTCGGCGACAAGTTCCAGGTGGGTATTGGCGCAGAGGCGGTTCATTACCTGCTGAGTCACCTTGACCTGGATGCCATTTCCGTGGAACTCCGGGAAGAGATGCAAAAGACCAGGTCCGAGGCCAAGAGGAAGAAGCTCGGCAAGCGGCTGAGGGTGGTGGAGGCCTTTCGCGGCTCCGGGAACAAGCCGGAATGGATGATACTCAATGTCATCCCTGTATTGCCCCCGGATCTGAGGCCCCTGGTTCCCCTTGATGGCGGACGCTTTGCCACCTCTGACCTCAACGACCTTTACCGCAGGGTAATCAACCGGAACAACAGGCTCAAGAGGCTCAAGGACCTGGACGCACCGGACATCATAATCCGGAACGAAAAGCGCATGCTGCAGGAGGCGGTGGACGTGCTCTTCGACAACGGCAGGCGCGGCAGGGTGGTCACGGGCCCCAACAAGAGGCCCCTGAAATCCCTCTCGGACATGCTCAAGGGAAAGCAGGGCAGGTTCCGCCAGAATCTCCTTGGAAAGCGCGTTGATTACTCCGGCCGTTCCGTCATCGTGGTAGGCCCTGAGCTAAAGCTCCATGAATGCGGACTTCCAAAGAGGATGGCCATCGAGCTCTTTAAGCCCTTCATATACAACAAGCTCGAGGAAAAGGGGCTGGTATCCACCATAAAAAGCGCAAAGAGGATGGTGGAAAAGGAGCTGCCCGAGGTCTGGGATGCCCTGGACGAGGTGGTAAGGGAACACCCGGTGCTTCTGAACCGTGCCCCCACGCTCCACAGGCTCGGTATCCAGGCCTTTGAGCCGGTGCTCGTTGAAGGAAAGGCCATAATGCTCCATCCCCTGGTCTGCTCCGCATACAATGCAGACTTTGACGGTGACCAGATGGCGGTGCACGTGCCCCTTTCTGTTGAGGCCCAGTCAGAGGCAAGGGTCCTCATGATGTCCACCAACAACGTGCTCTCTCCGGCTCACGGCGGCCCCATCATTACCGCCAGCCAGGACGTGGTCCTTGGCGTCTATTACATGACCAGGGACAAGGTCAATGCCAAGGGAGAGGGGAAGTCCTTCAGCTCTCTGGACGAGGTGATACTTGCCTATGACCAGGGGATCGTGGAACTCCAGGCCAGCATAAAGGTCATGATGGACGGAAAGCTGGTGGACACAACTGCAGGCAGGGTGCTCCTTTACGATATCGTTCCCGACGAGGTGCCCTTTTCCATGGTGAACAAGATCATGAAGAAAAAGGACCTGGGGGTTCTGATAGACAAGGCGTACAGGCTGGCAGGTGCCAAGAAGACCTGCATCATGGCAGACCGCCTCAAGAGCCTCGGTTACTACCACGCTACTCTCGCCGGGATCTCCATCTCCATCAATGACATGCATATACCTGCCAAGAAGAAACGCATACTCAAGAAGGCGCAGGAAGAGGTGGCAGAGGTCCAGCGCCAGTACGCAGAAGGCCTGATAACCGACGGAGAACGGTACAACAAGGTCATTGATATCTGGACAAGGGCCACTGACGAGGTGGCAAAGGAGATGATGAACGAGATCTCCACGGAGTTTTTCGAAACAGCCGAGGGCAAAAAGGTCGAGGCCCCGAGCTTCAACCCCATCTTTGTCATGGCGGACTCCGGGGCCAGGGGCAGCAAGGACCAGATCAGGCAGCTGGCAGGCATGCGCGGTCTCATGGCCAAGCCTTCCGGCGAGATCATCGAGACCCCCATCATGGCCAACTTCCGGGAAGGCCTCGGGGTCTTGGAATATTTTATTTCCACCCACGGGGCCAGGAAGGGACTTGCAGACACGGCCCTCAAGACCGCCAACTCCGGTTATCTCACGAGGCGCCTGGTGGATGTGGCCCAGGATTCAACCATTACCATTCCCGATTGCGGCACCATCGACGGCATAGAGATGGAACACCTCATGGAGGGCGGCGAGATCATCCAGCGCGTTGGCGAAAGGGTGCTTGGAAGGGTTGCCCTCATGGACATAGTGGATCCCGTCACCGGCGAGGTCCTTGTTGAAAGCAACCAGGAGATAGATGAGGAAAAGGTCAAGAAGATAGAGGATGCCGGTATTTCCAAGGTGGAGATACGTTCCGTCCTTGCCTGCCGGGCGCCCTTTGGCGTGTGTGCCAAGTGTTACGGACGAGACCTTGCCCGCGGCCGCATGGTCGCTCCGGGAGAGGCGGTTGGAATCATTGCTGCTGAGTCCATTGGAGAGCCCGGGACCCAGCTCACCATGCGTACCTTCCACATAGGTGGTACTGCCAGCGGCAAGATCGAGCAGGCGGAGATCCGCTGTCACGGAAGCGGCGTGGTAAAATTTGAAAGGGTTGTCTCTGTCAAGAACATCGAAGGCAGGGACGTGGTCCTGAACAGGAACGGCGAGATCGTGATAACAGACCCCGACGGGCGGGAAAGGGAGCGCTACCCCGTAATCTACGGTGCCGAGCTCCTGGTGCGGGAAGGCCAGGAGGTTGAACCAGGCACCAAGCTTGCGCAGTGGGACCCCTTTACCATCCCGATCCTTACAGAAGTTGAAGGAAAGGTGAAGTTCGGGGATATCATTGAAGGTGTGACCATCCAGGAAAAGGTTGACCCGGTAACAGGTAAATCAAGCAAGGTGGTTATCCAGTACAAGGCTGCCGAATACAGGCCCAGGATCTCCATCAAGGATGACCGCGGCAGGACCAAGAAACTCGTCAAAACCAAGGGGGATGCCAGGTACCAGCTTCCCGTAGGTGCCATCATAACGGTAAACGAGGGCGACATTGTGCAGCCCGGCCAGGCGCTGGCCAAGATACCCAGGGAGACCACCAAGACCAAGGATATCACTGGCGGTCTTCCCAGGGTTGCAGAGCTGTTCGAGGTCAGAAAGCCCAAGGAATATGCCATCATCTCCGAGATCGACGGAGTGGTCTCCTTCGGCAAGGACATAAAGAACAAGCGCAGGATAATCATCACCCCTGAATTCGGTGAACCCAGGGAGTACCTGGTCCCCAGGGGCAAGCACATCAACGTCCATGAAGGCGACTATGTAAGGGCAGGTGAGCCGCTCATGGACGGAGTGATCAACCCCCATGACCTCCTCAGGGTCAAGGGTGAAAAGGAGCTTGCCCGTTACCTTGTGGACGAGATCCAGGAAGTGTACAGGCTCCAGGGAGTCAAGATAAATGACAAGCACATAGAGATAATAGTCCGCCAGATGCTCAAGCGGGTAAAGATAACCGGTGTTGGCGACAGCAGCTTCATGCTGGGAGAGCAGGTTGAAAGGCACCGCTTCGAGGAGGAAAACGAAAAGATCCTTGAAAAGGGCGGGGAGCCTGCCACTGCAGAACCCATGCTTCTTGGCATCACCAGGGCATCTCTGACCACGGATAGTTTCATCTCTGCGGCCTCGTTCCAGGAAACCACGAAGGTCCTTACCGACGCATCCATTGCCGGGAAGGTGGATCATCTCAGGGGGCTCAAGGAGAACGTGATCATGGGCCGGCTGATACCGGCAGGCACCGGCAGGGTCTTCTACGAGCAAAAAGAGAAGAGAAGAATGGAGAGGCAGGCTGTCTGATGCTCAAACTCAAGGTATCCACTGAACGTGGCAGGGCTGATGTGGAAGGCAGGGCCAGGAAGGTAATGGTGCCGGATGAGGCCCTGCCAATAGTGAAAAGGCTCATGGCCAAGTACCAGCTGGATTTTGAATGCGTTAAGGTCCTTGGAAGGACGTTTTACTTTCTGCACGTGGCAGACCTTACCCCCCTTCTTACCGGAGACGTCTTCAAGAATGCCCCGGAATTTCCATTCTGGGTGAAGATCTGGGAGGCATCCTTGGTGCTGGCGGAATTCATGGCCAAGATGCCCCCGGACAGCAACAAGAGAATCCTGGAAGTCGGTGCCGGCATGGCCGTACCCGGGATGGTGTCAAGCGCCTTTGGACATGATGTTACCGTGACGGATTACGAAAACGAAATCATGGATTTTGCCAGGGCGTCTTCCATCATTAACAAGTGCCCCGGGCTCAAATGCGAACCACTGGACTGGTTTGAACCCTCGGATCTTGGAAAGTTCGACATAATACTTGCTTCCGAGGTACTTTTTCACAAGAGGTTTTTCCAGCCCCTGCTGGATGTCCTGGAGGAATACCTGGCCCCGGGTGGCGTGATTTACATGTCACACGAGGCAGACAGGGAAACACTGCTGCCCTTTTTCAGGATGTGTGAGGACAGGTTCAAGATCGCCATGCAGAAAAAGCACTTCAAGAGGGGCGACAAGGAGCTCGATATCCTGCTGACCAGGCTCACCAGGATAACGCACTAGGTTTTTTCTGAAATTCTGTTTCGTTCCATGCGGCCTGCCTGGACCGGTCATACATGCGCATGCCCGAAACTTTCAGGGCCGTGTCCCTTCGGCCAAGATACCCGAGGTCATTTCTTCCCGGTATGGCCTTCCGTGTTTGTCTTTTGCCCATTCATGTTTTAAATAGAGGGTAACCATTTTATTTTTTCAGCCATGGACTCAGGTAGGTGTGAAGAGGGCATCTTTTTCTCTTTCCAGCCAGGTCGCGAATTTTTCCGGAGGAAGACATGAACAGAAAGGAAATCATGGCAAATTACAGGGCACTTCCCAGGACAGTGAAGGTTTCTATCTGGCTTGGGGTTTTCCTCCTCTTCTATACCGCCATGGGTTTTCTGGCAGTTCCAGCCCTTACCAAATACCTGCTTCAGAACAAGGTCCCTGAACTGGTCAAAAGGCCCGTTCACGTGGAAAAGGTGTCTTTCAATCCGTTTACCCTGGATATGAAGGTGAGCGGGTTTGAGATCGGCCAAAAAGGAAGCAAGCAGCAGCTGGCTGCTGCCAGGGAGCTGGAGGTGAACCTGGAGGCAATCTCCCTTGTAAAGCGTGCCCTGGTCCTTTCAGCCATAAAGGTCACTGGTCCTGAAATCTACATTTCCCAGGACAAGAAGGGGGAATTCAACTTCCAGGATATAATTTCAAATGGCCAGGAAGAAACCCCCGAGGAAGAAGAAAGCCCCTTCCACTTTTCCCTGAACAATATCCAGATTACAGACGGCTCCATAACCTTCAGGGACGACCTCAAGGGCGTGACTCACCATATAAAGGAACTGAAGGTGGGCATTCCCTTTGTTTCAAACCTGAAGACCAGGATAAGGATCTATACCAAGCCCTACTTCTCGGCAGTGATAAACGGGGCACCGGTGGAATTCGAGGGCCAGACAAGGCCCTTTGCAAGGGACCACTCCACCATGCTCCATGTTAGGCTTGACCAGCTGGATCTTGCCCACTACCTGGCCTACTTTTCGGATTTTATCAATTTCAAGATCGATTCAGGCACCCTTGCCACTGACCTCGATCTGGTCTTCCTGGTAAAGGAAGACGGCACCCAGGATGTAGAACTTGACGGGAATATAACCGTTTCCAAGGTCTCAGCGTCCAGGCAGGGCAGGGTGTTTTTCAGGCTGGAAGGCCTGGTTTTGGACTTTGCCCCATCCAATCTTCTCAAGAAGGAGATCTGGTTTTCAAAGATACATATCGAAAGACCGTGGCTGGAGGTTACAAGGGACAAAAAGGGCAGTCTGAACCTGGAGGATCTCCTGGCCCGGGACAAAAAGACACAGGCGGAAGCAGGCAAAAAAGACGTCTCCAAGGCTTCCGGGGACTTGCCCCTTGATTTCCGGATCAACAGTGCCGAACTTGCCGGTGGCCGCGTGCATTTCCGGGATGACGCCACGGGGAATTCCACCTTTGAAACAACAATTGGCTCCATAGGCTTCAAACTTGAAGATTTCGGAACCCTCAAGAAGGAGCCGGCGCATCTCAGCCTGGTACTTGATACAGGAAAGGGCGGAAAGTGCGTTCTGGACGGGGGGGTAACGTTACTGCCTGTTTCGGTGAACCTCAAGGGGAACCTGACTTCGCTGAACCTTCCTGCCTACCATCCGTATTACCGGCAGTTTTTAAATGCGCATATTTCAAAGGGGAAGGCCGATATTTCTGCCAACATGGCATTCAGGCTTTCAGAAAATTCAGGGCCGGATGTCAGGCTTTCAGATATACAGGTGGAAGTTTCCGACCTGGTATTACAGGAGGGGAAAGGTGCTGCCGCAAGCGGCAGGGTTCCCCTTGTTCATCTGGCAGCCCTGAAACTTGCAGGAGGGGAAGCGGATATTACCGGAAGTGATATTCACCTGGCCTCTTTGTCTGTAAATGGCCTTTCCACCCGCGTGGAGATCGACAAGGCCGGGAAATTAAACCTTGCCGAAATAGCCAGGAAAACAGCGGGGGAAAACCGGGAAGACCAGGCAAAAAGTACAGATAGGCCTTTCCACTTTTCCCTGGACAATATGTCCTTGAAGGGCGGGGTCTGCAGGTTCAGGGACGTGTCGGGCAAAAAGCCGGTTGACCTTTCCATCAGGGATATCGGGATGGAACTGAAGGGCCTGGATACCAGCCCCGGCCAGAGATGCGGTTTCACCCTTTCTGCCGGCCTGGGGAAAAAGGGCAGGGTTGAGCTTTCCGGAAGTACCGGTCTTGACCTTCAGAAACTTGATGGCGCCTTTGATATCAGGATGCTTGGCCTTCGTCAGTTCCAGGGTTACATATCAAGGTTTTCAAATGCCGTGGTGTATAAGGGCAGGCTTGGTTTCAAGGGGAAGATCGAGATGGTCCGTTCTGCCTCGGATGAATTCGGGTTGACGGCTACCGGAAGCGGCGGCCTTTACGGGGTATCCATACTGGATCCCAGCAACCGGAAACCGGTATTTCAATGGAAAAAGGTTGGAATAAGAGGGCTCCTGTTCAAGAACAACCCGCTGACCCTCCACATCAGGCAGGTGCTCCTGGAAGAACTCGCGGGAAATATCATCTTCGATGGCAAGGGGAATCTCAATGTCTTGGCCCTGCTAAAGGAGGAAGAAAGCAAGAAAGAAAAGGAGATAAAGACAGCCGGAAAATCCAGGCAGGACATACGGATAAAAAAGGTAAGCCTCAAAAACTGTGCAATGAAATTTGTGGACAACAGCGTAACCCCGCCGTTTAGACGCTCCATAGACAATATAAATGGTGAAATAGAGGGCCTTTCAAGCGACCCCCAGATGAGGGCGGAGCTCGATATAAAGGGCCTTGCCGATAACAGCGCCACCATGGAGCTGACAGGCCAGATAAACCCCCTGGCAAAGCCGGTTTATGCCGACCTCGTCTTGAAGAGCCAAGGGATAGGAATGACCAGGTTCAGCCCCTATACCGCCAAGTTCCTGGGCTATGTAATAGAAAAGGGCAAGTTGTCCAATCAGCTCCATATCGTCATAAAGGATGACAAGGTCACTGCCGAGAACAGGCTGTTCTTGGACCAGTTTGATTTTGGCCGTTCCGTAGAAAGCGAGGATGCAGTGAATCTGCCGGTAAAGCTTGCCATAGCACTTCTTAAGGACAGGCACGGCAAGATAAACGTGGAGATACCGGTTCACGGACGCCTCGATGATCCGGAGTTCAGCCTGGGTGGCGCAATAATGAAGGCCATTATCAATTTATTCGTAAAGGCGGCCACCTCTCCCTTTTCCCTCCTTTCTGCCATAGCAGGCGGAGGCGAGGATATGCAGCAGATCGTATTCAAGCCCGGCTCCAACAGGCTGGATGAAGAGGCCAAGAAGAAGCTCCAGGGGCTGGCCAAGGCCTTGAAGGACCGCCCTGCCCTCAAGGTTGAACTAACAGGTTATTACGATGCTGTCTCCGATGCAAAGGGCCTCAAGGATCTAAGATTCATGCGTCTCCTTAGGAAGGAGAAGATGAGGGATCTTGATGACGACCAGAGGGAAAAGATCACGTCAGTGGATGATGTCGAGATCAAGCCCGAGGAGTTCAACAAGTATCTTACAAAGGCCTACAAGGAGGCCCCCTTCAAGAAGCCCCGCATGATAATAGGCCTTTTGAAAAAACAGCCCCCAGAGGTCATGGAAAAGATGCTCCGAGAGCATATAAAGATTGATAAAGGTGATCTTGAAAACCTGGCCATGGAAAGGGCCCAGGCAGTCCATGATTATTTGGTTTCCACCGGGGGCATAGAGGCCAAAAGGATCTTTCTGACCTCTTCAAGGCATGTTGAGGGATCAAAGGAAGAAAAGGGCTCAATGGTGAAGCTTACTCTCAAGTGATGCAGATAGAGGTGGGATTTACGGGTTTGGTGGGCTGGCTTGACTTTTTCCCCTGCTGCTGATATCGAGCAAGTGCAATTTCGAAAAAATATTCATGAACAGGACAGGAAGATAGATGCAGGATATTAAAAACGAGCAAGAGCTAGAGGAGATTCAGCTTGAGGGCCTGAAATGGACCGTCAGGCATGCGTATGAGAACAGTCCTTTTTACAGGAGGCATTTTGACCGCGCAGGCATAAGTCCCCCGGATATCAAGACACTTGAAGATCTTTCCAGGTTGCCGTTTACAGAGGCAGACCATCTCAAGGAAAACTATCCCTTCCCGCTTTTGAGCGTGCCCGTGGAGGACGTGGTAAGGATACATTCTTCCTCCGGGACCACGGGGAAGAGAAAGATCCTTGCGTACACGAAAAAGGACATAGATGACTGGACGGATTTTTTTGCCAGGGCCTATACCATGGCGGGCATCGGTCCTTCGGACAGGGTCCAGATAGCAGTGGGATACGGGCTTTGGACGGCAGGCGCCGGTTTCCAGGCAGGTTGTGAAAAGGTGGGTGCAATGGCCATCCCCGTAGGCCCGGGAAACCTGGAGCTCCAGTGCAAGTTCATGCAGGATATGGAGTCCACGTGTATATGCTGCACCTCCAGCATGGCGCTTCTCCTTGGCGAAGAGATAAACCGCCGGGGCATCCGGGACAGGATCAAGGTGCATACCATCATCCAGGGGTCGGAAAGGTGCAGCGATTCCATGAGAAAGGCCATACTGGAACACTTCGGAGCCAGGCACCTTTTTGACATTACAGGGCTGACCGAACTCTATGGTCCGGGTCCGGGTATAGACTGCAAGGAACACAAGGGCATACACTACTGGGCCGACTATTACATACTCGAGATCCTGGATCCCGAGACCCTGCAGCCCGTGGAAGACGGCCAGATCGGCGAAATGGTGGTCACTACCCTCAGGAAGGAGGCGTCCCCCCTTATACGCTACAGGACAAGGGATCTCACCCGCAGGATTTCTGGCCCCTGCCCGTGCGGAAGCGTTTTCCCCCGCCACGACCGCATCCTTGGCAGGAGTGACGACATGATCATATTTCGCGGTGTAAACATATATCCAGGACAGATTGACGAGATACTCTCCGACATGGAGGGGATTTCCAGCGAGTACAACGTCCTTCTGGAGCGCAGGCAGGGCAAGGACTTCATGATAGTAAAGGTGGAGCGTGACAGCGCAGGGGATCCTGCCTGGGATGAGGACATACAGAAACACATAGAAAAGGAGATCAAGAGCCAGGTCATGGTGTCAGCCGAGGTCAGGATTGTTGACTATGGCGATCTTCCAAGGTCTGAGCGTAAGTCCAAGAGGATATATGACAAGAGGTAGGACCAACCTGCCAGGGTTATGAAATTCCAGGTTGAACCTTTGGGTTCAATCCAAAAGAGAGGAGGAAAGGTTATGGAAAAAAGGAATCTGATCATTTCGGTCATGACGGTCCTGGTGCTCGTTGCAGGCGTGTTCGCGGGTTCTGCCAGCGCACAGAAGACGGTTCTGACCTATGCCAATTTCCCCCCGGCATCCACGTTTCCATGTGTGCAGATGGAGAAGTGGAAGACCGAGGTTGAACTCAGAAGTGCAGGAGAGGTGGAGGTCAAGACCTTCCCGGGTTCCACGCTCCTTGGTGCAAAGAACATGATGGACGGCGTGGAAAGCGGTGTGGCCGACATAGGGGTTGTGGTCTTTGCATACCAGCCCGGTAGATTTCCCCTCATGGGTGGAGTGGATCTGCCCATAGGTTTTCCAAACTCCAAGGTGGCCAATGCGGTGCTGTATGACCTTTATAAGAAGTATCAGCCCAAGAGCCTTTCCAAGGTCAAGGTGCTGGCCCTTTTTACCGCTCCTCCTGCAGATATCATGTCAAAGAAACCCATCAGGAATCTGAAGGATCTCAAGGGTTATGAACTGAGATGTACCGGGGCAGGAGTTAAGCCCTTGAAGCTCCTCGGTGCGGTTCCGGTGGCCATGCCCATGTCCGAGACCCCGGAGGCCCTGCAGAAGGGGATTGTAAAGGGCATATTCTCTTCCCTGGACATCCTGAAGGATTTCAACTTTGCTGAATCCTGCAGGTATGCAACAATATGTCACATGCAGACCACGTCCTTTGCCGTCGTGATGAACATGAAGAAGTGGAACAGTCTTCCGGATAAGGTGAAGAAGATCATGGAGGATCTTTCCAGGGAGCACTCCCTCTGGACCGGAGAATACATTGACCGGCACGTGAAGGAATCCACCGAGTGGGCCAAAAAGAAGTACAAGGAAGATGTGATTACGCTCAGTGATTCCGAGTACCAGCTTTGGCACAAGAAGGTGGAGCCGATAAAGGACGAGTGGCTCAAGAAGACAAGTGCCAAGGGACTGCCTGCAGAGGCCTTTTACAAGGATCTGATGGCCTTCAAGGCGAAATACGAAAAAGAGTTCGTACTCAAATAAAAAAATCCGGGGCCTGGAATTCTGCCAGGCCCCTGGTCTGTTGTGAGCAGGATAAACAGTATACTGGTGGCCTCGGCCTGCGTGGTTCTGGTCATGACCATAATCATTGCCGTGGCAAACATGATCCTCAGGCCCCTGGGTCATCCAATCACGGGGTCTTTCGAGATCATGGGTTACGGCAGTGCCCTGGTCACCTCCCTTGCCCTGGGTTTCAGCCAGGAAAAGAAATCCCATATCGCTGTCAACATACTCTTCAAACATTTTTCCCGTCCGTGGCGGAGGTGGCTTTCCGCTGCAGGGCTTGTGGTATGCGCTGCATTTTTTCTGGCTACTTCCGTGAGGCTGTTTCTTTTTGCAATGGATCTCAGGAAGAACGGAGAGCTTTCGGAGACCCTGATGTTGCCCTTTTATCCCGTTGTCATCGTGGTCAGCCTGGGGCTTTTAATACTTACCCTGAATCTGTTTTGGGATGTCCTGGCCCTTTTTAAACATGGCAGGGAAAGGAGATAGCCGGTAAGCATGGACCCTGCAGCCGTTGGAATATGGGGCATAGTCTTTCTGGTGGTTGTCCTGTTCCTTTTTAATATCCCGGTAGGATTTGCCATGGCAATCGTTGGCTTTGCCGGTTTTGCCATGGTGGTCAGCCCCCAGGCCGCCATCACTTCTGTAAGCACAGAGCTTTGGCACATCTTTTCCTCTTACGGCCTTGCGGTAATCCCGTTTTTCATCTTCATGGGGAACATCTGTTTCCAGGCAGGGGTGAGCGAGAGGATATACCGGACCGCACATTCATGGTTTGGCCATGTTAGGGGTGGAATAGCCATGGCCACCATCATGGCATGCGCAGGGTTTGCCTCCATCTGCGGCTCAAATGCCGCCACCGCCGCCACCATGAGTTCCGTTGCCCTGCCGGAGATGAAGCGCCTTGGCTATGACAGCGCACTCAGTTCCGGCTGCGTGGCAAGCGGCGCAACCCTGGGAGTTGTTATCCCGCCCAGTGTGGTCCTCATCGTGATCGGTCTCTATACCGGGGAATCGATAGCAAGGCTTTTTTTTGCCTCGGTGATCCCGGGCCTTGCACTTTCCCTGCTTCTCATGGCTACCGTCTGGCTGGTGTGCCTCTTCAGGCCGGGCTGGGGGCCGGCAGGGCCGAGGACCAGTTTCAGGGAAAAGATCAGGAGCCTGCCAGGCTCGATAGAGATGGTGGTTCTTTTCGTCCTGGTCATGTCTGGCCTTTACCTGGGGTGGTTTACGCCCACCGAGGCCGGGGCTGCAGGGAGCTTTTTTGCGGTTTTGATCGCCCTTTTGGGAAGGGGGCTTGATTTTCCGCGTTTCAGAAATGCCCTGGAAGACACGGTAAAGACCTCGGCCATGATCATAGTGATTGTTGCAGGGGCCGTGATCTTCGGGAAATTCATGACCATAACCAGGATCCCCTTTGAGGCAGCCTCCTTTGTGTCCGGCCTGCCGGTGCCCAGGGAACTGATACTGGCCCTCATGCTCGCCATATTCATCATCGGCGGTGCGGTAATGGATGCCCTGGGGCTCCTCATGATAACCATTCCCATCTTTTTCCCGGTGGCAAAGGGCCTGGGTTACGATCTTATCTGGTTTTCAATACTCATAACCATCATTACCACCCTTGGCGCGATCACCCCTCCGGTGGGAATAAATACCTTTGTGGTGGCAGGAAGCGCAAAGGACATACCTCTTGAAACCGTGTTCAAGGGGGTCACCTATTTCCTGCCGGCCTTTGTGCTTTGCATAATACTTCTAATGCTGTTTCCGCAGATGGCCCTGTACCTGCCGGGAATACTTCGATAGTGTTCTTGACCTTTCGGGCACGCATTGGTAATACTGGTATTCATCAGGAATGTAACAGGAAGGGGAAAGTATCTTGATGAGCACGGGCCATTTTGCATCCTCCATATCGTGGGCAGTAAATACCTGGCGATGGTGGGGATTTTGCGTCCATGCTGGTCCACCCTTCTGAACAGTAAAAATTGACCAGGGAACAGGAAGGCCGTGGACATAGTCATGTCACACGGCCTTTTTTATTTTCGTGGCAGGCCGGTTTCGCCTCGGCAGGTATCTGGCCGGCCGGGAACACTGGCATGTAAAGTATCCAGGGAGTATTTAAATGGTTACCCCCGATCTTTCAGGGTTTGAAAGCATGAGCCGGGACCACAACATAGTCCCGGTATTCCGCGAGATATCAATCGACTACGATACCCCGGTATCCCTTTTCGACAAGGTTGCAGGGGGCGATTACGCCTTTTTGCTCGAGAGTCTGGAAGGCGGTGAGAGATGGGGACGCTACAGCTTCATCGGCTTCAGGCCCTTTCTCCTCATAAAGACCAGGGGGAAAGAGGTCGAGATGGAAGACCGGGACGGCACCCGCACCGTCCAGGTGGAAAACCCCATAGATTTTCTCCAGGATCTCATGAAGAAATACCGGATGGCCGAGATCCCGGGGCTTCCCAGGTTCTCGGGAGGTGCAGTGGGCTATCTCGGTTACGATATGGTGAGATTTGTGGAAAGGCTGCCCGAGAACCTGGAGGATACCACGGGGTTCCACGATTCGGTCTTCATGTTTCCCGAGGTTCTCTTGTGCGTGGACAACCTCAGGCAGTCACTGCAGATAATCGTGAATACAGTGTCGGATTCCGGGAAGTCTCCAAGGGAAACCTATGAAAAGGCCTGTCCTGTCATAGAAGGAGTTATCCGCAAGGTAAGGAGAGGAATCGACTACCCCGAGCCGGACATAGGCAACCTTTCGCATGCAAGGCTTGAGCCCGAGGTACCAAAGGAGAGATTCGAGGCCATGGTGGAACGGGCCAAGGAATACATACGGGCCGGTGATATCATCCAGGTGGTGCTGTCCCAGAGGTTCTCAGGCCGTTCCCACATACCTCCCTTCGAACTCTACAGGGCGGTCAGGCGCATAAATCCTTCCCCCTACCTGTATTATCTGAAGCTTGGAGACGAGGTCCTGGTGGGCTCTTCTCCGGAGATACTGGTGAGACTCACGGGAGACGAGATAGAGCTTCGCCCAATTGCCGGCACCCGTCCCAGGGGTGCTACAGAAGAGGAGGACCTTGCCCTTGAGAGGGAACTCCTCCAAGACCCAAAGGAGAGGGCGGAACACGTCATGCTCGTGGATCTTGGCAGGAATGACGTGGGAAGGGTGGCAGAGATGGGAAGCGTCCAGGTGAAGGACTTCATGATCATAGAGCGTTACTCCCATGTAATGCACATAGTCAGCAGCGTGGTTGGCATGCTCAGAAAGGGCCTGGACATGTTTGATGTATTCAAGGCCTGTTTCCCGGCAGGTACTGTTTCAGGCGCTCCGAAGATAAGGGCCATGGAAATAATCGAGGAACTCGAGCATGCCAGGCGGGGTCCCTATGCCGGGGCAGTGGGCTATCTCGGTTTTTCCGGGAGCATGGATCTTGCCATTGCCATCAGGACCCTCTGCCAGAAGGGAGACATGCTCTATCTGCAGGCTGGTGCAGGAATAGTCGCGGACTCCGTGCCGGAAAACGAGTGGACAGAGACCCTGAACAAGGGCAGGGCCCTTATAAGGGCCATAGAAGAAGTTCAGGCCCGTAACTGAGCAGGGAGGCTTTCATGATACTCTTGATTGATAATTACGACTCCTTTACGTACAATCTGGTGCAGGCCCTTGGTGAGCTCGGTGCGGAGATGAAGGTGATCAGAAACGACGAACTGGAAATGGATGCGCTAAGGCGGCTGAAACCCTCCAGGCTCTTGGTCTCTCCCGGCCCCTGTACTCCGAAAGAGGCCGGAATTTCTGTCCAGGCCATAAAGGAGTTTTCAGGCAGGATCCCGATACTCGGTGTCTGCCTGGGCCACCAGTCCATAGGGGCAGCATTCGGGGCCAGGGTGGTCAGGGCCCGAAGGCTCATGCACGGAAAGACCTCCATGATACGGCATGACGGCAGGGGGGTCTTCAGGGGGCTTTCAAACCCCTTTGAGGCAATGAGATATCACTCCCTGATCGTGGAGGAGAGCACGCTGCCAGAATGTCTCGAGGCCACGGCATGGTCCGAAAAGGACGAGCTCATGGGCATGAGGCACAGGGAATTTTTCGTGGAAGGAGTGCAGTTTCATCCCGAGTCCATCCTTACGCCGGAGGGCAAGAAACTGCTAAAAAATTTTTTGGAGGCCGGTTTGAAATCATGAATGATTCCACTGAAAAGAGCATAGTCAAGGCCCTCAAGGCGGTTGTCGAGGGACAGGACCTGGACCGGCGGGCAATGCAGCAGGTCATGGACGAGATCATGGAGGGCGAGGCCACTGATGCCCAGATAGGCGCATTCCTCACGGCCCTTCGCATGAAGGGTGAAACCGTGGAGGAGATTGCCGGTGCCGCCCATGTAATGAGGGAAAAGGCCACTAGGATAAGGCCGCGGCTCCGGGAAGACGAGTACCTTGTTGACATTGTGGGTACAGGCGGGGACCAGGCCGGTACCTTCAATGTCTCCACCACTTCGGCCCTGGTGGCGGCAGGCGCAGGCCTCAGGGTTGCAAAGCACGGGAACAGGTCGGTTTCATCCCGTTCCGGGAGTGCGGATCTCCTGGAAGAGCTCGGAGTCAACCTGGATGTGCCGCCAGAGGTGGTGGAAGGCTGCATAGAAGAAACGGGCATCGGCTTTCTCTTTGCACCAAAACTTCATCCAGCCATGAAAAATGTCATAGGTCCCAGGAGGCAGATGGGAATTAGGACCGTCTTTAATGTCCTTGGTCCCCTGACAAACCCCGCAGGGGCTGAGATAGAGCTTCTTGGGGTATTCACCAGGGAGCTTTGTCCTGTCATGGCGAGGGTCCTTGGAGAGCTCGGGGCAAGACGCGCATGGATAGTCCATGGCAGCGGGGGCCTTGACGAGCTTTCCCTTGCAGGTACGTCCTGGGTGTCAGAATGGGATGGAATCCAGGTAAGAAGTTTTGAGGTTAGCCCGTCTGATTTCGGCCTTTCACCAGCACCCCTTTCGGAGATCTCCGGGGGAGATCCCAGGGAGAACGCAGCCATAACCATGGCGATCCTTAAAGGAGAAAAGGGTCCAAGGCGTGACATGGTGGTTTTGAATACGGCTGCCGCCATCTATCTGTGCGGGCGTGCCGGAGACTTGAAAGAGGCAGCCGCTGTAGCCGGTGATAGCATTGACTCGGGCCGGGCCATGGAGGTCCTGAACAGGCTCGTGGAACTTACCAACCGGGATTAACAGGCCAAGTGATATGACCATTCTTGATACCATCGTGGAAAGAAAGCGTTTCGAGGTGGCCCGGCTGAAAAGGTCGGGGATCTTGCCGCCTCCCGGTGAGCCGGGACCTGCCCGGGGCTTTGGCCGGGCACTTGCCCGGGGCCGGGACATCTCCATCATTGCAGAAGCAAAGAAGGCTTCGCCTTCCAAGGGGCTCTTGTGCCCGGACTTCGACCCGGTGGCCATTGCCAGAGATTACGAGCAGGCCGGGGCGGCCGCCGTCTCGGTACTGACAGACAGTCGGTTTTTTCAGGGAAGCCTGGAATACCTCCACCAGGTGCGTTCAAATATAAGCCTTCCGGTACTCAGGAAGGATTTCATCATAGACCACCTCCAGGTTGAGGAGGCCCACACCTGGGGGGCAGATGCCATTCTTCTCATTGTGGCCATCCTGGAGCAGCCCCTTTTATCAGAACTCCTGGATCATGCAGGCCAACTGGAGATGGATGTCCTGGTGGAGACCCATGATGAGGGAGAAGCTGAAAGTGCCCTTGAGGCAGGGGCCAGGCTTATCGGGATAAATAACCGGAATCTCAAAGACTTTACGGTCTCCCTGGATACCACCGTTCGGTTGAGAAGGCTTATCCCCCCTGAAGTTCCGGTGGTGAGTGAAAGCGGTATCCGTACGCGTGAGGATATCGAAATGCTGGGCCAGCATAATATCTCGGCAGTCCTCATAGGAGAAAGCCTCGTAACTGCCGAAGACAGAAAGGCCAAGCTGGAACATCTGTCCGGGAAGAGCTCATGAGCCATACAAGCCAAACGGACCCTGCAAGAAATCCGGCTCCCTCACCCCGGATAAAGGTATGTGGCCTCACGGACCAGTTTCAGGCCGTGCAGGTTTCCGAGGCCGGGGCGGATGCCGTTGGTTTTGTCTTTGCTGAAAAGAGTCCCCGTCTCGTTTCGAAGGAGGATGTAAGGCAGATTGTAAAGAAGCTGCCTCCCCTGGTCCAGGCCGTAGGGGTGTTTGTGGATGAATCAGCGGACGTGATCCGGGAGATGGTAAGGTTTTGCGGCCTGGACATGGTGCAGCTTCACGGAAGCGAATCTCCCGGGTTCTGCAAGCTCCTTGCCCCAAGGGTCATAAAGGCCTTTCGCGTGAAGGACGAGACCGTGGTCGGAGAGATAGAAAATTACAGGGGAAAGGTCAGGGCAGTCCTTCTGGATGCCTGGTCGTCAAGGGCCCATGGAGGCACGGGAAAGGTCTTTGACTGGGAAATAGCAAAGAAGGTTGTCCTGTCGGCGGGAATGCCGGTGATACTTGCAGGAGGCCTTGATCCTGACAACGTCGGGGATGCGCTTTCAAGACTCAGGCCCTGGGGTGTTGATGTGAGTTCCGGAGTGGAAACAAGTCCTGGAAAGAAGGACATGGACCGGGTCAGAAGATTTATTAAAGCGGTAAAAAAATCGTCTTTGGAGGAAATAATTGAAGAAAGAGACAAGGGATTTTAAGGCCAGCAGTCCTGACAGGCGTGGCCATTTCGGCCTGTTCGGAGGCAGATTTGTTCCCGAGACCCTGATGCCTGCCATCCTCGAGTTGCAGGAAGCCTATGGCCGTATCAGGAGGGACAGCAGTTTCAAAAGGGAATTTCAGCAGATACTGAAGGATTACGTGGGCCGGCCCACTGCCCTTTACGAGGCAAAAAGGCTTTCCGAGGCGGTTGGCGGGGGCTTCAGGGTGTTTCTGAAACGCGAGGACCTCACCCATACCGGTGCCCACAAGATCAATAACACCATTGGCCAGATCCTTCTTGCAAAGAGGATGGGCAAGCGCCGCATAATCGCTGAAACCGGTGCAGGCCAGCACGGGGTTGCAACTGCAACCGCAGCAGCCCTCATGGGCCTGGAGTGCGAGGTATACATGGGCCGCAAGGATACCGTCCGCCAGGCCATGAACGTGTTTCGCATGGAGCTTACCGGTGCCAGGGTCATACCGGTGGATTCAGGCACAAAGACCCTGAAGGATGCCATAAACGAGGCAATCAGGGACTGGGTGGCAAACGTGTCAGATACCCATTACATCATCGGTTCCGTGGTTGGCCCCCATCCTTATCCTGTCATGGTCAGGGATTTCCAGAGCGTGATAGGCAGGGAGGCCAGGGCCCAGCTCAGGAAAAAGACAGGCGGACTCCCCGATGCGGTGGTTGCCTGCGTGGGAGGCGGAAGCAATGCCATGGGCATATTCTATCCCTTTTCCAGGGACCCTGGAGTTAAGCTCATCGGTGTCGAGGCAGCAGGAAAGGGGACTGGGACGGATTATCATTCCGCTACACTTACCTGCGGCGAGCCAGGGGTTCTTCATGGTACCATGAGCTATCTTCTCCAGGACAGGTGGGGCCAGATCAAGGGTGCCCATTCCGTGGCCCCGGGCCTCGATTATCCGGGAGTGGGGCCTGAACACAGCCATTTCAAGGATACCGGCAGGGCCGAGTACCATGTGATTGACGATGAAGAGGCCCTGGAAGGTTTCAGGCTCCTTTCGGAAACAGAAGGCATCATTCCTGCCCTGGAAAGTGCCCATGCCATAGCATACCTCAGGAAGCTTTCCGGAAAGCTGCCCAAGGGAAGCACCGTACTTGTGAACCTGTCCGGAAGGGGAGACAAGGACGTGGAAACTGTCAGGAATATCTTCAGGGAAGGAGCCGCAAAATGAACCGTATAGAAAGAGTGTTTAAAAGGCTTCAGAAAAGAGACGAGACAGCCCTTATTCCCTTTATCACAGCGGGTGATCCTTCCATACAAGCCACGAGGGAACTGGTGCTCGAGATGGACAGGCGAGGTGCGGATATCGTGGAGCTGGGTCTTGCCTTTTCCGACCCTCTTGCGGATGGTCCAACTATCCAGGCGGCCAGTTTCCGGGCACTGGAGGGGGGCATGAACCCTGAAAAATACTTCGGTCTTGTTGCCGAGATAAGAAAGGCATCCGATATTCCGCTGGTGCTCATGGGTTATTACAATCCGGTGCTGCGCTACGGCCTGGAGGATTTTGCCAGGGACGCTGCCGCAGCAGGTATTGACGGGACCATCATCCCTGACCTTCCCCTGGAAGAGGCCGGGCCATGG
Organism: uncultured Thermodesulfatator sp.; assembly: GCA_964478865.1. GTDB lineage: Bacteria > Desulfobacterota > Dissulfuribacteria > Dissulfuribacterales > QOAL01 > QOAL01. Next base: position 27,538 of record CAYZJS010000008.1, read on the forward strand.
ATGAAGGCCTGCAGGGATTTTGGCCTGGCAAATATCCTCCTTGTTGCACCAAATACCCCTGAAAACAGGATAAAGAAGATTGTAAGGGCTTCCAGGGGGTTCATCTATTACGTGTCTGTCCTTGGCATCACAGGCGCAAGGACCAGCCTGCCCCCGGAGGTCTCTCAGGGCCTTGAAAAGGTCAAGGCATTCACCAAGAAGCCCGTTGCCGTGGGTTTTGGAATATCGAAGCCGGAGCAGGTGAAGGCCCTTTCCAGGCATGCCGACGGCATAATTGTGGGCAGCGCCATTGTAAGGCTGGTGGAGGAAAGATTTTCCTCTTCAGGCAAGCCAGATGCAGAGGCGGTTGCTGCAGTCGGCCAATTCATAGGCTCTCTTAAGCAGGCCACCTTGTAGAGGAGGATCTTGTCCCTTTCAAGAGCCCTTAAAATAGTCTTTGACAGGGCCCCTGACGATACCATTGACCTCTTCCAGGTCTTTCCAGGGCTCAGGCGCTTTTTTGAAAGAAGACGTTTGCACGCATTTATCCGTACCCTCGGGGATATCGTCTTTACCTTTATCATCTTCGAGGGACTCTTCGGGCCGCAGGACCCCTCGCGAAACTGCACGCTCTACCTTTCATGGGGGCTGTGGTGGCCTACCATAGTCATGAGCTGGTTCTTCGTGGGACGGATGTGGTGCGGATTCTGTCCTTTCCCCGGAATCGGCCGACTCGCACAGAGGCTGGGGCTGCGCCTTGACTGTCCTGTTCCGGGCTTTATCAAGAAAAACGGGCCTTATATTTCCGTTATCCTTCTTGCCATCATCATCTGGCTGGAGGAGTCAACGGGTATCAAGGAATCCCCCAGGGGAACCGCCTTTCTCATCCTTTCCATCATGGCCGGTGCAACAGTAATGGCCGTACTTTACCCAAAACAGGCGTGGTGCCGTTATCTTTGCCCCATGGGAAGGCTTCTCGGCGTGGGTTCAACCCTGTCCCTCATGGAATTTCGCCCTGATTTTGAAAAATGCCAGACGTGCAAGACCTTTGCCTGCAAGAGGGGCATAGACGGCAAGGGAGGCTGCCCGGTCTATCTTGGCGCCTTCAACGTGAAGAACAACCTTGACTGCCTCATATGCGGGCACTGCCTCAGCCTGTGCGACAAGGGCTCTCCCAAGCTCAACCTGAGAAGCCCTTTCAAGGAACTCCTCCTGAACAAGGGCAGGTTTGTCACCTGTTCATTCATAATTCCTTTCCTCATGGGCTCACAGCTTGTCCGTTTCCTGGAAAGCAGCAGCCTTTCCGTGGTGCTGCAACGCGACCTGGCAAGCCTGGACACCATGGTTACATACTCGGGGCTTCTGGTCATAGCCTTTTTCTACATCCTTTTCATCATAAAGGTGGGGGCCTGGTTTTTCGGCTATACTGAAGACGAACTCTTCGGAAAGTTTTCACCCATGGTGCCCATACTCATTCCCATGTCATTTAGCGG
>CAYZJS010000009.1:0-5029 GCA_964478865.1 uncultured Thermodesulfatator sp.
CGCTGAAACGCTCCAAAGCCGCTCGCTTACGCTCGCTAAATGGAGGTTTCAGCGGAGCAAGCCCATAGAAGCTCTTGGGCCTGCTTTCCTGTCTCCGAAAAGTCTCCCCTGCCGTTTGCCCCTGGGTGCTCATGTGCCGGAGAAACCAAATTTTTTCAGCCTGCATGGAACTTTTCTGGATTAAATATTGCATTTCGATAACCGTGTCTTTATATTTGCAGGAAAATTTTTCACTGGAGTTCGAAAATGGAATGTACTACCAACAGACCCGGTTCAGAATGCAGATTCATGGGCAAAAAGGGCTGCACCTTCATGGGTGGAGCCTGCTTTCAGATTGTGGAAAAATGCGAGGGCTGCAACAGGATAGTTGAGACCTCTGCAGGTCGTTTCTGTGCGGTGTTTCCCCACCCGGAGATGAAGTGGCAAAGGGGCGTATGCAACTTTGCAAGCCACGTGAAACCGGAAATTCCGCAGGACGCCTCAGGCAGGGCAATAAACCCGCTGAAGGCCGCCAAGAGGGCATCCAGGGGCAAATAGGCCCGGTTAACCGGCTCGATTCTGACAGGTTTCGGCGCCCCTTCTCCTGTTTACCGGGAAGAAGGTGGCGCCGTTATTTTTTTCATAGCGGTCCAGGAGGCTACTGTTTCCCCGCCATGCTCCAGACCCTTGGCAACCAGTCGGCCACTTCACTGGCAATGTAGCCGAAAGGCCCTGTTGTCCTGGCCAGGAGGTCCGCGGCTTTCCCGTGGGCATAGACACCAATCCTTGCGGCATCCCAGGGTGAATATCCCTGTGCCAGCAGGGCACCGATAATGCCGGTCAGGCAGTCTCCCATACCTCCGCTTCCCATGCCCGAGTTACCCGTGGAATTTATGGATATCTGCCCCGAGGGCTGGCAGACCACTGTAGCACATCCCTTTAGGACCACGATTGCCCCTGTCTTTTGCGCAAGCTTCCTGGCTGCACCTATGCGGTCACCCTGAACCTCCCTGACGGAACAATCCAGGAGCCTTGCCATCTCTCCCGGATGAGGTGTCAGGACCCGCGGGGCATCGGCCTTTTCCAGGACATCAAGGGCATCGGATACGGCAGTCAGGCCGTCGGCATCTATAACCAGGGGCAGGGGACAGCGGGCAACCACCTCCTGGCAGAATATGGTTGCCTCCCTGGAAAGGCCGAGTCCAGGCCCTATACAAACGGCCTTCTTCCTTTCGTAGAGCCCTTCCAGGGCCTCCACGGCATGGTAACTGGGTTCTCCCACAGGTGTTTCCTGGAGACCCTCTGTCATGGCCTCGGTGAGCTTTCCGGCAATTATGAACTGGGAACTTCGGGGTGAGGCCACGGTTACGAGACCAGCCCCGCTTCTGAGCGCAGCCTCTGCGGCAAGGCAGGCGGCACCGGTTTTCCCCCTTGCCCCCCCCAGGATCAGAAGGTGGCCGAAGGTCCCCTTGTGCCCGTCTTCCGGCCTTGTCTTGAAGCAGGATGAAAATTCCTCGTCCTGGAAATACTCTGCCCCTGTTTCCACACCGGAAATGTAAGAGGCAGGAATTCCGATATCCACCACGTGAAGACTGCCGGTATACAACCTGCCGGGCCAGTTGACATGGCCTATCTTGGCCATGGCCATGGTCACGGTACAATCTGCCCTTACTGCGCAACCCAGGACATTTCCCGTATCGGAAGAAAGGCCCGAGGCTATATCCACCGCAAGGACCGGGGCACTGCTGGAGTTAATCATGGACACTGCACTGGCAAAGTGCCCCGCCACCTCTCGGCTCAGCCCTGTACCAAAGATGGCATCAACAATGACACCTGAGCTGTCAAAAAGCCGCTGCATTTCTTGAAGGCCCTTTTCATCAGGGCTTTCCCGGAGCGGTATCTCCATTCCCAGGCAGATATCGAGGTTCACCCTGGCATCCCCCCTGAACTTTTCCATGGGGCAAAGGCAGATGACCTGCACATCAACGCCCTTTTGAACAAGGTGCCTGGCCATGACGAACCCGTCTCCTCCGTTGTTTCCAGGGCCGGCCACAACCAGGCATCCGCGGTCAAGCTCGGAGGAAAATCCGCCGAGGAGTACTTCTGCACAGCCCCTGCCTGCATTTTCCATAAGAACTATTCCGGGAATACCAAGGTCTTCGATGGTCCTTCTGTCGAGTTCCTGCATGGTTTTCGCATCTGTCAAAAGCATCACGCCTGCTCCTTTGTTCCTTTTTTGTTCCGGATAATCCACAAGAAGACACCGAAAACCACGAGCACGAGACTGAGGATCTGGCCCATGGTGACCCATCCAAGGGCTACAAAGCCCAGTTGGGGGTCCGGCTCCCTGAAAAATTCCACAAGGAACCGTATTACGCCATAGCCGATAAAAAAGAGTGCCGTCTTGCTGCCGGAAGGCCAGGGCCGTTTGCGTACGGACCACAGGACCAAGAACAGGAGAACACCCTCCAGGACTGCCTCGTAAAGCTGGGACGGATGCCGCGGGACAAAGCCCCCTGAAGGGAAGATCATGGCCCAGGGCACGTCGGCTGGCCGGCCGTAAAGCTCCCCGTTTATGAAATTTCCTATGCGTCCCAGGCCGAGGCCAACAGGTACTGTAACGCAAAACCTGTCTGCCCACCTGAAAAAATCTGTTCCATGCCTCTTGCAGTACAGCCAGCCTGCCAGAAGAACCCCGGCAGCCCCTCCATGAAACGACATACCTCCGTGCCAGGTGGCAAGTATCTCGGATGGATGATGCAGGAAGTAGGAGGGATTGTAGAAAAGCACGTAACCCAGCCTGCCGCCTATGATCACCCCGGCCACAAGTACAACTATGATGCCGTCGAGCAGGGCCAGCTCCCTGGCAATCTTTTCAGGCCCTTCGTGCCCCAGCTCCTCCCTTATCTGTTTTTTGACCAGGAAAAAGGAGGCAAAAAAACCTAGAAGATACATGAGCCCGTACCAGCGAAGGGCCAGCGGGCCCACATGAACAATGACGGGATCTATCTTTGGATAGGGGATCATGGGGGATGTCTTCTGTCTGCGGCCTAACCGGGCTTTTTGTCCCTGAGTTTTCTGAGATCAAACAATCTCGATCCTCCCCTTGGCCTGTCGTCAGGGGGATTATCGTCGTCCGGTGAGGGTTTTCCCGCACCGGAGAAGCCGCTTTTCCCGAGAAGCTGGTTGAGAAGCGCGATATACTGGCTCCTCAGTCCGGAGGCTATGTCCCTTTCCAGGACGAAAAATGCCACCCTGCTCCTCTGTACCCGTATGGATGATGTGGTCATGGCATTTATCACGTGCGGATGCAGGACCACCCCCCTGTTCTGGTCGAAGCTCACGGTGCATGGAAAGTAGAGGTCAAAAAAGGCGGATTTTTCCAGGGCGAAGAGCACCGTTTCCGTCTGCTTGTTATAGCGGATCTCGCCCAGGAGCAGGCCCGCTCCTGACAGTTCCAGCAGCACCAGCTCCCTTGCGTTCTGCCTTAGTTTCATGAAGCTTTTTCCTCCGAATCCGTCTTGACGTTTTTCCTGGGCCTGCCCCGTCTCCTCCTGCCCCTTCTTTTCCTGGCAGAGGCCTTTTTCTTCGGTAACTTCTGTACCTGGTCCAGGCTTATCTCTTCCCCGCCCAGGGCAGCCTGCATGCAGTTATAGAGTTCCACGGCCTCCGGAAAGGTGGCCTTGGAATAGACCCTTTTCTGCCACCTGTTTCTGCCGGCACAGAATTCCAGCGGCCAGTGACTTGAAACAAGCTGGGCCATAAGGTCGCGGTCCGCCCTCTTGAAATCATAGGGCTGAAACATTGAATCCAGGATGGCACGGACTTCATAGGTGGGCCACCTGACCTTTTCAGGCTTCAGGGCATGCCACTCGGGCATAAAATGCAGGAAGGGGGAGGCAAGGGCAGAAAGATAAAAGGCATCGCTGAACTGATGTCCCTTCCTGGCCATGCGGTCAACCCTGGCCAGCACCATGTAGAGGAGCTCTCTCAGGGGTTCGGCGTTCCTGCCGCGCAGTAATTTTCCGAGGGAAGGAAAAATCTCCTGGAAAAGGCCGGCATCTACCAGGTACCTGCTCCAGACCGCGCTGAAACCGGACTTCAAATCCTTCAGCCACTCGTCCCTGACCCTGGGCACAGCGCACAGCTTTATCTTGGATGCGTGCCTGCACACCGCATCCCACGTTGCACTTTCTATGGAAAAACCGGTCCTTGCGGCATGCCTTATGGTGCGCAGCATCCTGACTGGGTCCCTTATGAAGCGCCTGTCCGGGTCCCCAATGGTCTTGATTATGCCCTTTTTGAGGTCTTCCATGCCTCCCACAAAATCTATTATTCCAAAATCCGCTATATTGTAGAAAAGGCCGTTTATGGTGAGATCCCTTCTGAAGGCATCCTCCCGGGGGGAGCCGAATATGTTTTCCGCCCCAAGCCCTTCTCTTGCTGCCTCCCTGTCGTCAAGCTCTATCTGCTTACGGAAGGTGGACACCTCTATGACCTTTCCGCCCCGGAAATAGACGTGCACCAGGCGGAATCGCTTTCCGATGATCCTGCTGTAACGAAACAGCCGCCTGATCTCCTCGGGAGTTGCGTCGGTGCCTATGTCAAAATCCTTGGGGGTCTTGCCCAGGAGCAGGTCCCTGACGCTGCCGCCCACCAGGTAGGCCAGGTAGCCATGATCCTTGAGCCTGTACAGCACCTTTAGGGCCTCCCTGTCTATATTCTTCCTGCTTATGCAGTGGTCAGGGCGCTGAATAAGCCTCGGCTTCAGTTCCATGTCCTTGAACAGGCAAAGCTGTCCGTCTTCAGGTGCACGGGGGGCTTTTACAAAAAAGCGGTTGCGCCTTTTCTTTTTCCGGAAATTTCTTCCCGGGCCGCGGTTCTTTTTCCTTGGGGGTGACATGCAGGATATACGAATCAGGACGGCTTCTTGAAGGCCCTTGTATCAATGCCGTATTTCTTGATCTTGTAGTTAATGATTCTCAGGCTGGAATTTAAAAGCCTTGCAGCCTTTGTCTGGTTGCCGCCCGTCTCGGTAAGGGCCTCCATT
>CAYZJS010000010.1:0-7875 GCA_964478865.1 uncultured Thermodesulfatator sp.
TGATGCAATGCATACACCTTGTGCACTCCCTGTTGTCTATCTTGAGCTCTCCGTCCTCCATCCACATACACTCGGTAGGACAAAGATCAATAACTTCCTTCTGGATATCGAATGCACCCCAGTCCCTGCCGGAGAATGCACCTGCATTAGGCTTCAGCTCTCCACCGATGTAGGCCTTGACTGCTTCCTGATCTATGCGGATGTCATCCCTCCAGGTTCCTATGATGGAGCAGCAGGAACGTGCGATAGCTGCCACGCAGTCATTGGGGCAACCGGAAACCTTGAACTTGAACTTGTAGGGGAATGCAGGCCTGTGAAGCTCATCCTGATATGTCTGGGTGAGGTCATAACAGATCTGCTGGGTGTCAAGACAGGACCACTCGCAACGTGCCTTTCCGATACAGCAGGCAGGTGTACGCAGGTTGGAGCCTGAACCGCCGAGGTCAACGCTCATCTGGTGGGTCAGATCATAGAAGACCGGCTCGAGCTGGTCTGTGGTGGTTCCCAGGAGAATCATGTCGCCTGTTGAACCGTGGAAGTTTGTCATTCCGCTGCCCCTGTGATCCCACATGTCACATACCTTGCGCAGGTAAGCAGAGCTGTAGAACTTGCTAGCAGGCTGGTTTACGCGCATGGTGTGGAAGTGTGCGATTGTAGGAAACTTGTCAGGAACGTCTGAATAGCGGCCGATAACGCCTCCGCCGTAACCGAAGACACCCACGATACCACCGTGTTTCCAGTGGGTTTCCTTATGGACATATGACAGCTCCAGCTGTCCCAGAAGGTCCAGGCAGTCCTGCTTGCCTTTCAGGCCCTTCTGTTCTATGTCGTCAACAAAACTTGGCCATGGCCCATTTTTGAGCTCATCGCACATTGGAGTGTCGTGCTTCTTGACATCAGCCATTTAAATCTCCCTCCTTAGGTAGTTTTTTCAAAATTGTATGAACAAAAAACGAAATCTCAATCCTGACATGATCAGGAAGAGCCCGATTTTCTCAAAATAAATGAATATTCATTCGGCATTTGACAATATTTTATTGCGTGAAAACTTTTATAATATCTTTGTGCCATCTTTGTCAAGCCAAAAAAATCAGGTAATTTCAGTATATTTAAAATTTCTTTTTATTTTTTGTCAATTATTTCAAGTTGATGCCAACAAGAAGAGGCAATGTGACAATCTTTACAATTAATGAATTTTCATTCATTTTTCACCTCCAACATCCATAACTATTTCCCTAAATCCGTCCAGGAGCATTGAAAGCGGCCTTCCAAAGAAAAAAAACAGATCATCATCAGAAACATGGAGGGTTTTTGTTATCCCGGCCCTGAAATCGACATCCCTTGACAGGAGTTCCTCAAGGGCCGCCCGGGAAGCATCCTTACCACTTAGGCCTTTGGTGAAAACACCGAAAATCATGTCCAGGGGAAAGGCCTTTTCATATCCTTCCACCAGTTCGGACAATGTCGAATTTGGAGGAATCAGTTGGGAGCGGACAAGAAGGTCTTTCAGGAAAAGGCCCCTGCTTTCTTCCGTATCCCAGCATTTAAGGACCCTGCATTCCAGTGGCCTTTTTTCATAGATCCTGCAGGATTTTTCCTTTCCTTCAAAAAACAGGCAAAGGGCTTCACCCGCCCTGCCCCGGATCTTTATCATTTCGGATGGAAGCCTGACAATCTCACCGGTTTCCGGGTTAATTGCCAGTTCCCCTTTCCGGTATGTCACCAGCATCGATGGTTTTAAAAGCCCTTCCACCACCAGCAGGCGGTCTTCTTCATGCAGACAGGGGCCACCCTTCCTGCAACAGGTTCCACACCGCTTGCATTCCGCATGAATTACGTTATCCTGTGAGGTTATGTCAGATGTCATAACAGCCGAAAATCAGTCCATTCTGGAACTGCTGAAACAGGTAGACGGTGCAGTGGCAGCAGTTGCCGCCCAGTTTCCCCGGGAGTTCAAGTGCAAAAAGGGGTGTTCCGATTGCTGTCATGCCGCCTTCGATATCTCCCTGGCTGAGGGCATGCTTTTACAGGAACATTTCAAGCTGCTCGGCAGAAAGACCAGGAGAGACATATTAAAAAGGGCCAGGCGCGCGGAAAAACGCTGGAACAGCGCAATAAAGGAAGGGGAAGATCTTTCCAGGCTGAGGATTGCCTGCCCCCTGCTCAGCCCGGATGACCAGTGCCTCCTCTACGAGGTCCGCCCGGTAAACTGCAGGACATACGGTGCTCCTACGGAAATCGACGGCAAGGGTCATGTCTGCTCCATATCCGGTTTCAAACCCGGAAAAACATACCCGACAGTCCGGCTCCACCTGATACAGGAAAGGCTCCTGGAAATTTCCAAGGGCATAGACCCCCAGGCGGCCCACCGCCGCTGGCCCGTGGCAAGCGTTCTCCTTGGCTCCATGGAGGAAAGCCCATGATCCGTCAAAGCCCTTTCAAAGCTCCCTTTGACAGCATAACTTCCTTCCTTAAAGCCCCAAGGGCCTTTCATGCCAGCCTTTTCTCCAGGATGGCGATCCCGTCCTGCAGGGTCTTGGCCTTTTCCTTGGCCCCCATATTACGAAAAAGCTTCTCTGCCAGCTTGTAGGCGTCAAGGGCATCTTCAATCTTGCCCTGTCGTTCATATATGTCCCCAATGCCAGCCAGAAAAAGGGCTGACCTTTTGACGTCTTTAAGTTCTTCCACAAGCTCCAGGGCCCTGAAGAAATAGGGCAGGGCCTTGTTAAACTCCTTTTCGTGCCGGTAAAGGTCTATTACCTTTTCCAGCATGATAACCGTGCTTACCGGATCCTTCTTCTTTTCACAGATTGCAAGGGCCCTCTGGTACGGTGAAAAGGCGGCCTTGATGTTCCCCCTCATCACGTGTAAATCACCAAGCTTTTCACAGATGTTTGCAACCTCGGCCTCGTAACCGAATTCATCGAAAACGCCGAGTATTTCTTCAAATCGGGCCATGGCATCCAGGGATTGGCCCCGATTTTTCAGGATTTCAGCTTCCTGGTAAGCATGCCATGCCTGCTGTATTTCTGGAGGGTCCTGCTGTTGTTCCTCCTGCTTCTGTTCTTTTACGTCTTCCTTCTTTTCCTGTTTCTCCATGTTTTTCTGTTCCATCCTGTTTATGGCCTCTGTGGCCTCTCTGCCTATAGTAGTAATCCTGACTGTCTTTCCATCAAAAAGTTCAAATTCGTCTTGGTCATCCTGCAGCCTGCCAATGGCCCCCTTTGCCTCAAATGCCCCTACCTGGCCGAGGGCCCAGACAGCATAACCGCGGGTAGTCGCATCTTCTGAACCCAGCAGGTCAAACAATGCAAAAAAGGAGGTGTTTTTAACAAGCTTTGGATAAAGGGCACCGATTCTGCCTATTGCCCACAGGATTGCAGGGCGGGAAGGCGCATCTCCCAAAAGGCCCAATATATGCCTGACAAACGACCCGTAAAGCCCTGGCTGGTTTCTGATGATCTCACCCACCGTTTCTATCGTGCCCCAATTGGCTGCAGCCGAGTCATTGGCCGCATACAGGAGCCTTCTTAGAAGGTCGCCGACAGCGGCAGGGTCCTCCTGGGCAATTGCCCCTGCCACGCCTCCAAGCATCAGGATTGCCTGCCACCTGGCCTCCGGATCGGCATTGTACAGAAGCCTTTGCATCTTTCTGAGCACGAGCCTGTCCTTTAAGGCCATCTCTGTGAGAAGTTCCAGGTCTTCCTTTCGGACGGCCTTGGCCACTTCCCTCTTGCTGAACCTGTTTTTCCTGGCCTCCTTGATCCTGGAGCTTGCCGAGGATGGAGCCAGGGGCGGTGGACTGGCGGCAGTTTGGTACTTCTGCCTTATTCCCTCTTCCTTGGTATCCCTGATATCGTCACTCAGGCGAATAAAACTCAGGGCACCCTTGACCCTGTGGCCTTCGTAATCATGGCCGGCCGGATATATCAGGTGTTTGTTTATATCGTAGCCCTCGATCAGTGCATCGTGGTAATCTTCCCCTGGCATGAGGTCCCACGCCAGGTCCAGGTCTGCATCACAGGCAAACTCCAGGGCCTCTACCATGGCGGCCCCGAGGTTGAACCCGGTAACATCGTGCACGAACACGGCCCCGCACGAACAGACACCGTACTCAAAATCACCCCTTCTCATGGGCTCTAGCTCCCGGGGCCTGTCAAGAGGCTCGTTACAAAACGGGCACCTGGGCTCTATTGTTTCATAGCCTGAAGCCATACCAGATATCCCCTGCCAGCTTACTCTTGAGGACCGTTGACCTTGGCTTCAAAATCAGGGTGAATTGGATAACCAAGCTGCTTGGCCTTTTCCATGGCCTTGCGTGCCCTTTCCAGGTCGCCCTTGTAATAGCAGGCCACAGCCAGATTATTAAAGGCCAGGCCGAACTCAGGGGCAAGGCTAACGGCCTTTTCCGCCACCTCGATGGCCTTGTCCAGTTCATTCAACTCTACAAGGACCGTGGCGTAGTTGGTCAGGGCTGGAACCATCTCGGGCTTTTCCTCAAGGGCGCGCCTGAAATATTCGGCGGCATCCTCCCATTTACCCATCTGAAGATAGGCGGAACCGATGTTGGCCATGGCCTCGGCAGCGGCCGGATGCGCATTCAAGGCTTCCTTGTTTTCCCTTATTCCGTCTTCCAGGCGCCCCATTTGAAAAAACAGGGTGCCAAGGTTTATCCTGATTTCAAAGGATGCAGGATCCAGCTTCAAGGCATGCTGGAAGCTTGCAATGGCATCATCGGCCCTGCCGGCCTTCCAGTAGGCAAGAGCCAGCCTGTGATGGGCCACCACTGAATTCTTGTTTTCCCTTACTTCCTTTTCAAGATCCTGTATTATCTTGTCAAGATCGCCAGATTTTATCGGATTTTGAGCCATTATTCCTCCTGATATATTTTGCCATTTCCAGATGGCGCCTTTAAACTTGGATATAGCTTACTGTGAACTGAAACCCTTAGACTAACATACATGTGAAAATTTCCCAATCACTGACAAAATAAAAATAATGGTTACCATTCTTACCGAGGACTCGTCCATACCTTTACGGACGGGACGTTTTTAGTAAGTGAATAAGGCTAGGGTAAGCCAGGCCGCCAGGAAACTCGTTTCAAAATCCGATTTTTTAAAGGAATTTTAACTCCCCATGGTTACATCCAAACAAAGACATCCCGATTCCACCCCTCATGACAGCGAGCTGAAATGCATTTTTTGCAGCGGCCCGGCTGAGCTCAAGGGCCGGTGAGCCAATGCAAAGGTGCTCTGCAGGTCCTGCGGAGCCGAACTTCCTGCTTCCCATTACAGGGATCAAATCGATGAAATGAAAGAAAGGATGATTTGTGAATTCAATCAGGACACAGACTAAACAGGCAGCCCCTTGGGGCTGCCTGCTCATTGTCATCATTATGTCCTGCAGAAGACCCTGCTAGACCCTTTGTTCTTCCTCCCTTACAGAAATTGCCACCTTGTAAAGGACGGTGAGTATCAGGCCTCCCACTGCCCATATCGCAGTTGCTATTGTGATTTCAGGGAAGGTGGGATGATACTCTGTTATCACCTCGAGGGGGTTGGGGATGAAGCCGCCTATCACCAGGCCGACACCCTTGTCAATCCATGTGGCCAGGAATACGCAGGCGCAACCGATGGCAAGCCACAAGGGGCGCCTTCTGATGGCCGGCACCAGAAGAATGAAGATGCCTGCAAAGCCTATCACAATGCATGCCCTCATGAAGGGAACAAGGTTTCCGTATTCTCCAATACCCCAGAACAGGTATTGCAAGGTGGCCTTGTGACCCGGGATATTGCTGTAAAAGGCGGTGAAAAATTCCATGCCCATAAAGAAGAAGTTCACGATCATGGCATAGCAGATGGTGCGGGCGATATTCTGTAACGCCTCTTCACCGGCATCAAACTTGGTAACCTTCCTCACGAACAGCAGTATCATAACCAGGAGGGAAGGCCCTGCCGCAAAGGCCGATGCCAGAAAGCGCGGTGCCATGATTGCAGTCAGCCAGAAGTGCCTGCCGGGAAGGCCGGCGTACAGGAAGGCCGTAACCGTATGGATACTTATGGCCCATGGAATGGACAGATAAATGAACGGCTTGACCCAACCCGGACACGGCAGCCCCTTCTTGTCGGCAAGAAGTGTATTATACCCGCATATTATGTTTATGAGCAGATAACCGTTGAGAACAATCATGTCGTAGAAGAGCATGGAATGCGGGGTGGGGTGCAGAACCACATTCATCATCCTCATGGGCTGCCCGATATCCACCACGATAAAGAGCAGACACATGACCACGGCCGCTATGGCCAGAAACTCTCCGAAAACCACTACCTTGGCGTACTTGGTATAGTGATGGAGGTATTTCGGAATGACCAGCATCACAGCCCCGGCAGCGACACCGACAAAATAGGTGAACTGGGCAATGTAGACGCCCCAGGAGATATCCCGGCTCATGCCGGTGATTCCCAGACCCACCTTCAACTGGTAGAGATAGGCTAGAAATCCCGCCCCGATTATGCAGAGTAAGAATATCACCCATCCCCAGTAAACAGATGATCCTTTTAATGCCTTTTCAATCATGATGACCTCACACTATACCAGATAAAATACTGATGGTTTGGTTCCAAGCTCCAGCTTCCGCCTGAGGGAAACCCTCTCCCGGAGTATCTTTCTCACATTGGAATTTTCGTCCGCAAGGTTACCGAAATGCATTACATCCGGACAAGCCTCCACGCACCCTGGCTGTTTACCCTCGGCCAGACGCTCTACACAGAAGTTGCATTTTTCCACTACTCCACGCATCCTCGTTGGGAAACGCTTGTTCAGCTTGCGCCCCTTGGCCATTTCCTCTTTCAGCTTGATCCTGGGATCAAGCCAGTTGAAACTCCTGGACCCATAGGGGCAGGCGGCCATGCAGAAACGGCAGCCTATGCACCTGTGATAGTCCTGAGCCACTATGCCGTCGGGCCGGCGAAATGTTGCTTCCACAGGGCAAACCCTGGCACACGGAGGTTCATCGCAGTGGTTGCACATGAGGAGAAAGGGAAGTTTCTCCAGGACCTCGTCGTACTCGTTATAACTGTCCACAAATACGTGCTCGTACTCGTCCTCCCAGACCCACTTTATCTCGTCCTTTGGGTTGCCCCAGTCCGGCACGTTGTGGATCTGGTGGCATGTATGAACGATCTTTTCCGCCTTTTCCTTGGTGATGGCCTGCATATCAATCAGCATGGCCCAGCGGGTTTTAGGCCCTGCCTCCTCGGCCTTTTCATGGCCCTCTCCATGGTGGCCCCCGTGATGACCTTCGTGTTTCATCTCGGCGTCCACCTTGCCCGGCCTCAGCATCTCAAAGGCGCTGCTGCCGCCAAGACCAATCAGGGTTGAAAGCCCGGCTACTTTTAAAAACTTTCTTCTATCCATACTCATAGCTTGCTCCCATTTGGATCATAATGACAATCCCAGCAATAGGGATGCACTGCTGCATAGTTGTGACATTTATCGCAGAAATCCTTCTTGTTTGAATGACACTTCATGCAGGTATTCTGCAGGCTGATCCATACCTTTTTGCCAGCCCTGTTTACATACCACCTGTTCCCTTCCCTGAGGGCCTGGTCGCGCCAGTCGTTAAGGAACTGCATGTGGGTAGTGATCATGAACTTCGTCTCTTCCACGCACTTCTTTACTGGCAAAGCCTTTATGGCTGGTGTATCCAGGCTTGGCTTGGGCTTTTCGGCCCGGGAGCCATGCTGGTAAACGAAGGGAAAGAGAAATATCCCGGCAAAGATGAGCAGTCCAATTATGACCTTTCCTGAATCATACATCTTCCTTTACCTCCCCTCTTCCTGGTATCTCTTCGCCCCTCAGGTTGACAGTACGTTC
>CAYZJS010000011.1:0-7210 GCA_964478865.1 uncultured Thermodesulfatator sp.
GCCCTGGGGAGAGAATCTGAAGATATCGTCAAAAAGGCCGATGAAGAAAAAGGCAGCCGAGCCTGCCAGCAGCAGCAACAGGTTATTGTCGGGAGGCATGAGCAACCCGAAGGGTACCGCAAATGACAGGAATATGGCAATCCCTCCGTAAAGGGCCGTGGGTTTCACGTGCCACCTGTCTTCACGTGGAAGTGCAACCAGGCTGAATCTTTTGGCCACAAGGATGACCGCAGGTGTCAGGACTGCGCTCAGAAAAAAGGCTGTCAGGAAGAACTGTATGTATTCTTCAGGAACAGACGGCATATTCAGGAGGCCTTTGCCCTAAAATATTCTATTGTTTTACGCAGAATGTCGTCCAGGGGTGTTTCCGGTACAAAATCTATGAGAGACCGAAGCTTTTCCACTGAAGGCACACGGCGCATCATGTCTTCAAAATCCTTGCCGTAAGCCTTGTTGTAAGGGATGAAGACTATTTCAGAGCTGCTTCCGGCCAGATCCCTGATCCTTTCGGCAAGCTCGGCTATGCTGATTTCTTCCGTACCGCCGATGTTGACCACTTCGCCCGCGCCCTTTTCGCATTTTACCAGGCGGTAAATGGCCTCCACCCCGTCATCGATGTAGGTGAAGGTCCTGGTCTGCTTGCCGTCTCCGAACACCGTTATGGGGTCGTCTCTCAGGGCCTGCTGAATGAATCTCGGAACCACCATTCCGTAAAGGCCGGTCTGGCGGGGCCCTATGGTGTTGAAACACCTGATTATGATGGTATCGAGTTTTTTTGTCCTGTGATAGGCAAGTGCAGTAAATTCATCCACGAGTTTACTGGCAGCATAGCTCCACCTCATGGTGCTTGGAGGGCCGTAAATCAGATTGTCATCCTCCTTGAGCGGTGCATGCATGTGCTTGCCGTAGACTTCGGATGTGGAAGCCACCAAGATCTTTTTTCTGTATCTGTTGGCAATCTTGAGGGCGATCTCAGTGCCCAGGATGTTGGTTTCTATGGATGAAAGAGGGTTTTCCAGTACGTACTTCACACCAACGGCAGCTGCCAGATGAACCACACAATCGCACTCGGAAATGAGCCGGTCCATCACGCCTGTGTTCAATATGGTGTCAACGCAGTATTGAAAACGGGGATGGTTGTTCAGGTGCGCTATGTTTTCCAGGCTTCCAGTGGAAAGGTCATCAATTACCGATACCTCCTCACCACTGGAAATGAGCAGGTCGCAAAGATGCGACCCTATAAACCCAGCCCCTCCCGTTACAAGGATTTTCATCTATCTCCTCTCAACACCACAATTTATTAATTATCTATTCAATATACCAGCAAAAAGCAAGTCTATATTACCCGGCAAGCAGCTCTTTCTTCAGCATGCAGCATGCTATTTTTCTGACGGGTATACCTCTTGAATCATATTCGATGTTGCCGGGATGAAAAATCCTGTTCATTACACAGCCTTCCGGGATCTGCAAGGGGAAAAGCTCCGTTTCGGTAAGAGGCGGCCTCTTGACCAGCTGGTCCCCGCATATCTCAAAGGCGTGTATGGGATAGTCTTCGCACAAGGGGCATGTGTACACCCTTCCGTTTGGGAAGACAAAGTAATTTTCCGCCACCAGACCTGCGCAGGAAAACGGTTCGTCTTCCCCCAGGAAAACCTTGGGAAACGTGCAGTACATTCCAAGTCTGGCAGCTTTCATGGCGGTCTCAGGGACTATGGCCTCCCATTGGTCGTAGCCGAGTTGGAGGTCGGACTCCTGTCTCTGTGCAGGATTCCCCCTGATACCTATGACCTGGATAAAGAACCTGGAGACGCCGAGGCTAGCCAGGAGATCCGGCATGTTCGGAAGATCCTGGATGTTGGCCCTGCTGGCAGTAAAGATGCTGCTGATGCCAAAGCCTCTTTTTTTTGCCTCTTGAATGCCTCTGACGCAGGCCTCATAGCTGCCGCTTCCCCTTATTGGGTCATTGACCTTACTGGTCGACCCGTCAAGGCTGAAACTGAAATAATCCACCTCTTCAGGGGTGACCCGTTCCAGGATATCGTTGAAGAGATAACCGTTGGTATCCACGGTTATGGATGCATATCCGAGCCTGCGGGCCTCTTTTATGGCCCCTGGGAGTCCGGGATGAAGGGTGGGCTCTCCCCCCAGAAATATTACATTGGTGTCGGGCACCGACCTGATGGCACTGGAATGATCCGCCCTTGAAAACAGTTTGAGCCATGCCCTTACTGTTGAAAGCTCAAGGGTCTTGGTCCCGTGCTGTTCGGGGTTGATGTAACAGTGCCGGCATTTCAGGTTGCAGGCCGTAAGTATGTGGAAAAACAGGTTCCTGGAGTTGGGTTTGAATTCAACAGTCCGTTTGATTATGTCCATGGGCAAAGGTCCTGCCGGCAGGAGGAGGCCGGCTTTTTTAGTCAATCTGTCAACTTCTGGGAAAGGGTGTATTTTTCCAGCAATGTCCCTTTCAGGTACGTATTTTCGGGGTTTGAAAAAAATTTCCTGAAAAGCCTCAGGCTTTCGGAACGAAGCACATGCCCCCTTATCCTTTCTGAAAAATTCCTGTAGAGATGAAACCGGGCCCTGTTTTCTCCCGGGCGAACTTTGTAGGAAAATACCTGGTCAAAATCAATGCCCGCAGCTCCTCCCATTACGTCTTCGTAGGCAAAAACTATTCTTTTTGCGCCATTTAGAATGAGGGCCCCAAGGCACATGAGGCAGGGCTCCAAGGTGGTATATGCCGTGAAACCGCCTTCCATGGCCCCTCTTCGTATCCTGTCCCTTAAGGCCCTTATTTCTGCGTGATCCAGCTCGTTTTCTGCCGCTGCTCCGCTGTTTATCCTGTCACCTCTTCCTACAATCCCGTTGCCTGAAACCAGGATGCAGCCTACAGGGAATTCGCCGTTTTCAAGTGCGAACCTGGCTGAATCAAGGGCCTTTTCCATCCAGAATTCATCTGTCGATAAATCTTTATCCATTTTTGGCAAGCCAGCTTTTTATATATTCTTCCAACAGAAATCCCGCATCTGTTTCGGCCTGCATGGCAGACTGCACGAGCCTTATCTTTTCTACCGGAACCACTGCATAGAGTCTCTTGCACATGAAATTTACACAGATCACGTGCCGTGCTGTCAACAAGCACCCCTTTTCCCCCAGAAACCAGCAACCGGTCGGGTCCCAGGGCTGTTCCGGAAGGCGGGTTCCCAGCAGCAAGTTGACCAGCAGGGTGATCACGTCAAACTTGTTTTCGATGCCCTGGCCGCAGCAGCTTCCCCCGTCCTGGACGGCACACCTGGTGCATTCCTCTATTATTCCGCTTTCCTCCATGGCCTTCCACGTGGATTTGATGTTTTTCCGATAGTTCTCCAGCATGTCAGAGATGATCCGCTCATTTTTCAGATCCGCGCCAAAGCCTGCATAAATAGAATGGGCCCACTTCAGCTTGTCTTCTATGGAATGGCCCGGACCGAGCGGCATCTGTGAAAGGTCTATGTCTTTTTCTGCTGGCATTGTGTCTCCTGGCCTGGCCGGGTATTTTCCGGGAAACAGGTCGTGCCTTCTTTACGTCAAGACAAGAACAGCACATTATGTTAAAATCAACGGCATGAAAAAACAACATGGTGTGAGATCGTCTCCAGCCTGTCAGGGTTTACGCAGGTCCGGAAATCCGCAGGTTGAAGAACATCAGGCAACCTAGTTTAATATCCGGGCAATTCAAAGAAATAAATTCAGGGAGCGGATGTTGTGAACAAGGAATCTCTTTATGCCAAGGCAGGAGTGGACATAGAAAAGGCCAACAGGCTAGTGGATAATATAAAGTCCATTGTTTCCACCACGTATACCAAGGGAGTGATTACCGAAATAGGAGGCTTTGCCGGCCTGTTTGCCCTTGATCACGACAATTACGATGCCCCTGTCCTGGTATCTTCAACAGATGGCGTGGGCACTAAACTCAAGATCGCATTCATGACCGGCCGCCATGATACAGTGGGCATCGACCTGGTGGCCATGTGCGTAAATGACGTGGTGGTCACAGGAGCCCAGCCGCTGTTTTTCCTGGACTATTTCGCCACCGGTAGTCTCAGGGAGGATGTCGCCTCTGCAGTTATCCGGGGCATTGCCGAAGGCTGCAGGCAGGCAGGGTGCGCACTCATAGGCGGAGAAACCGCGGAAATGCCCGGAATGTACCCGGATGACGAGTACGACCTGGCGGGGTTTTCAGTTGGAGTGGTGGACAGGGCGAAGATCATAGACGGTTCCGAGATAGGTGTCGGGCACGAGATCATCGGTATCAACTCCAGTGGCCTTCACAGTAACGGTTATTCCCTGGTTCGAAAGATATTCCTTGAAGACATGGGGCTTGAACCCGATGAAAGACTGGATGAGCTCGCCGGCCGTTCAATAGGAGAGGAGCTTCTTGTCCCCACCCGCATTTATGCAAAGACAGTTATGAACCTCCTCAGGACATTCAAGGTTGACGGCATAGTCCATGTTACAGGTGGCGGGTTCCAGGATAACATCCCCAGGGTGCTGCCCCGTTCGTGCAAGGCCGTTATCCAGAAGGGTACCTGGTACGTCCATCCGGTCTTCAAGGCAATCAGAAAATATGGCAACGTGTCAGAAGACGAGATGCTGCGTACCTTCAATTGCGGAATAGGCATGATTTTTATCGTGCCCGCATCCCAGAGCCAGGATGTGCTGCTTCAGCTCAAGGCCCTTGGTGAAGAGGCATTTGTAATCGGAAAGGTTGAAAAACATGCCGAGGGCGAAGAAATGGTGGAGTTTACAGGGGGCCCGCTTTTTTGATACTGGTAAGCGGATGCCTTCTTGGAATTTCATGCCGGTATGATGGTGCCAGCCGCCCGTGCAGGAACCTGCCCGGTTTCATCAGTAAGGCCGGGTCCGTGGTTCCGGTTTGTCCCGAACAATTGGGTGGGCTGACCACGCCTAGACCTCCTGCAAGGCTGGTGGGGGGAGATGGTTTCGATGTCCTGGCAGGGCGGGCCAGGGTGATCAGGGCCGAAGACGGGGCGGATCTTACCGGGGCCTTTCTTGCCGGTGCGGAAGAATGTCTGAAACTGGTGCGGCTTCTGGGGCTGGACCGGGCAGTCCTGAAATCAGGCAGCCCCTCGTGTGGACTCGGGCAGCCTACCGGGGTGACAGCAGCTGCCCTGATTATGGAAGGAATAGACGTGTTTGAGCTCTAGGTGCCGGCCTTTGCCATCACCCTTTCCTTCAGGTCTTTTCCCACCTTGAAAAAGGGCAGTTTTTTAGGCTGCACCTTTATCCTTTCTCCTGTCTTCGGGTTCCTGCCTGTATAAGCCTTATATTCCCTGATGCTGAAACTTCCAAAACCCCTTATTTCAATGCCTTCTCCTCTCACCAGGGCTTCGGTCATGTCATCGAATATGGAATTTACTATGAATTCGCTCAATTGCCGGTGGATATTCATCTTCTTTGCCAGGGCGTCTATAAGGCTTGATTTGTTCACAGGACCCTCCAGTCAAAAAGTTCTTTATTACCAGGATGTTGCTATTAAATCCGAGAATGTTTATATCTGTCAAGGAACTTTTGAACGGCAGGCCGTTACCTGGAAATGGAAATTCCGTTCAAAGACAAGGCAGACGGAAAAATCAGCCGGAGACATGTTGCTGATATTTCGAGGATAATTTTTTTTGAGAGCAACGCTGTCTCTGGACAGAAGGAAAATTTTTAGAAGGCGATATACAACATGAAAGAATGGATAAAAAAGGCTGCCGGATTCGTTGAGTTTCCGGATGACGAAGATGACAGGCCAGATACAGCGGAACCTGTTCGGGAAGGGCAAAATCAGGAGGAACAGGGGTTGCCTGTCGGAGATGAAGTTAAGGAGCAGATGGAAGGCGCTGAAAATGAACAGGCGGAAGATCGTTTCCTGGGAAGGCTCAGGGAAAGAATGGCGCGCTCCCGCCAGGGATTCGTCCAGCAGCTGGACGAGCTGTTCCTTGGAAGAAAGGAAATAGATCCGGAGCTTCTGGACGAGCTGGAAGAAGTCCTTGTTATGGCCGATATGGGGGTTTCAACCGTCCAGGATATCTTTGAGGAACTGCGTTTCCAGGTGAAAAGAAGGGAACTCACGGATCCCGATGCCCTGAGGACAAGGCTCAAGGCCTCTATTGAAAACCTTTTCAGGAAGGCCGAGGCGGAAGCTGGAAGAATCAGGTGGCAGCCCGCACCTTTTGTCATCCTTGTGGTGGGAGTAAACGGAGTGGGAAAGACCACCACCATAGCCAAGCTTGCCTTTCAGTTGAAGCAGGAGGGCAAAAAGGTTCTGCTGGTGGCCGCTGATACCTTCCGGGCAGCCGCGGTGGAGCAGCTTGAGACATGGGGAAAGCGGATAGGGGTGCCTGTGATAAGCCACAAGTCAGGCTCTGATCCCTCGGCTGTCGCCTTTGATGGACTGGAGGCGGCAAAGGCCAGGGGAATGGACGTGGTAATTGTGGATACTGCCGGCCGGCTCCATACCCAGGTGAATCTCATGGAGGAGCTGAAGAAGATAAAGAGGGTCATGGGAAGGAAGATGAAAGGGGCCCCCCACGAGGTCTTTCTGGTCCTTGACGCCACAACGGGCCAGAATGCGATCAGCCAGGCCAGAATGTTCTGCGATGCCACAGAGGTCACGGGAATCTGCCTTACCAAGCTGGACGGAACGGCCAAGGGCGGCATAGTGGCAAGCATTGCCCACGACATGAAGATCCCCATCCGCTACATAGGAATAGGGGAAAAGATGGAAGATCTGCGGCCCTTTGACGCAAAGGAGTTTGTAGAGGCCCTTTTCGATTAGGTCAGGAGGGAGGTCCCGCCATAATATAAGCCTCAAGTTTCTGGATCAAATGTTTTTTGGCCATGGACACACATGGACCCGCACGGACAGTTTATCTGCCCTGATCAGGCCAGATAAACACCCCGGGCAGCTCAAATAGCTGCCACCTGGTAGTATATTACCATGCCGAAGGCATATAGGGTTTTCTTCATGCCTGGTCGGGCATGAAGAAAGTATTTGTCCATGTAAGTCCATGTGCGTCCATGGCTAATTCAATGTTTTTTAGGCAAAGTTTGCTTCCGAGGGCCTTTTATGTCTCAGGATTCAAAGAGCCTGGGCGTGTTTCTGAGCCTTTTTATCACCCGGTCCTTGCCGATGGCAACCATTACATCAAATATGCCAGGCCCCTTT
>CAYZJS010000012.1:0-9689 GCA_964478865.1 uncultured Thermodesulfatator sp.
AGCACTGCAGCCACCACGGCGGCTATCACCAGCCTGTAGACCACAAAGGGATAAAAGGTGTGGGTTTTCAGGTAGTTCATAAGAAAGGCAATGACCAGGTACCCTGAAACTGCCGAGGCCAGAAATCCCCACAGGAAATTGAGAGTTACCTCCGAGCCGCCATGGTTCCAGAGCTTCAGTCCCTCGTAGAGACCGGCCCCTGCGATAATGGGGGCAGACAGGAGGAAGGAAAAACGGGCTGCGGCCTCCCTGGAAAGCCCTAGAAAGAGCCCGCATGTCATGGTAATGCCGCTCCTGGAAGTTCCGGGAATCACTGCCAGCGCCTGCGAGATTCCGATCAGGAGTGCATCCGGCAGCCTTATGGACTCGAAAGGCCTCTTGTGGGTAGCCATCCTTTCGGCCAGCCACAGGAGGATGGCTACCCCTGAAAGGGTGGATACCACCACCCAGGGGGATCTTAGGTACGTTGAAACCGCATGTTCCAGGAAAAAACCCGCAGCAGCCCCTGGCAGGGTCCCGGCAAGGAGGTAGATGACCATTTTCCTTTCCTCCCGGGCAGGACTTCCAGGGGCAAGGGAAACAAGCATCCCCATCCAGTCCCTGAAAAAAAAGGCAAGCACCGCCAGCAGGGTGCCAAGGTGGAGGGTTACGTCAAAGGCGAGACTGGTTTCCTTAAGCCCCAGGAAATACTCTGCAAGCACAAGATGCCCGGAGCTGGAAACCGGGAGAAATTCCGTAACCCCCTGGAGAACCCCTAAAAATACTGCTTCCAGTAAACTCATCTGTTAATATGCACCTTCAAGTATTGAAATTCCTCCGTGGGAGCCTGCCCCGAAAGGCCCGGCCCGGCGGAAAGGGACCAGATGCTTTCAAGACTAATTCATCGACGGCCATGGCACAAACAAATTTCTTCAGGAAAAGCGGTTTAGGACGGGTAATCATGACCGGGTTGCCCGGTACGGGCCTGGACCCTGGCACAAGGTCCCTTATCAGGGATTACGGGATTTCAAACTTCATAATCTTTGCCCGGAACTGCGAAAATGGCCCGGAAGCACTGGCAGGGCTCTGCGGTGAAATCTGTAAGCTCTGCCGGGAGGAAGACCTGGAGGCACTGATTGCAGTTGACCAGGAGGGAGGCCCGGTAAGAAGGCTTAAGCCACCGCTTTTCCCCGGTATGCCCTCGCCCCTGGAGGTCCTTTCCTCCCCTGACCCGGGGGCCAAGATGGCAGGCCTTGCAAAAGATGCAGCAGCGCTCCTGAATAATGCCGACATCAACATGAACCTGGCCCCTGTACTGGACCTCTGCCTGGAGGCGGAAAAAAACGTACTCGAGGGCCGGTGTTTCGGAACGGAGCCGCAGCAGGTTGCAAGACTTGGGAAAATTTACATCCGGACCCTCCAGGAACAGGGAATCCTGGCAACGGCCAAGCACTTTCCCGGCATAGGAAGGGTAAAGCTCGATCCGCATTTTGAAAGGCCCGTGGTGGACGCCTCCCTGAAGGAGCTTGCCTCAGACATGCTGCCCTTCCGGGAAGCCATCAGGGCAGGCACTGCGGCAATAATGACCTCCCACGTGGTCTACAGCTCCATTGACCCCTGGCGCCCTGCCACCTTTTCAGAAGAGATAGCCACAAGACTCCTAAGGGGGCAGCTGGGGTTTAAGGGGATTCTTCTCTCTGATGATCTCGAGATGAAAGGCATCACCAAACACGGCCAGATAGGCCAGGCGGCAGTGGAGGCCTTTGCGGCAGGCCACGACCTTCTTCTTGTCTGCAACAGCCAGGAAAACGTGCTCACCTGCATGGAATCCCTGGCCCGTGCCGTTTCGGAAGGAATCATCCATGAGGAAAGGCTCCGTGCGTCCGTTTCAAGGCTTCGGCAGGCAACGGAAACTGCGAAACGTGCAGGTCAGCATCCCGACTGAAATTGCAAATTCGGCGGGATCTTGTTAGGTTCAAGGGGCCTTTTCCGGAACTTCCGGGCAAAACCGCCTTGCGAGACATCAATGACCATCTACAGGACATCATCCAGATAATGGCTTCCAACCGTACAGGGATCTTCCCCATAGCCCTTCTTCTTTTGGCTGTCGTCCTGCTCCTTGGCAGCTGCTCCATCATTCCTCGAAACGAATTCCGTCCGGTTGCCAACGGGGAAGACTGGAGAGTCAGGCTGGTAAAGTACTCCATGGGCTCGGAAATTGTTAAAAGAGGCGGCTTTGAACACCCCTTTGACATCAGCCCTGCAAGACTGAACAACATCCTTTCATCCATATACGTCCAAGACAACAATGTTGTCGGCAAAAAGAGCAAGTACAAGCTTTTCCCTGCAAAGGTGAGAAGGGTGCTGCTGCAGCCACTTCACGATGCATTTCAGAAGGCGCAACCGGATGAGGTGATAGACTTTTCCTTCATGCTCGGAAAGAGCTTTCTGATGATCTTCAACCACGATCTTTTCACCAGCGGCATCTTTTTCAAAAAGGATGGAAAGCTCAACCTCGTCATGAGGGTTGTGAGCTACCAGTGCGATAACTACCAGAGCGCAATCAGGCAGTTTGTTAGCGATCCCACCAAGAGGGCCCTTGCAAACGACTGGTCCTTTGTGCTCATGCCCGGCATGGAACTGAAGAAACACCGCAAGAAAGGCTTTGGTTTCTTCCAGGAAGACTATTATTCCAACTGGCTCATTATTGACCTGGACAGGGTCTACGAGCCGGTGAAAAACACGGTCAGCCATTTCGAAAACGTCATCAAGACACCTCCAGCCGTAAACAGCCAGCCAGAGCCCGACCAGCCAGAGCCCGAGGAGTTCAGGCCACCGGCTGCCACGCTCCAGCAGGCGCCTGTGCCAAAGGCCATAGATGATCCCGAGGTGAGAAGAAAGATCCAGGTGCTTAGAGAACTCTACAACAGCGGTGCCATCAGCCGCTCCACCTACGAGAGGAAAAAGGAAGAGATACTGTCACACTGATATCCTTACCGTACTATGCAAGGGCATTTTTGCCTGTTCCTTTCCGGATTCCGGGTGTATCCTGGATAAACAGGACAAGGTTTCATGAAATTCACCCTCAACCAAGAAGGAAACATCCGGATAAATGGAATTCCCGGAACTCATTTTCGGCAATGAACCGGCGTACCTGGAAACACAAAGGGAGATCGCCGAGTTTTTTCACCACCACAAAAGGCAGCTTCCGGGGATAGCCGCGGCGGGCGCATGTATCCGCTCCACCTACGAAAGCCTCCAGCACTTTTTCGACGACTTCACCGGCCCGATCTGCAGAAAGTGCCCTACCCCCTGCTGCGTGAACCGGCACGGTTTCCCGGATTTCGAAGACCTCATCGTCTTCCAGGCCATGGGCACAAAGCCCCCTCCGTTCAACTGCAACGTGGAAGACACGGGCCCGTGCCAGTTTCTGAGCCCTACCGGATGCATACTGCCCCGCTACGGCAGGTCTTACAGGTGCACCTGGTACTTCTGTGATCCCTGCATGGACAGGTTCCAGCATGAAGAAAGGTTTGAATTTAAAAGATTCGAAACCATAATGGGCCAGCTGGCAAGAAGGCGCAACCGGCTGCTTAAACAATTTGAAAAGGAATGGTTTGCAGGCGGCCTGCATGATGCAGGGCTCATGAAAGAGGCAAAAAGATACTGAAAACCGTACCTCCGGATTCTGGCTGGCCGATCTTCACGTGGCCCCCATGCGCCTCTACAATCCTCTTTGTTATGGGAAGGCCCAGGCCGTTTCCTCCCTGCTTCCTGGTAAAATAGGGCTCAAAACAGTGTTCAATGGTCTCCCTGTCCATGCCGGAGCCGAAATCCCTCACGGAAATCCGCACAAAATCCCCGTCCCTGTGAAGGCGCACCACCACCTTTTTCCCTGGTTCAGAGGCCTCCACGGCATTTGAGATCACGTTTACCAGGGCGCGCTCCAGCATGAAGGAATCGGCATCGGCCCTGACATCCTCCAGCTCGGTCTCCACCCGGACTCCTGCCTTTTCCGCCCTTTCCTGGCACATCTCGACCGCATGCCTGATCACCCCGGCAAGGCTGCATCTTTCCTTTTTGAGTTTTACAGGCCGCGCGAAGTCCAGCACATCATCCACTATGCGTTTCATCCTGTAGGCATCCTGCAGTATCAGGGGAACATAGGTGGCGCAGTCCCCCTTGCCCCTGGCCAGCCTTTCGAGCAGGCCGGTAATGCTTATAAGCGGGTTTTTCAGATCATGCACGATGGCCGATGTTATGCGCCCAAGGGAAATGGTGAGGCGGTTTCTCTCGAGCTCCGCCCTGATCTTCCTGTCACGGTCTGCCAGAAACCCGGCCCCGAAGGCAAAAAGAAAATAAAAGACAAGGTCTACCACCCTGGCTGATTCATGCCCTATGCTTCCCTTCCAGGTCATGGCGATAAACGGTATGTAAAGGAAATAGATTGCACAAAGGGCCACCATTGCCCCCCGCATGCCGTAACGCATGGCAGCAACAAAGATGGGGAAATAATAGAGTTCCCTGTCAATTTCCTGTATATCAGCGGTGTCTGAGAAAAAGTACTGGACTGCAGATATCCCCAGGATAGATAGCGTGATCAACCAGAAGAATTTTTGCTTGAGCAGGGAAGCTGAAAACAACTGGTTTTCCTTTCCGGACATGGTGAATAGCCATTAGAGGCAGCCAGGTACGGCCTGCCTGTTCAATGAGAACATCTGCAAAATGATCCTTAAGCATAGCATACATTTGACCAGAATGCCGTTTTAAATTGTGATCCGGGGCCAAGCACTCATGGGAAACCATCTGGAAAAGTCCTGGGGCAGAGCGGAACCGGAAAGAGTTACCTCCTCATGATGCCGATCCAGCATATCGTGTCTTGAAAAAGAAGGCCCGAAAACCGCAAGTTTTACATCAGCTATCTCCAGAAAGGGAATGCGAGAAATCCAGAGCGCTTGGAGTGGGCGGTATAGCTCCGGGTAAGGTAATCGAGCGTGAGTTTGGAAACCTTGCCAGGATCGGGGACCACCAACCAAAAGTGGAGATACCCGTTGACAAACTTACTTTCTGGAAATAAACTTCAAAAAAGTTAAACTAAAATGGAGTAATATTCGTGAAAAAGCTGTTTAAAAGATTGCTTGTCATTGATCTGCCGCCCCAGCAGTCAGCCTTTTTATGGGGGGCAAGGAAAACAGGCAAGACCACTTTGCTGCGTGAGCAGTTCCCCCATAGCGTCTTTATTGATTTTTTGCGGACTGATACCTACCTCGAATACACCAAATCACCCTTTTTGCTTCGGGAGCGATTGTTGGCAATGCCGGAACAGGCGTTGAAACACCCTATTATCATTGACGAAGTGCAGAAGGTCCCCGGGATACTTGATGAAGTCCACTGGCTGATTGAAAACCATGGGCTGCGATTCATACTGTGTGGTTCTTCTGCAAGAAAACTCAGGCGGGGACAGGTCAATCTGCTTGGAGGCAGGGCATGGCGATTTGAATTGTTTCCGCTGGTTTCAAAAGAGGTGGACGAACTGAACCTTCTCAGGGCACTCAATCACGGCATGATCCCCTCACATTACCTGCAGGAAAATTACAAACGCTCCCTGCGCGGTTACGTCCAGGATTATCTTAAAGAAGAAGTATTTCAGGAAGGCCTGACAAGAAACATTCCTGCCTTTTCCCGTTTCTTTGAAGCAATGGGTTATGCACATGGCTCACTGGTCAACTATGCAAACATTGCCAGGGAATGCGGAGTGTCCTCCAAGACGGTCAAGGAGTATTACCAGATTCTGGTTGATACACTGCTTGGTACTTTTGTCATGCCATTCAAAAGGAGACAGGAACGGCAGGTAATCAGCAAGGCGCCCAAGTTCTATCTTTTTGATGCAGGTGTGGCCGGGGCCATATGCAAAAGAACGATTGCCGAGGAAAAGGGCGAGATGTTTGGCCATGCCTTTGAACATTTTATCTATCTTGAGATGCTGGCTCACAGTTCATACCATGAAATTGATTATGAGATTCAATTTTGGAGGACAAAATCCGGGCAGGAAGTCGATTTTGTGCTGGGTGGAGGAGAAGTGGCCGTTGAAGTGAAATCTACTGGCATGGTGGATAAGAGGGCGCTTCGTCCCCTAAAAACATTTATCGAGCTTTATAGCCCGAAGGAGGCAATCGTTGTCTGCAATGAACGGGAGGAACGGCTGCACAGCGGAATAGAAATCATGCCCTGGCGGATTTTTCTGCAAAAACTGTGGCAGGATGAGATTATTTCCTGAGAAGCAATGAAACCACTGGGCTCAAGCCGACCGCCAATCCGCTAGCGCTTCTCGGCGGCAGGTTTTTTTTGAAAATCAAAAGTTTGCCTTGAAATTTGCACCAAAAGTGGTGTGTTTCAGTTAGGAGTTGTATAACTTGCTTAAAAAACATTGAATTAGCCATGGACGCACATGGACTAACATGGACAAATACTTTCTTCATGCCCAACCGGGCATGAAGAAAACCCTACATGCCTCCGGCATGGCAATATACTACCAGGTGGCAGCTATTTGAGCTGCCTGGGGTGTTTATCCGGCCCTGATCAGGGCAGACAAACTGTCCGTGCGGGTCCATGTGTGTCCATGGCTAAAAACATTTGATCTTGAATGCCTTTGTTCCTTTTTGGCTGAAGTGGCCCCAGAATCTGGAGTGCCAGTCTGAAGGGTGGGTCAAAAACAATGGCCATTGGGCTTTTCGCACCCCTCCACCCAATCGCTGAAAAGCGATTTCCTATAACCCTATCACCCACCTATGGACAAAATGGCAAATCCTCTCCTATCAGATTCAGGTCTCCCGTGTATTGCATATAAACGTCATATGAATTGTGTCCTCCTGCCTCCAATTCTGGTATGTAGAGAAATAATGTATTTTTGTCGAAAGATGCCTTATTCCCAGCGCAAAGAGGAGGCGTTATGCTTATTATATGGAAGACACCTTCACCCATACACTGAAGATCAAACGCATAGCTCTCTTCTCCTACTATAACCTCAGGTATATGAAGAATTTTTGTGTCATTATTGAAGATTGGATACACTTCCTTTCCAGGCAAGCATACCTTTGCGTAAGAACCCTTACTGTAACTACCTGTCGCATCATAGGTAAAGGCGGAATAATAGATATTTTCATGGCCAGATCCTACGGTTGCAAGGCTTCCTGAGCCATCATAAAGGAGAGAGCCTGTTAATAGCGAAGGATATCCTGTTGTGCTGGCACGGATCAAGGTTCCCTTAAAGTCATAGTCAAATGGATTTAACCAATCGAGATGAACGGCTGATCCATCCAGTTGTGCAGCAAATCCGTTGGCATTGCCTGGAGGTTGGGGAAGTATGGGATAATCTTTGTTCACTGGGGTAGGACTTGAAGTGATAATTCCCTTTATGCCCATTGCCTCATCCAAAACTTCCACAAAATAAGCAGTGGATTGTTTAGGTATCTGCCCTTTATAAAGGCCTCTTTCAAGAGTCATTGGATAGGACGCAAATTTATCCCATTGGCTTACATCCATGTCACTTTGATTGGTAGCCCATATCCTTATTTCTTTAAGAGAAGTGTTGCCCGATATTTTGGCCTCAACCGTGATATTCTGGTTGCCAATACAGTGATGAACATATTCTATATTAGCTACAGGTCGCTTCAGGAGGGTATGGGCCAGCCACATTATCCAGTAATTGCTGTGCTGAGGCGTCCTGGTGGTATGAGGCACATTTGGGATGCTGCCTTTTGCATAGGGTATGTTTATCTCCATCTCCGTTGCCAGCATAGCGTATTTAGGGCCGTATCCCTCGGTTTCACCCTTTGAATCATTGGTTCCTTGCACAACGAGGGCCTTAAGATCAGGAGCCATTTGATTTTCTATTGTAAGATTTTCCGTAAAATATCTGATCATGGTTCCTAGATAGGTAGGACTCGCGCCAGGATTCATTTTGCTTGCCCCTTGCAACTTCCCCAGGAGTCTGATGGCCCCTGTATCAAGGCCGGCAATACCTGTGGCCATAAAGCCTGCTACTCTTTCAGGTCTTGTCGCTGCTGCTTTAAAGCAGGTATGACCAAATTTGGAATGGCCAGTAAACACTGTTTTGAAATTTTCATATGACACGGCCCAGTTTGTATAATGTTTTATAATGGTGACAAGGGCATCTGAAGCACGTAAATAATGGGCCGCGCTATAGACAGAAAATAGATATACCGGGTTGCCGGTGGACATTGATTGTTCATTATGTTTTGACATTACATCGCCGCCATGAGTCGTTGGCCAATCCATATCTATAATGAGTACCGGAATGTCAAGTTCAGCGCATGCCCGTTCAGCAAAAAATTTTTCACCGAATTGCCTTGAATACCCCCCCTCTATCACTGCCCCAACATTGGGAACAGATGGTTTTTTCAATGGAAGAAAGGCATAATTTACCTTGGTAACCCAATCATTTTCCCATCCGCTTACATCAGGAACCTGGCTGGTGAAACCAAAGGTTATTTTTCGGATCCGTTTGCCACCTCCAAAGGAACTATAGATAATTTCCTCTTTTACATTATTCAGCTTTACAGGAGTGCCAATGGCTCCTCCTTCTTTGATTGGGCGGCTATCAACGAGTTGAGCCATTGTTTTTGGTGTCCAACTCGCATCAAGCACATATATTGATACGATCTTTTTTACAGTATATATTCCGTCCGTAACAGAAAAATATACATCAAAAACCCCGGGCTGTTTTCTTCTTTTTTCGTATTCAGACGGCCAGGAAGGGACGATACCACCAAAAATACCTGTTGTGCTATCAAAGTTTGCCCAGCGCGGCACATTCTCCGCGAAATAGACGAGAGTATCTCCATCTGGATCAGTAGCTGATATGTGAAATTTGATCTCTTGTCCTTCTCGAACAAAGAGACAAGAATTCAATATGCGCTCTTCACCCAAAGGATTAAAAACAGGTGGGGCCGCCATAGGCTCGGAACAAAAAGAAAAAATAAATATTAATATGCATATAATTTTTGCAAGACATGATAAATTGAAAAACATCTTTTATCCTCCAATCACAAATAATTATCCTAAGAGAGAAGCTTTCAGTATTAAGACGCAGATCGAGTAAGGTACGTTTAATTTTTTTGTTGAGCCACCCCGTTTTTGTGTATCCCAGGGTGTTCGCCCGGTTTTTTGTTAACTCAACTTCCTGACTTAGTTCACAATCATCTAATCCCTTGATACCTGGAGTAACGAGATTAGGTCGTCGAAACAGTCCAGCAATGGAAGACGCAACCGCCGCTGCTTAATCCGATGCAAGTAGGCCATTGATTCCGATTTTATCCGGCCACCCTTTCCGCAGTAAACCGGCCGGATGATCCGTTTTGGCTGAAGTGGCCCCAGAATCTGGAGTGCCAGTCTGAAGGGTGAGTCAAAAATAGGCATTATTTATCAATTTTGATTGATAAAATACATCTATTAGCGTATTATTTCAGGTATGATTGAAATTTTACGCAGTGTAAATTTCTGGGATGACAGGCCCGTACCAGTTGGATTCGTCCGCCACGACTACCTCGAAAGATTCAGCAGTTATCTTGGGAATCATCTGGTAAAGGTGGTGCTCGGTCAGCGCCGGGTTGGAAAGAGTTACCTTCTCAGGATGCTGATTCAGCACCTCATGTCTGAAAGAGGCGTCAGGCCTGAAAACATCCTCTATA
>CAYZJS010000013.1:0-12534 GCA_964478865.1 uncultured Thermodesulfatator sp.
AGGTCTATAATGGTCTTGATTCCCTGAACGTACAGATCAATAACAAGATCGAGGTTCCTTTTTGCAGCTTCTGCCGCCTGCCTGGAAAGTGTTATGGACGGGTATGAGGCGCGGGTCCTGTTAAGGGATGCCAGAACGTTCTGGATGATCGCCTCTGCCTTGGCGCTTCGGTTGATGCGAAGCCTGGAAACCTCTTCCTGCAGTCTGCTGGCCTGGGCCACCCTTTTTCCGCCTTCAAACAGCGGAATCCTGGCAAACACCCCCACAGTCCAGTCCGTGTCATCCAGATCGCTAAGGTGGCTGTCGCGCCTTCCCTCGCCGTCTTCTGCAAAGTACTGGTCCACCTTCCATTCCACGGTGAAATCGGGAAGCCATATCTGCCGTCTTGCAGCGGTCTTGAGCCTTTCCTTGGCCTTGATGGCGGCATCATAGCCTTTGAGTTCCGGCCTGAGCTCCAGTGCCCTCTTTGCGGCAAACTCCCTGAACTTTTTCATGTACCAGGGTTTTTCCATGAGTTGATAAAAGAACTTGTCGCCGATGATGAAAAGGGGATCCTTCAGGGATGCCTCCTCGGGCACGAAAAGTTCCTGCAAAGGCCTGTGGAGGATGCGGTTAAGGGCCTCCATGGCATCCATTGTGTCAGACTCCCTATACAGGACCTCCTTCCTGTCGTTGGCGTACTTGGCTTCCCAGCGGTAGACCTCGTCCGGGCCGGCAGCTCCGGTTGCCACCTTGATCTGGGCACGCTCCAGGTTTGCCTCGGTGAGCTTGAGGTTTTCCCTGTATATCCGCTCTATGGTCTTGGCCCTCAGGACCTTCAGGTAGGCAACGGAGGCATCGTATGTTACGTCCAGCCTGACGGAGTCCATGTTTCTCTGCCTCGCCTCCTGGAGATGCTCCTCAGCGGTGTATTTCGCCCATTTTTCATCGGAATAGAGCAGTACCGAGCCACCTGCACTTCCCGTCCAGGCACGCTCAGGGCTCATGCCCCCGCCGGCCTTGGCCCTGTCCTGGTCCATGGCCCTGGCCCCGGTTTCGACATCTATCCTTGGAAAAAGATCTGCCATGGCCTCCTTAACCGCGTGCTCTCCGGCCTTGACCGTGGTCTTGGCGGACTGGAGACGCAGGTTCGCCTCAACGGCCTCATCCACGGCCTTCTTGATATTAAGCCGTCTCTTTATGTCCCTTCGCTGCCCGTTGATGACCTTGGCACGGGTGATGGTCAGAAGGCTTGGATACACCTCTATGGCCCTTGCCGTGGCCATGTTTATGGTAAGGCGCTTGTTCCTTATGTAGCCCACCCCCACATCCTCAGGCCTTTTACCCTCGAGGATATCTGTTACGGCAACGGCGGTGCGACGGGCAAGGACGTCCTGCTTTCCCTTCATTTCCATGCCGGCCAGGAGGCCATCGGCCACCTGTTCCTCGCTCCACATGGCAAAGCCCGGTATCCTTTTCTGAATGAAGCCCTTGGCCAGAAGGCGCATCTGCTCCCTGTCAAAATGCCAGAGGGCCCCCACTATGGCCGCATCCGTGTTTGCGGGAAGTGCCTCCAGCACTCCTTTGGCCGATGCCCCTGCCGGAACTATGGCAATGTTTATTCCGTGCCTGTGGGCAAATCTTTCCACAAGCCCGGGGAGATTGGAAAAGGCCTCAACTTCCCGCCTGTCCAGGATAAGGGCAGCGTTTTTGAACTTTACGATCTTCCTGAACGTCCCTATATCCTCATCCAGGTGATACACGGAATCTATGTAGACAAGATTCCTGATACCGCTGGCCTGGCCCTTTTTCTTCCGGCCCTCAAGGGCAAAACGTGCCACAAAGGGTGCCACCACCGGCCCGGGAAGCCGCCTTGAATCCAGGCACTCGGTGGATGAGATCACCCCGAGGGCAAGGACGATATCAGGACCCCTGCCAGAAAAAAGCCCCGCAAGGGCCCTTTTTACCCCCTGCCTCGAATCTTTGCCCGAGACCATGAAGCGTTCCGGGAAACTGAAGCGGGTGGATTGGTCTGCCAGGCCTCTTAGCTCCTTCTGGTAGAGGCGGACCAGCTCCTCGTCTCCCGGAGTGGTCCCGTCTGTTATGATTCCTATGGTATATGTCTTTTGTCTAAGGGGTTCTATGTCACAGCCCTGTGCCCAGAGGGATGGTGCAAGCACAAGCCCCAGCAGAACCCAGCAAAAGACAGACAGACAAAAGCGTTTTGTCATGGTGTAACTCCTGAAAATATCGAACATTTCCATCTTATTTAATTTTAAAGAACGTTGCATAAAGCACCGGTACGAAAACCAGGGTGAGAACCGTGGCAAAGCCTAGGCCGAAGACAATTGTCACGGCCATGGACACGAAAAACGCATCCTGGAATAGCGGTATCATGCCCATCATTGTCGTAAGGGCCGCCATCATGACAGGCTGCATCCTGGACACGCCCGACTCCACAATTGCCTCCATGCCCTTCATCCCGGACCTTATGTTGATGTCTATCTGGTCAATGAGCACCAGGGCGTTCTTGATGAGCATTCCGGAAAGGCTCATAAGACCAAGGAGCGCCATGAAGCCAAAGGGCTGGTGGAGCAGCAGGAGGCCTGCAGTCACGCCTATGAGGGCAAGGGGCACCGTAAGCCAGATGATGAGTGGCTGCCTGAAGGCATTGAACATGAATATGACAATCAGCACCATCATCCCGAAGTATACGGGGATGTTGGCAGCAAGCTGCGCCTGGGAATCCGACGAGTCCTCAAGCTCTCCTCCCCACGCCATGAAATAGCCGGGCTTTCCCTTTAGGGGCAGGATATCATCATACTTTATGGGTATGGTGGAGGCCGTCCATTTTTCGCCTTCTTCAAGGGGCTTTCCCCGGTAGGCCTCAAGGTCCACGCCCAGGGCCTGTTCAATTCGCGGCTTCACCCTTGCCATGAGTTCTGCAGGAAGCACGTCCCCTCTTGGGTCTGCATGGAGCTTGATCATCAGCCTCCTGTGCCAGCGAGAGACCCTGGCATTTTCCCAGCCGGTTTCAAGGCCGTTTAGGACCTGGAGGATGGGAACGTACTGCTGGGCCATGGGACTGAAAAGCTGAATCTCTGTAAGGTCCTCTATCGTGGCACGCTCGTCGTCGGGAGCCCTGGCTATGATGGGAATAAGGTTGATGCCTTCCCTGTACACGCCGGTGGTGGTGCCTGAATAGTTGGACTGTATTGCCTGTGCGACCATGGGCCTTGTTATTCCAAGGGCCATGGCCCTGTCTTCGGCAAGGACCGGGACGGGAACCTTGACCTTCTCGCCCCATTCAGTTCTTACGGCCTTGGCGTTTTCCTCCCTGAATATCTTCATGGCCTTTTCAGCCAGGGCACGCAGCTCTTCCGGATCGGAGCCGTTTATGCGAAGCTGTATCTTGCCGCCGGTGGCAGGGCCGAGGTTGAACTTCTTCACGTTTATACAGGCATCGGGGAACATCTTTTCAAGGTCGTTTTGAACCTTCACCCGTATGTCTTCGATGATGTTGTAGTCTTTAACCGAGACCAGCACGCAGGCATATTGGCTTGCCGCATCCACGGGCACGCTGTATGTCAGGAGAAACCTGGGATGCCCCCCGCCTATGGCAGAGGCGGTCATGGTGACACCCTCCTGCTTTCTGAGGTATTCCTCCATCCGGGCCACCTTTTTCTCGGTTTCCTTTATGTGTATCCCCTCCCTGAACTGGCACTCCACCATGAACTGGGGCCTGGTGGAAGCAGGGAAAAAGAGCTGTTTCACATAGCCGAAACCGAACACCGAGGTGGCAAAAAGGGCGATTACCACGCCGATGGTTACCCAGCGCGCCTTGATGGCTACAGACAGAAACTTCCTGTAAACCTGGTAGAACTTGCCCCCGTATGCGTCCTCATGGCTGCCGCCAGACTCCATCTCCTTCTTGCTCAGGATGAACTTGGTGGTTATCAGGGGAGTCGAGGTGACGGCTGTAAGCCAGGAAAGGGACAGGGAAATAAGGATGACGTAATAGAGCGACTGGCAGTATTCACCAGTGGAGTTACTCATGCCTCCGATGGATGCAAAGGCCATTACCGCAACCGCGGTGGCGGCAAGGAGCGGCATGGAGTTCTGGCCAACCACATCCTTTGCAGCACTTAGGCCGTCCATGCCCTGCTTCATCTTCACCTTCATGCCGTCCACCACCACGATGGCGTTGTCAACCAGCATACCCAGGGCGATGATAAGAGCACCAAGGGATATACGTTCAAGGGTGATGTGATAATAACCCATGACCACAAAGGTGGCGGAGATGGTAAGAAGCAGGATGAAACCGATTATCATGCCGGCCCTTACGCCCATGAACACGGCAAGGACCACAATGACAATGGCAACGGACTCTAGCAGGTTAATCACAAATCCGTTCACGGCCTTCGTGACGGACTTTGACTGCATGGAAATTTCCTTCAGCTCCACGCCTATGGGGATCTGGCCTTCAAGCTGGGCCAGCCTCTTGAGCACGGCGTTTCCCATGGTAACGGCATTTCCGCCAAGGACCGTGGATATTGCGATACCTATGCCCTCCTTGCCGTCCACCCTAAGTATCTTGGATGGTGGATCCACGTATCCCCGCTTGATGGTTGCGACATCCCGCAGATAGATGAGTTTTCCGTCCTTGGAGGCGATAAAGAGCTTGCCGAAATCCTTTTCGGACTTGAATTCGCCTGTGGGATTGATGGCAAGATACTGGGTGCCGAACTTGATCCATCCTGAATCAACAGAGACGTTCTTTGCCTTCAGGGCATTGAAGATGTCCTGCCTGGTAATACCCAGGGCCGCCATCTTTGAACGGGACATCTCAACGTAAATCGCCTCGGGCCTTATGCCGAAAAGCTCGATCTTCTTGACATCCTGCACAACCAGCAGCTCCCTCTGCAGGAGCTCGGCTATCTCCTTCAGTTCCGCAAAGGTGTATCCCTCTCCCACAAGGGCGAAATACACCCCGTAGACATCCCCGAAATCGTCGTTCACCGTAATGGGACCGGCACCCGGTGGGAGCTCGTTTTCATGGTCTCCCATCCTGCGCCTAAGTTCATCCCATACCTGGGGAAGCTGGTTCTTGCGGTACTTGTCCTTGATCTTGACGTCCACGATGGACAGGCCCCGGGATGAATAGGATTCCACCCTCTTGAGCTGGCCCATTTCCTGGACGGCCTTTTCAATTACCTCGGTTACCTCTTCCTGCACCTCCATGGGAGAGGCCCCGGGATACGGGGTTATGATAACCGCTTCCTTGATGGCAAATTCCGGGTCCTCTAGCCTTGGAAGGCCCATGTATGCAAAATATCCCAGCACCAGGACCACGAAGGTGAGGGTCCAGGTGATAACACTCTTTTTTATTGCAAATTCGGCTATGTTCATCGCCTAGAGTCCCGTCCTCTGTTTTTCCCAGGGTCTTACCTTCATTCCTTCCTTGAGCTTTGTGACCCCGGCAATAACGATGATTTCGCCAGGTTTCAGGCCCTCGACTATCCTGATACTCCCGGAGTCCTTGAGGCTGCCTATCTTGACGAAGCGCTTTTGAACCATGCCCTGGGAGGGATCGAAGACCCAGACATAGGGCTTGTCCTTGGGGGCATCCAGCACCGCAAGGGCGGGTACGATTATTTCAGGTTCTGCTTTCTTCGCCTCCGGCTTCATTGCCGTGGTAACGGTTGCCGTCATCCCGGGAAGGATGTTGGCCTCTGCCGGCTGGTCTGTAATAAAGACCACCTGGTAGGTCTGTGTGGCCGGGTCGGCCTCGGTGGAATATTCCTTCAGCTCAAGGGGAAAGGTCTTTCCGGGAATGGATTCAAAGGTGGCAATAACGTTACTGGAGCTCTTTTCGCGAATGGCAGCCATGACCAGTTCCGGGACGTTTACAAGGAGCTCTATCCTGGAAATATCCTGCAGGAACACTATGGGCTCCTTGGCCTTTACCTTGTAGAAGTTTTCCACGTACCTTTTGGCAATCACCCCGTCAAAGGGTGCCAGAAGAGTCGTGTCACAAAGGGCGTTTTTTGCATCCTGGAGCTTGGCAAGGGCCACGTCACGGGCTGCCCTGTACCTGTCGAAATCGGCCCTTGAAACCTGTTTCTTTGCATAGAGTTCCTTGTACCTGGCAAACTGCTGCTCGGCTTCCCTGTACCTGGCCACGGCTTCCTTGATGGCATTCAGGAAGTCCCTCTTATCTATCTGGGCAATGAGGTCGCCCTTTTTGACATTCTCCCCCTCATCCACGGGAAGCTCCACCAAGGGCCCGGAGACCTTGAAGGAGAGCACGGCCCGCCTGCTTGCGCGCACAGTTGCAGGAAATCCGTGGGTCAGGAGTGCATTTGCATCCCTGACGGTCATCATCTTGACCGGGCGGATCACCTCTCTCTTTTCGGTTTTTTCTTCCTTTCCGCAGGCAGCCAGGGAAAGCATTACAAGAAATGCAACCAAAATTACTAGTGGTTTCCTGAAAAAACAGGCTGAAGCTCCTCTTCCGGTAACTGATTTCATTGTACCTCCTGAAATCCAGATAATTTTAAATATCTAAGATATATTATTTTAGTCATGATGATAAGAAAAGTTATAAATACTGTTTCCGCTTGAATCGTTACTGCCACCCCGCTCACTCTTTATCTTCCCGGCTTGATGAAAACTCCTGGGAAACCTGTATTCCAACCAGCCGTGCCACCAGCACTGCCATGTAAAACTGGCCCATCACCGCTTCTGCCTGGCAGAGGGCTGCCGCCCTGGGCGTTTGGGGAAGGATGTCTCCGTATCCCAGGGTGGTGAGGGTAACCAGGCTGAAATATTCAAAATGCTGCCACCGGTCAGAAAGGTGAGGCTGGTCCGAAAGGAGATGTCCAGAGAATGATCCCGGAGATGCAAGTTCCAGTATGCTGTATATTATTCCCCAAAGGGTTCCGATCAGCAGGTACAGGCAGAGGGCTGCACTTATGAGGCTGGAATCCACTTTTCTAGCAGAAAACACATACTTGGTGAAGGCGAACACCAGCATAAACAGGTATGTGGCTATGATCAGCCTGCTGGCCATACTGGAAAATGCCACCAGGTCGAATACGTCAATCCAGTACAGCATCAGGGACAGGATCATGAGCCCGGTGAGATATTTGAATAACCTGCCCTCCCTGTTTATGGAGTAGACCGCAAGGAAGAGTACAAAGGATATGAAAACAGAAGAAACCAGGGAGGCGTGGGGCAGCTCCTGGAGAAAAGGAGAGGCCACTATGAAGAGAAACAGCCAGACCAGCAGGTGCTGGAAACTGTATCGGCGAAGCAGCTTTTCAATAAAGGTTTCTTTACGGGGCATCGGTTTTCCTCCCCCTTACCGTCAACATCAATTCCTAAATACCTCTTGCCGGCTTTTTATACCGGGTGTGGCCGGCTGAGACCTGTTTGCCCCTGCCCCGGGACCGGCTCCACAATTTCCAAGGACCTGCTGTAAAAAATCAGGTTTCAACAAAGGACTTGTCCCGGGGAAGCACCACTTTGAGGACAGAATAACCTGCTATCCCTGCCAGGAGCGAGGCTATAAATATACTTATCTTTGCCTCATCAACCAGTACCTGGCTGGAAAAGGCAAGCTCGCTAATGAAAATGGACATGGTAAAACCAATACCCCCCAGAATGCCGGCACCCCACAGGTGGGACCACCTGACCCCCCTTGGCATATCCGCCATGCCGGTCACTATGGCAAGCCAGCTGAAAAGGAGTATACCTGCCTGTTTGCCAAAAACCAGCCCAAATACTATTCCCAGGGTAACTGTCCCGGGAAAATCCGCAAGCGTTTCCGCATTGAAGGCAACTCCTGCTGAAAAAAGGGCAAAGAGCGGCAGAATGATAAAGGCCTGGACACCGTGGAAATAATGTTCAAGATAGACCCCGGGCGGGATCATGTCCTCTGCTGTCAGGTATATATGTTCCACCGACTCCCACTGTTTCTGATTGAAAACAAGGCTGTCCCTGGTAAGGGGCCCGGACTCCTTCAGCCTTTTCATGTGCATTGATATATTGTCAAAAAAGATATGGGGGTCTATGACCGATTTTACGGGAATGAGCAGTGCGATCAGGACGCCTGCAACAGTGGCATGGATTCCTGAAAACATAAGGCTCGCCCACACGCCTATTGCAGGAATAAGATAGAGGCCGGGCCTTCTCGCCTGGTAATGAACGGCAAAGAAGAACAGCAGAAGAAAGATACCCGCGGCAATCAGGCTGTTGAAATGTATCTGCGCGGTATAGAAAAGGGCGATGACCACCACCGCCATCAGGTCGTCCACGATGGCAAGGGCCGTGAGAAAAACCTTGAGGCCGATGGGCACCCTCTTGCCGAACAGGGCAAGTATTCCAAGGGCAAAGGCGATGTCTGTCGCCATAGGGATTCCCCAGCCTGCAGCTACGTCACCCGTCCGGTTAAAGGCATAATAGATGAAGGCCGGAACAATACAGCCGCCGGCTGCCGCCATTATAGGAAGCGTTGCCTTCCGCAGGGATGAAAGCTCTCCCAGGACCACTTCCCGTTTTATCTCCAGGCCGACAACGAAAAAGAAAATGGTCATCAGCCCGTCTTTGACCCAGTGAGCCAGGCCCATCTGATAGGTCTTTCCTGCAAAGACAATTCCTATATTCAGGTGGCTTAGATTGTGATAGAGCTCGGCCCAGGACGAATTTGCCCAGACAATGGCGGTAGTGGCTGCCAGGATAAGGACTACGCTGCCTGCAGCCTGGGAGTGAAGGAACCTCTCAAACAGCGATTTTTCCGTGTTGTTGTTCATGTTTTTCTCCAGAAAACCTAAAAACCCGGTTTCTGTATGTGGATTACCGGTTTCCTTCCAGGGAAAATTGCCGGGTATTCGGCCATGAGGTAATGGAGGCCTTGAAGGCCTGTAGGGGTAAGGTTAAAACAATACCTCGTTTTCAAAGCAAAAAGCCGGAGCAGGCTCCGGCTGATCTTGGTCTTTTTTAAGTTTCAAGGGTTGATGTCAGGGTATACTCACCTTGAAAGCAGGCCACACGGCAAGTCCTGCTGCCTTGTTGATGATCTCGCCGGTCTTTTTGTTCTGGGCTATGTCACCAAGGGCAGTACGGATACTCACCTTTCCTCCGCCTGAAATCCCCTTCCATTTGCCTTCACCGCCAATCAGCTGGAAATCCCCATCAAGGGCTCCGACCTGGCCTTTTGCCTTGAGCGTGGCATAGGCTATCTTTTCCTTGCCCTTTTCCCCACCCTTTGTAATGACGCAATCGGCCTGGATGGTCGCCTTTTTGGTGTCTAGATCTATGTATTCTGTTCCGGGACACATGAAAACAGCGGCGTCAAGGTCTCCCTTGCCGTTGTCAATGTACATGATGCCATCAAAGGAGCCTACCACCTTCACCTTGTTGGGAGCCACCTTGAACACTTCCCCGTGACCCTGCCACGGTGCCAGGATCTTGAGTGTGGATTCTGCTGCCATGACAGACGTGCCAGCTGCAGTCACGGTTAAAAATAAAGTAATTAAAATCGCATTAAGAGTCTTTTTCATTCCTTTTCCTTTCTGTTTCTATATTAATTAATCGGGATTAATTTTGTCTTTTTAGACTGGTTAAGTATACAAACCTGCGTCAACTTCTTTCCGCCAGGCATATTTTTCACCATGCTTTTTTATGGTATATTCCTGCCTTCAAGGCATACGGCCCCGGCCTTGCAATTATATCCATTAGGGACTGCTTGGTTTGACTGTTCGGCCTGCCTTTTCCTGTCTAATTTTTCTAGGGCCTGTCAAATGGAGATGACGGCGAGCCGGTGGGCGTCCTGGCGTTATTTGCTCCCTTCATGGCAGGGAAGGCGGACATTACCTCCTTGGCCACCTTGTTGATATACTCAATACGTTCAGCCGGGGTATTGAATGACTGGAGCATGTCTGTTGCAGTACCTCTCCAGAATACCTGTTTGGTCTTGGGATCAAGGGCATCAACTATTATCTTGCCTTCCTTGTAATCATACTGCCTCTGGACAGGGACCCTGGGTTCTGCCCAGTAGCGGTAAGAACGCAGCCCCACGCGTTCATAATCAGTAACGATCTTGGTCTTGTTTTTCACGTTAGTATGAAAAACGATATAAAAATCTGCAAATTTCTTCTCTGTTTCGATATATCCCTTTGCTTCGAGTTCTCTTTTCAGGGCCTTTGCTATCCGGTCCTGGTTGAGGGAACTGCCAGCACTGGAATGGTCGTATAGGATACTGAATGTACGAAGCCTGGAAAAATCGTACTTGGGATTATAATCGTTCTGGACATGGATGGTAGAACACCCGCTTAAAAAAATGAACAGGGCCCCCAAGATCATTCTGAAAGCCATCTTTTTACTCCTTGATTTTCTTTTTGAGTGAAAAGGATACGGTTTTTCGGATTAGATGATTTCTTCTGTACCTGATTCCGGAATCTATTAATCTGTGCAATCTATGTCAAGTTATTTAGCATAGGCAGCAAATTGAATCGCCTCCGGCATCTTGAAGCTTCTTCGGGAAATGGTTGGAGAAAAAAATAATTACTGAAATTATATTTCATATTCAAACAAGCTGAAAATATTATAGGCCTGGCTCTTGAGTAAAAGATAAAGTGCCTGTTATACCTTTCCTTCAGTTACCAGCCTGGCAAAGTGTTCAAAACTCCTGTCATAGGTCCTTTCTGCATCATCCGGAAAACAGCATGCAGGAAGTTGCCTCATTTTCAGGTGATACCTTATGCATTCACAGCATATCCCCTTCCTGGGGCATGGTTCATAGGAACAGTTGCAATTTTTAAGATTTCTGTCCTTCTGGCACTCCACCTTTCATAACCTCCGTATCTGTCATGTTATCAAGGTAGTGAAATTACCTGGTATTCCCGGTTACATAACCTGGCTTAAAAGTACATCCATTATCTATATATCGAGTTCCTGTACCTCCAGCGCATGGGTCTGTATGAAGTTTCTCCTGGGTTCTATCTTTTCTCCCATGAGGGTGGTAAACAGGTTTTCAGCCTCGTCTGCATCCTTTATGGAAACCCGCAGCATGGATCTCTTTTCAGGATTCATAGTTGTTTCCCAGAGTTGCTCCGGGTTCATTTCACCAAGGCCCTTGTATCTCTGGACATTAAGGCCTCTTCTGCCTTCATCCCTGAAGAATTCAAGTATTGCGGTAAAGTCTGAAAGTGTCTTTATCAGGTTGTCTTCCTTCAGGATGTCTATTTCCTCGTCTATCATGTTTTCAACGCGCCCGAACAGCTTCACCGCCCTGACGTACTCCGGACTTTTCACCAGTTCAGGACTGATCTCGGTATTCAGGTACGCCAGACCCTTTGCAGCCACGTTGAACTTGTAACCAGGGACCTCGGAATCAGAGGATTTGACAGGACCTGTGAGATAGCCCTTTTCCTTGAGGTAGGAAACCAGCTTTTCCACCTGTCCACGGTCAAGAAGCATGGAGGATTTATTGAGGCCGTATTTAAGGAGGTCCTTTGCAAGTTCATTCCAGCATCCCCTAAGGGCCAGTTCTTCAAGGGCCTTGTTGAAGGAGGCCATATCGCCAAGTATCTTTTTCAGTCTTTCTCCTGAAAAT
The DNA here is from genome assembly GCA_964478865.1 of uncultured Thermodesulfatator sp. Lineage (GTDB taxonomy): Bacteria > Desulfobacterota > Dissulfuribacteria > Dissulfuribacterales > QOAL01 > QOAL01. Next base: position 11,597 of record CAYZJS010000013.1, read on the forward strand.
GACTTGTCCCAACCCCTTGGCCTGAGTTTCATGGATTTGGTGGCCCTTTCGAACAGAAAAAGGTCCATTTCCGTTTCATCCTTGAGGTATAGTTCCCTTTTCTTTCCGGAAGATACCCTGAAAAGCGGCGGCTGGGCTATATACAGGTGGCCTCTTTCAATTATCGGCATCATCTGCCTGTAGAAGAAAGTAAGGAGAAGGGTCCTTATATGGGCACCGTCAACGTCGGCATCCGTCATTATGACTATCTTGTGATATCTAAGCTTGTCAGGGTCGAAATCCTCCGGTCCTATTCCTGTTCCAAGTGCACCTATGAGGTTCTTTATCTCCTCGCTTCCCAGCATCTTGTCATACCGGGCCTTTTCCACGTTCATGATCTTGCCCCGTAGGGGGAGTATGGCCTGAAAGGCCCTGTCCCGTCCCTGTTTTGCGCTTCCACCTGCCGAATCGCCCTCCACAATGAATATCTCTCTCCTTTCCGGGTTCTTTTCCTGGCATTCTGCAAGCTTTCCGGCCATCATGATGTCCTGGGACTGCCCCTTTTTCCTGGTGAGTTCCTTGGCCCTTTTTGCAGCTTCCCTTGCCCTGGCAGCATCTACCGCCTTTGAAAGTATCTTTTTTGCTATTGCCGGGTTTTCTTCAAGATAGGTGGAAAGCTTTTCATGGACCACGGAGGCAACCACCGATTTGACCTCGCTGTTACCAAGCTTGGTCTTTGTCTGGCCCTCAAACTGAGGATTCGGCACCTTTGTGGATATGACACAGGTCAGCCCTTCTCGGACATCGTCGCCGGACAGCTTTTCCCTGAGTTTTTTTGGAATTATGTCGTCACTGGCATACTTGTTTATGCACTTGGTAAGCGCCTGCCTGAAACCAGTTACGTGCGTGCCTCCTTCCTTTGTACGGATATTGTTTACATAACTCAGAATGCGTTCCGC
>CAYZJS010000014.1:0-2760 GCA_964478865.1 uncultured Thermodesulfatator sp.
TGAAAAACAGTATCGGCATGGAATTTATCCTGATCCAGCCGGGCACCTTCATGATGGGTGCCAGCAGGCATTTTGAAAATGCCGATATAGACGAGCTTCCCAAGCACAAGGTTACCATTACCAAGCCATTTTACCTGGGAAAGTATGAGGTTACCCAGGAGCAGTGGGTAAAGGTGATGGGCAATAATCCAAGCCATTTCAAGGGTCACAGAAGACCGGTGGAAAATGTTTCGTGGAATGACGCCATGGAATTTATAAAGAAGCTCAATGAGATGGAAAAGACAGATAAGTACAGGCTTCCTACCGAGGCGGAATGGGAATATGCAGCCCGGGCAGGAGAGCCGGGATCCTACTGCTTTGGTGACATGGTAGGCGACCTTCCCCTTTTTGCCTGGTATTATCACAATTCCAATGCAGAGACCCATAATGTGGGTGAGCTCAAACCCAACGTCTGGGGCCTTTATGACATGCACGGAAACGTTTGGGAGTGGTGCAGTGACTGGTACAGTTTTGATTATTATTCCAGGTCACCTGAAAAGGACCCCCAGGGCCCGCCAAATGGGGTGCTGAAGGTTGAAAGAGGCGGGGGGTGGGATGCCCTGCCAGACGCCTGCCGTTCTGCGTACCGTAACGGTTTCTTCCCCTTCAAGGGCAATTCAGCCCTGGGGTTCAGGGTGGTCAGGACACCATAGCAAGGTATCTGCTCACGGGGCACCACATTTACTGGGTTGTCGGGCACTCGAAGTACAGGGAGTACGCCTTCGTACCCTCCGCCTCGTATCTGTAGCACCTGGTGAGCAGATACATTTCAGACAGTTGTGCGATAATACCCGAAAAAACCTTGTGAGGAGTTATACATAGCAAGCTCCCCTTTCCTCTAAATACCTTTTGGGCCGGCAGCCTCATCGGTTGCCGGCCTTTCCTTTTGCCCCTTTTTTAACAACTGTTTCTCTTCGAAACAGTTGTTTCATCTAAAAATATATAAGTATTTCAGTAGATTATAATTGTCTGTTTCTTGATGAAACACCATGCATGTTATTTTCTGCGCATAATTTCGTAAGAAAAGGGATTTTTTCCACAAAAAATCCTTTTAAAACAAGAAGTTGTGGCCGTGGCATTTCTTTTGCAGTCTAAGTTTTGAAAGGACAAATTATTGAATTAAGAGCAACAAGGCCACGAAAAGACAAGATACTAACTTGAGGGTGGAATCTCAGGGAATGGGGAAGGTAATAGCACTCCTGGCTGACGGCAGCAATTCGGATCTCTATGCAAGTTTCTGTGCAGTAAAGCTTGCCAGGAGGATGGAGGCAAAACTCTTGTCGGTACTCCTTATGCCTGAAAAACAGCAAAATACTGGGCCGGATAATCCAGGGCACTGGCAGGCCTGTTCGCCTTCGGAATTTTTATATCTCATCACCAGCCTTGGAAATTTTGAGGGGGTCAACGTCTCTTATCACCTGGTTGATGATGGAGATGGGGAAGATCTGGTGGAGTTCCTGGTTTCCAAGAAGATTTCCTGTCTCATCATGGGCACACAGGATCAGCAGGATTTCGAAAGAAAGCAGAAATGGCTGTCCGGGCTGGTCAAGAAGATATATGGAAACCGCCACTGGTATCTCGGGGACCTGACAGTGTTCCTGGCAAGGCCCTGGGATGAGAAGGACTTCCGGAAGGTGCTCAAGCAGCTAAGCTCGGACTGCAGCCTGTATCCAATAGAGATGGTGTTTGCATGACGAGATTTGATGATAAACATGTCCCGTTTGTGCAGGCCGGCCCTGGATGGCAGGGTTGTCTGCAGGACACAGGGATAAAAAATAGTTAGGAGGGCTTGATATGTATGTCTATTTGCCAATTGCACTTACCAGCGTAAGCCTCTGGCTCGTAGTGGGCCTCGGGCTGCTGGTCGGGCTCCTATCCGGCCTGTTCGGGGTAGGTGGGGGGTTTCTCATGACTCCTCTCCTCATGATGATCGGGATACCGCCAACAGTGGCTGCGGCAACGGATGCCAACCAGATAGTGGCCGCATCCGCCTCCGGTACCCTGGCGCACTGGAGGCTGGGGAACGTGGATTTCAAGATGGGACTCCTGCTCCTGGTGGGAGGATTCACAGGCGGTGCCCTGGGTGTTCACGTCATAAAGGTACTCAGGGCCACGGGTGGCGCGGACTTTCTCATCAAGATGACCTATGTCATCATGCTGGGCGTGGTGGGCACCTTCATGTTTTTCGAGAGCCTTAACGCCCTAAAGAAACAGAAGGCCCAGGCCAGCCTGTCCGAGGCTGAACTTGCCGCCATGCAGAAAAAGAAGAAGGCAAAGGCCTCAAAGAAGGGCATGCTTTCAGCACTTCCTTTCCAGATACATTTTGAAAAGTCCGGTGTGACGCATTCTGCCATCCTTCCCATAGGGCTAGGCATCTTCGTAGGTGTCTTGGCAGCCATCATGGGCGTGGGCGGTGGATTCCTCATGGTCCCTGTCATGATTTATCTCCTCAGGATGCCCATGCATGTGGTAGTTGGAACGAGCCTGTTCCAGATAATGTTCACCTGCGTGGAGGTCACGTTTCTCCAGGCATACCAGAACCATACAGTGGACATCGTTCTTGCCATACTGCTTCTTGCAGGTTCCACCATCGGGGCCCAGATTGGTACCAAGCTTGGAAAGAAACTCCACGGCGATCAGCTCAAGATCCTGCTGGCCATAATCGTCCTTGGTGTAACAGTGAAGATGATCCTCGGCCTGGTACTCGAACCATCTCTGTTA
>CAYZJS010000015.1:0-61180 GCA_964478865.1 uncultured Thermodesulfatator sp.
ATTTCCAGCAAGGAAATGGAAGCCAGAATAAAGGATCTTGGCTATCCCATCAGGAACTACATGAGCACGCTTGAAGAATATGAGGCTCAGGATATCAGAAAGAAGTTGAAGTTCCAGGAAAAGGAAGATCAGGAGGCCCAGGAAAAGCCCAAAAAGGTGATCCGGCGCCGCCACAAGGTGCTTCATATAAAGAAGATGATCATCAGGCGCAAGAAAGACTCGGAAGAGGAAGTGGTGGAAAAAGACCTTTCCGGGAAGACAGGGCCTGCAGTCACCGAATCTCCTGAAAAGGAAACAAGGCAAGAGGCACCTGTCAGCCCTGAAGAAGAAACAAAAGAGGCCAAGGCCGAAGAAACCGCCAGGGAAACCGTTGCCGAAAAGCCATCCAAGGCTGAAACCGTTGAGAAAGAGCCGGAACCCATAGCCAGAATAATACGCCCCGCCCCTGTCAAGGAAGAGAAGAAAGAGGTTGCAAAAGAAGAGGCCAAGCCCCCTGCAGCCAAACCCGAAGAGAAGAAGGCGGAAGAGGTTGCCCCCGGAAAACCGGAAACCATTGAAGAGGCCCCTGCTGAGGAGAAAAAGGCAGCAGAGGAAGAGGCTGAGATTTCCGAGGCTCCTGCTGAAGAAAAGGTTGCTGCCAAGGAGGAACCTGTAAAGGAAGAGGCCAAGGTGGAAGAGCAGCCAGAGGAAAAGGCCCCCAAGGAGGAGAAGAAGGCTCCAGAGCCCAAGACCTTTGTCAAGATTCTGGACAGGCCAAGGATCGAGATACCCAAGGTCAAGAAACCGGAGAAGACCACTGCTCCGGGTTCCAGGGGCAGGGCCAAGCCTGCCCAAGGAAAGCCGGCAGGTATGCCCGGTGCGGCAGGCCCCATGCCTGCAGCTCCCGGCAAGGGCAAGAAAAAGGGCAAGAGGGTTGTAAAGGCGTCAGACCTTGAGACCCTTGGCAAGAAGAGGAGGCCAGTAAAGAAAAAGGCCAAGAGGGAATCCATCAGAAGGATCCTGGAGGAGGAGGCAGGAGTCTCCAGGGTTGGAAGGAAGGCCTCTAAGGCCAAGGGAGAAAAGGCTAAGCCAGTGGGAACCGCTCCCATCAGGGCCGAAAAGAGAAAGGTCCAGATGTCCGAGACCATCCAGGTCAGCGAACTTGCCAAGAAGATGGGAGTCAAGGTGGGCGAGGTCATAATGAAGCTCATGGGCCTTGGGGTCATGGTCACTGCTAACCAGACCATTGATTACGACTCGGCCGCCCTTGTTGCCTCTGAATTCGGCTACGAGGTTGAAAAGAAGGGTGTTGCAGAAGACATCATCCAGATGCAGGAAGAAATCAAGGGTGGCGAGGCAGTGCCCAGGCCGCCTGTTGTTGCGGTCATGGGGCATGTTGACCACGGCAAGACCACTCTTCTCGATGCCATAAGGCGCTCGGACGTGGCAGCCAAGGAGGCGGGCGGCATCACCCAGCACATAGGTGCCTACGAGGTCCAGCTTCCTTCAGGGAACCAGGTTGTCTTTCTGGATACGCCCGGCCACGAGGCATTTACCTCAATGCGCGCCAGAGGGGCAAGTGTTACCGACATGGTCATACTTGTGGTGGCCGCAGACGACGGGGTCATGGCCCAGACCAGGGAGGCCATTGACCATGCCAACGCCGCAGGTGTTCCCATTATCGTTGCCGTCAACAAGATAGACAAGCCAGGCGCCAACCCCGACCGGGTGAAGAAGGAACTTGCAGAGATCGGACTCATCCCCGAGGACTGGGGTGGTGAAACCATATTTGTAAATGTGTCTGCCAAGCAGGGCACGGGCATAGAAGAACTGCTGGAGATGATGGTTCTCCAGGCAGAGGTCCTGGAGCTGAAGGCCGTTCCGGAAAGGCCTGCCAAGGGGCATGTGATCGAATCCAGGCTGGACAAGGGCAGGGGGCCGGTGGCCACCCTCCTCATTCAGGAGGGCACGTTAAGGGTTGGAGACGCCATTGTTTGCGGCCTGCATCACGGCAAGGTCAGGGCCATGATCAACGACAAGGGTGAAAAGGTGGATTCCGCGGGGCCTTCGTCTCCCGTGGAGGTCCAGGGCCTTTCCGGTGTGCCCGAGGCCGGCAGTGAATTTGTAGTGCTGCCCAGTGAGAAAAAGGCCAGGGAAGTTGCCGAATACCGCCAGAGAAAGGCCAGGGAGGCCGAACTTGCAAAGAGTACCAGGATGAGCCTCGAGTCGGTGTTCGAGAAGATGAAGGAGCAGGACCTGAAGGTGCTTCACCTGGTTCTGAAGGCGGACGTGCAAGGTTCCCTGGAGGCCCTTTCGGATGCACTCAGGAAGCTTACCACAGAGAAGATAAAGATAGATATCGTCAGGGGCGGTATAGGCGCCATTACCGAATCGGATGTGCTCCTGGCATCCGCCTCAGATGCCATCATAATAGGCTTCAACGTGAAACCGAGCCCCCAGGCCAAGCAGCTGGCAGACCAGGAACACGTGGATATCAGGTTCTATGACGTCATCTATCATGCCATCGAAGAGGTGAAATCCGCCATGACAGGGCTCCTTGAGCCTGTGTACAAGGAGGTCACCCTGGGAAGGGCAGAGGTCAGGCAGACCTTCCACATTACCCGGGTCGGCACCATTGCCGGTTGCTACGTCCTGGAAGGCGTCATCAGGAGAAATGCCAATGCCAGGCTTCTCAGGGACAACGTGGCGGTCTACAAGGGGAAGATAGAATCCCTCAGGCGTTTCAAGGATGACGTCAAGGAAGTCCAGGCCGGTTACGAGTGCGGAATCGGTCTTGAGCGTTTCAACGACATAAAGGCAGGAGACGTGATAGAGGCCTTCGAGATGGAGGAAGTGGCCCCGGAACTCGGAAAGACAGAGGCTGAGCAGAAAGAGGCTGAAGGCACCACCAAGGGCTAGATGATCGTTGCAGTAGCCAGGATAAGGTTCAGGCTCCCGGCCAGCCACTCCCTCAAGGGCAAGCGTAAGGTGATGAAGAGTGTGCTGTCCCAGGTCAGGAACAGGTACAACGTGGCATGTTCGGAGACCGATTTTCACGATGTGTGGCAGTCTGCTGAAATAGGCATATGCACCGTGGGCAACAGCGAGCCGGTCCTGTCTTCCGCCATGGAAAGGATCCTGGACTTTGTGGAAAATACCTGTCCGTGCGAAGTAGTTGATTCAGAACTTGAAATCATCCACATGGGTTGAGTGATATGGATTACGAAATATTTGAAGGCCTGCTTTCCAGGCAACCGGCATTTTCAAGGTCCGAAAGGGTGGCTGATCTCCTGAAGAAGGAAGTAGCATCGATGCTACTCAGGGAGATAAAGGATCCCAGGGTCCAGGGCATGGTCACGGTGATCTCCGTCAAGGTCACCAGGGATCTGAGGCACGCGGATTTTTTTGTATCCGTGCTTGGCGGGAATCCTGAGGAACGGGCTGCACTGAAGGGGCTTAGCAAGGCCACGGGTTTCATCAGGAGGAACCTGGGTAAGAGGCTGCACATGAGGCGGATTCCAGAGCTCCATTTCAGGCTGGATGAAACCATGAAGGCCCAGGAAAGAATAGAATGCCTTCTAAAGAAGATCCACGATGAAGCTTGAGCGCTCCCTGCAAGAGGCGGCGGAATTCATTGCCAGGGGCAACAGCTTTGTTCTCGCCGGGCATGAAAGGCCGGATGGAGATGCCGCAGGCTCTGTCCTTGGCCTTGGCAGGGCGCTTTCCAGCAGGGGGAAGGACGTGTTCCTTTTTGCCTCCGAGGAGATTTCCCACAGCCTTGCCTTTCTTCCAGGCTCTTCCATGCTCCGGACCAGGCTGCCGGAAAACCTGGCCGGGGAATATACCCTCGTGATGCTTGACTGTAACGAGGTGTCCCGGCTGGGAAACCTCGGAGAGCAGCTGGTAGGTGGGGCCGCATCCCTTGTGATACTGGATCACCACCTGGGAGGGGGAATCTGCCCGGAATTTCCCGGGCCATGTGTCAGTGTCATTGATACAGGGGCCTGCGCCACTGCTGAAATATGCCTCAGGCTTCTAAAGGGGCTCAAATGGGAAATTTCCAGGGAAATAGCTACCTGTTTCTACACGGGCGTCCTGACCGATACCGGTGGGTTCCGATACAGCAACACCAGCGCCCGTACGTTTCAGATCGCAAGGGAACTGGTCATGGCAGGCGCAGACCCTTACGAGATAGCCCTGAGCTGTTTCGAGTCCAAGCCGCTCTCAAAACTCAAGCTCCTCGGCCTTGCCCTGGAAACCCTGGAGGTATTTTATGACGGCAGGGTCTCGGTAATGGTCCTTACCCCGGAGATGTTTGCCATTTGCGGTGCCAGGGAGGTTGAAACGGATGATTTCGTCTCATATGCCAGGGGGATAGACGGGGTAGAGGTTGCTGTTCTTATAAAGGAAGTGAAGCCCGGACATGTTTCCGTAAGTCTCAGGTCAAAGCATTTTGTAAATGTGGCAGAGCTTGCCGGCAGGTTTGGCGGAGGCGGTCATTTCAATGCCGCAGGTTTCAAGACCACTGGAGATCCATGGAAGGTAAAGGAGGAGGTGCTGGCCCTTGCAGGTGAGTTTCTGCTGGAGAAGGCGTCATGAATTCCGGTGTAATCCTGATAGATAAGCCCAAGGGGATATCCTCATTCCAGGCTGTCAGCAGGGTGAGGAAAAAGACCGGCATAAAAAAGGCGGGGCATACCGGGACCCTGGACCCCATGGCCACCGGGCTTTTGACCATATGCCTCGGACGGGCCACCAGGATGGCCAGATTCCTCACAGATGCCACAAAGACCTATCAGGGCACCATCACCCTGGGCGCAGAGACAGACACCTTCGACGCCATGGGTAGAGTCTTGAAGGAATATCCCCTGCCTGGAGACCTGGGCTTGGAACGCATCCAGGGGGTGGCAGACAGGTTCACGGGGCTGTTGAGGCAGTCTCCTCCCCCGTTTTCAGCTGCCAAGCACAAGGGTAAGCCCCTTTACAAGCTTGCCAGGCAGGGCATAAAGGTGGAAAAACAGCCCAGGGACATAGAGGTGTACCGTTTCAATATTGATTCCTATGAGCCTCCGGTCCTGGCCTTTACTATTGATTGTTCCAAGGGTACGTACATCAGGTCCCTGGCCCATGATCTCGGGCAGATGCTGGGTTGCGGGGCATATCTTTCAAGCCTGAGGCGCACCAGGAACGGGATGCTGTCGGTGGACAGGGCGGTTCCCCTTGATGACTTCCTGCAAGGATTCAGGGCCTCGGAAATAAGGTCGTGGGTCATGCCTGTGGAACTGGTGCTTTCACACATACCCGCCATTTCCGTGGACAGGGATCAGGCCGTTTCCATACAGCACGGACAGGGCATGTCCATGGACATGGCGCTTTCATGCCTGGAGGAACAGGTCCCGGGGTTTGAAACCATTAGATCCAGCTACCTGCGCATACTTACCGGGACGGAAAGCGGGGAGGAAAGGCTGGTCTGCATGGCCAAGTGGCCCGGTGCTTCAGGGGACGAAGAGAAGATCGAAATACTCCGGGTTTGGAACCCAAACTAGGTTTATGCCCGTTTGGTGAAGGCGGGCGGCTAAAATACAAAGTGAAAATACAGTTTGAAAAAACAGACATCTTAAAAGACAAGGAGGAAGAAAGTTGTGGCTTTAGACCCTGTACGCAAAAGAGAAATCATTGATCGTTTCAAGACGCACAGCGGGGATACAGGTTCCCCTGAGGTACAAATCGCCATTTTGACCACCAGGATCAAGGATTTGACAGAACATTTCAAGACCCACAAGAAGGATCATTCGTCCAGGCGCGGGCTGCTGAAGCTTGTCGGCCAGAGGCGCAGGCTCCTGGACTACCTCAAGAGGCGGGACGTAGGGCGTTACAGAAAACTCATTCAGGAACTCGGATTAAGAAAATAACATACAAGATAAGGACGCAATTGAATGGCAATTACGAGACTAGAAATTCAACTTAACGATCTTCCCTACGTAATGGAGACAGGGCGCCTGGCAAAGCAGGCCAACGGCGCGGTTCTGGCAAGCCAGGGGGACACCGTGGTGCTGGCCACGGCAGTCACGTCTGGCAAGCCTAGGGAAGGGGCGGATTTCCTCCCGCTGATGGTGGATTACCAGGAGATGTACTACAGTTCCGGGCGCATTCCCGGCAACTATTTCAGGAGGGAGATCGGAAGACCCAGTGAAAAAGAGACCCTTACCTCCAGGTTCATAGACAGGCCGCTCAGGCCCCTGTTCCCGGAGGGCTATTTTTATGATACCCAGATCATAGTTTCGGCCCTTTCGGTTGACCCTGACATAGATGCCGACGTGATCGCCATCACTGCTGCCTCTGCAGCCCTCATGGTGTCGGACATCCCCTTTGCAGGCCCCATTGCAGGCGTCAGGATAGGACACGTGGGAGACAGGTTCATAGTCAATCCCACCAGGTCGCAGTTGATGGAGTCTGATCTCAACCTCATCGTGGCCGGCTCCCGCGATGCAGTGGTCATGGTGGAAGGTTGTGCCTCAATTGTGCCTGAGGAGGAGGTGCTGGAGGCCATATTCTTCGCACAGGAGGCAATCCAGCCCCTTATAAGCATGCAGGAGGAACTCAGGGAAAAGGCCGGAAAGGAGAAGTTCACGGTTCTGCCCCCGGAAAAGAACAAGGAGCTGGAAGACAAGGTCAGGGAAGTTGCCTATGAAGAGCTTAAAGATGTGCTCAACATCCCGGCAAAGGTTGAACGTTCCAGGGCCAAGAAACTTTTGACTGAAAAGGTCCTGGAGGAGCTTTCCGTTGCATGGCCCGATTCCCAGTCCCAGATCACAGGGGTGTTGAAGGACCTTGAAAAGGAGATAGTCAGGAACCGCATCCTTAACGAGGAGATCCGGCTGGACGGCCGCAAGTTCCACGAAGTACGCCCCATTTCGTGCGAGGTGGGAGTGCTCCCCAGGACCCACGGTTCAGCCGTATTCACCAGGGGTGAGACCCAGGTGCTTGCAGTGGCCACCCTTGGCAGCAGTGAAGACGAACAGAGGATAGAGTCACCTGCCGGCCAGGAATTCAAGCACTTCATCCTGCATTACAACTTCACTCCCTTCAGCGTGGGAGAGGTGAGGCCCCTTCGCGGGCCTGCAAGGCGGGATATCGGCCACGGCGCCCTGGCAGAAAGGGCACTTGCAGCAGTGGCTCCCCCACCGGAGGATTTCCTCTACACCATAAGGGTGGTTTCCGAGGTACTGGAGTCCAACGGCTCTTCATCCATGGCCACCGTGTGCGGTGGCTGCATGGCCATGATGGATGCCGGAATCCCCATAAGGGACGTGGTGGCTGGTATAGCCATGGGCCTCATAATGGACGAGGAATCGGGTAAATCGGTTATACTGACCGACATCCTCGGTGATGAAGACCACCTGGGAGACATGGACTTCAAGGTCGCTGGCACCCAGGAAGGCATAACCGCACTCCAGATGGATATCAAGGTCAAGGGCATCTCAAAGGAGATCCTCTCCAGGGCCCTTGCCCAGGCCAGGGAGGGCAGGGAGCATATCCTTTCAAAGATGCAGGAAGAGATTTCCGCTCCAAGGAAAGAGCTTTCTCCCTATGCCCCGAGGCTTACCAGCATCACAATCAATCCCGAGAAGATAAAGGACGTCATAGGTCCTGGAGGAAAGACCATCAAGGCCTTGGTGGCCAGCACAGGGGCGAAGATCGACATCGAGGATACCGGCGAGGTCCACGTCTTCAGCAGCTCTCCGGAGTCTGCGGAAAGGGCCATAAAGGAGATCGAAAAGATCACCAAGGAGCCAGAGGTCGGAGAGGTCTACGAGGGCGTGGTAAAGAGAATAGTGGACTTCGGGGCGTTCGTTGAAATACTGCCCGGTACCGATGGGCTTCTCCATATTTCACAGATAGCCAATTATCGCGTCAACAACGTGCGCGATGAGCTCAAGGAAGGAGACAGGATAAAGGTCAAGGTAATAGGAATAGATGACCAGCACAGGGTAAAACTAAGCAGAAAAGCACTCTTATAAAAAAGGAGGTCCGCCAATGGCGAAGGAATATTCCTTCCAGAAGACTGTACTCTCCAACGGAATCAGGGTGCTCACGGAAAAGGTGCCAGGGAGCCGGGCGGTTTCCATAGGTGTATGGGTAACTGCTGGTTCCAGGGACGAACCCTACGAACTGTCGGGGGTTTCGCACTTTATAGAACACATGATTTTCAAGGGCACGGAAAACAGGAGTGCCCTTGACATCGCCAAGACCTTCGACAGGCTCGGAGGCTTTTCCAATGCCTTCACATCCAAGGAAACCACCTGTTTTCATGCCAAGGTACTGGATTCTCACCTGGACATCATAATGGATCTCCTGTCGGACATCTTCCTGAACTCGGTATTCGACCCCAGGGAAGTGGAACGGGAAAGACAGGTGATACTGCAGGAGATCAGCATGGTGGAAGACTCTCCCGATGAGCTTGTGCATGAACTGTTCAATGCAAATTTCTGGCGGGGTAACCCTGTGGAGCGGTCCATCCTGGGGCAGCCCGACACGGTGGCAAGGATTTCGTCCCAGATACTAAAGACCCACATGCAGGAGTTCTATACCGGCAAGAAGGTCCTGATATCCGCATCCGGCAATATCGACCACGATGATCTGTGCTCCAGGGTTGACGGGCTATTTTCCTGCCTTGGAAACGGAAATCACCTGCCTTCCAGGACCGCTCCTTCTCCCAATTTCGATGTATTTTTCAGGAAGAAGGACCTGGAGCAGACCCACATTCTAATTGGCCTTCCCGGGCCGTCATCCACCGACCCTGACCGCTACAAGATACTTCTCATGAACGTGATACTCGGGGGCTCCATGAGTTCGAGACTCTTCCAGGAAGTCAGGGAAAAACGGGGCCTGGCCTATGCGGTCTATTCCTTTGTCTCAAGCCTCCACGATTCGGGACTATTGGGGGTTTATGCCGGGGTTGCCCCGGAAAATACCCTTGAGGCGGTCTCCATTATCAAGCAGGAGATGGAGAAAATGGCCGCAGAGCCTGTGGGTGAAGCTGAGATCCAGGCTGCCAAGGACAACATCAAGGGTGGCCTGCTTCTATCTTCCGAAAATACGGACGCCAGGATGTCAAGGATAGCCAGGAATGAAATAGACCTGGGGCAGTTTGTATCATACGAGGAGGTGGTGGAGGAAATAGAAGCCGTCACTCCAGGGGACATCCGGAAATGTTCTGCAAGGCTGCTGGAAAACGGCATGGCCGCAGCCTTTGTGGGGCCTTGCGAAGAAAAAGAGATAGAGGCATGCAGGGAAAAGCTGGCTCGCGCCTGAAGCTGCCCGTATTGGAACTGCCCCACTTCCAGGGGCTTTCCCTTCCGCGATACGTTACCGACGGAGCAGCGGGGGTTGACCTTCCTGCTGCCATACATGAACCCCTAACGCTTTCCCCCGGAGACATCAGGCTTGTGCCAACGGGGCTCTGCGTTGCAATACCTTCCGGATACGAGATCCAGATAAGGCCCAGGAGCGGACTTGCCATAAAGCACGGCATTACGGTGGTAAATGCCCCGGGAACCATCGATTCCGATTACAGGGGCGAGATAAAGATAGGCCTGATCAACCTGGGGAAAGACGATTTCACCATAGAAAGGGGCATGAGAATCGCCCAGGCCATTCTCTCACGGACCTTCAGGATTCACTGGGAGGAATGTGACAGCCTGCCTGAAAGCAGCCGGGGAGAAGGTGGCTTTGGCCATACCGGGGTTTAAGGCGGATCATGGCCCGAATGTACCGTTCATTCCTTTAACAGGTTCAGATAATATTCGCGGGATTGAGGATGGCAGTTTCTGGCTGTATCGAACGGGAACCTAGCTATTTCTTTTTTGCAAGGCTTTTTTAGATGCTTCTGCGGCCTGCTGGTAAATAGATTTTTCCCAAGAAGCAGGCAGGTTTTCTACACCTGCTTGAATCAGTGCCCTGTAAATTTTGGGTTTAACATGTGTGTCGAACATAATGTGGCACGTCGGGCACAACATTAAGATATTTGCACCTTTCTTTTTGGCTTCTGCAACAATGTGGGCCTTTTGCCTGACACTAATGTAATGCCCACATAATTCGCACATGCCCGCGGATCTATTTTTCATCTCGTGTTTTTTCTCCAGCCTCGGGACCAGTTGCTGAACTGGAGCGGACGGTGGAGTCAGGCAGAGCCCCAGGGTTTCCAGGCGCTTTCCAGGAAAAATCCAGTGCACCCGTCTTGCACGCGTCAACGCATTCTCCGCAGTTCCAGCAGTAAGCAGAGAATGTGTCTCCCTTGGCAGGATCAAGCCCCAGGGGGCAGGTCCTCTTGCAGAAGCCGCAGTCTATGCAGCTTTCCCGGTCCATCTTTACAACGAGCCTTCGTTTTACCGCGAGGATTCCGATAAGCGCGCCAAGGGGACACAGGTAGCGGCAAAAGAGCCTGCGTGATGCCAGGTGAAACAGGAGGACGGCGACAACCATGATTCCCTCAATTGCCAGGGTATGAAACAGGGTCGCCATCATTATTTCCCTGCCTATGAGCCCCGGCGGGGAGAGAAAGACAAAGATGGGGGCACCCATGATGAGGGTGAGAATGATCTCGCCGAGAAGGGCAAACCACAGCGTGCGCCTCGGCAGGGGACGGGACTGCCTCCTGAATCTTTTCCTGGTAACGAGCCTGATAATCCGGTCCAGGACCTCCGAAAAGAAACTCACAGGGCAGATCCAGCTGCAGAACACCCGTCCGAGCAGCATGGCCAGAAGAATGGGGCCAAGCATCCCCACCAGGAGGGGCGCGTAGAGCTTTCTGGATGTGAGAATGCTTTCCAGGCCTTCCAGCGGAGAAACAAACCAGAGGTGCCCTATGCTAAGGCTCTGGAACCAGCCCTGTATGAAGCTGAAATGGAAGTGCTTGTTCAGGAAAGGCACCGCCAGTATCAGGCAGAAGGCACTGGTAAGGGTAAGCATCCGGTAGGTATTGTAGCGCGTCTTTAAAGGTTTCTTCCTCATGGTTGCACTTACCATTTCACTGGCTTGAATGCGTAGATGGGCTGGATGTTTATGGCCTTTTTGCCGTTCTTCTGGGTTATGGGGCAGCCGTGCGTGCATATTCCGCATCCGGTGCAGTAGTCTTCAATGACCACTGGGCGGAGCTGGTCCAGCTTTATGGCCTTTTCCTTGAACGGGCAGACGTTGTAGCAGGTTCGGCAAAGGGCCAGTTCCTGGTTCCAGGTGACACAAGCATGTTTGTCTATGACTGCAAGGCCCATCCTGGTCTCCTGCTGGGAAATGCGGGCAAGGGTCCCTGTGGGGCATACTTCCACGCATTTCATGCACAGGTAGCAGGGGATCTTGGTAACATCTATCAGGGGGGTTCCTGCGTAAATGCCCTCCCTGATGTCCGGCGGCCTTATTGAGTCATAGGGGCAGACCTCCACACAACGACCGCAACGGATGCACTTGGCAGGGAATATCTCCTCCGGAACTGCCCCTGGTGGCCGAAGGATGTTGGTGGTGACAGGGGAAGAAACCGCCCGGCTTGCAGCAGGACGGATGAGCCCGACTCCTGCGGCAATGCCGGCACCTGCACCAAGGGCCTTTAAAAGGCTTCTTCTAGTGAATCGGTTTTTTTCCAAGGGATCTGTCCGGGATGTATGTTCCGGCTTTGATCTTTTCGACTTCATCTTCTGCGTTGAAATAGGTCAGCCCTACGCTCAGGACCTGTTCAATGGCCATGATTTCCCTGACCATCTCTTCCATCTGCTCCGACGTGTCGGATTCCAGCACCACAACGACGTTTCCCTTTTGGTCAGAGCCGTGAATCTCGAGGCCCTCCAGCATTTCAAGCCTGGCAAGGCCCTCCTGGATTTGGTCAGGATGTACATTTACTACAAATCCGCCAACGGGCATGAAGTGTTTCTCCTTATTTTCAGGGCCTTCCAGCCTGCTTGCTCCTCTGGATACGCTGTTCCAGGTAGGATGAGGACTTTCTAACAGATGACTTCGGCGGTCTTGCAACCCTGTCAAACACGTCTTGCGAAAGCAATCCGTCAAGGTTGACGCCGTTATCAAAGCATATGGCGCCACCTTCGGAAGGAGTTTTCAGGGCTTCCAGGGCCTTTTCCCTCAGGGTCTTCATGTAGCCGTGGTTTCTCTTTTCATCCCCCATGATTATTGCCGAACACCGTGCCACATAGGATCTTATTCTTCCCTGGAAACAGCCGATTCCTGCACGTTTACAGAACTTTTCTAGCTCCTTTTCAGGCAGCATGGAAAGCTCCCTGTATCTCACGTCGAGATCTATCCTCCTGAGAAGTTCAAGCCACTGGTGCTGGGAATATTTTGAGTCAAGACCCTTGGCCATTTCAAGGACCTGCCTGGTTCCCCTGAGATAGGGAAAACCTTCTATCTCCAGGACCTCCCTGCATCTGGCCTTGTTCTTTTCCAGAAGTTCTTCCAGGAACACCCAGTCCTGGCCGCACGATTTTGCCTTGGTATGGCTGAAAGTGAAGGCCCCTGAGCCGTGGGCTGTTTGCACGGAAAGGGGCAGGATCAAGAAAGCAGCCAGGAGTAACGTGTCAAAAATTTTCATATGGCTATACACCAGACGTAAAAGGGGCCGGGCAGTTTGTTCAAGCCCGGCCCTGATATACGCTATTTGTTCATCTGTACTATGAACGGCTTCAGGGGCTTTGGCCCGGACACCTTCTTGATGCGGCATGCGCATATCTTGAATTCAGGCTCCTTGGAACCCGGGTCAAAGGCGTCCTTGGTGACCCTGTTTATCATCCTGTCTTCGTACATGTCGTGCCAGTACACGAATACCATGCCCTCGCAGGGTCCGACGTAGACCTTGGCAGGGAGGATGTTCTTGCCCCTCCTGGAGGTCACCTCTACCATGTCTCCAGGCTTGATGCCGAGCTTTTCAGCATCCTTGGGGTTGATTTCCACGAAGGCATAGGGATTGGCCCTCATGAGCTCCGGAATCCTGCCTGTCATGCTGCTGGTATGCCAGTGGTCAATGACACGGCCGGTTGACAGGTAGAAGGGGTATTCGGAATCCGGCATCTCTTCCGGACCCTTCTGGGGCCGGAGCCATATCCAGAGCTTGTGGTCCGGGTGGGCAGGCCCGTAGAACTGGAAGGGCATCTCGTTTGACGCATGCTTGTCCGCCAGGGGGTCGATGCCGCGGACAAATTTTATATCCGTGCCTCCCGTCAGGGCGAATTCCTCGGTGGGAGCGGGCCACTGGACACCGTCAGGAAGCTTTTCCAGCACCTCGTAGGTGGCACCCCTTAGGTCGTTGTCCCTGCCCTTGGTAAGCTTCTGGGTATATTCATCCCAGATGGCCCTTGGCAGCTCGTAGTCGGGTTCCTTGCCCATGAAGGGCTCAACGCACTTCTTGATCACCGGATCATTCAGCTCCTTTGAAAGCCTGAGTGCCCATTCGCGAACTATCCAGACCTCCGGCTTTGCCTCTCCAGGAGCATTTACTGCCTTTCTCGTAAGCTGGGAACGCCTCTCAGTACATCCGTAAACACCGGTCTTCTCAAAGATGAAGGCGGTGGGAAGGATGAGGTTTGCCAGTTCCGTGGTCTTGGTGGGGAATATGTCAGTGACCACCATGAACACGTCATCCCTGGCCATGCCCTTCCTGTACTTGTCGCAGTTTGGAAGGCTCTGGGCAGGGCTGGTGCAGTTTATCCAGATGGCCTTGATCTTCCCCTGATTCACCGCCTCGAACATGGCAACGGTATGGTAACCGGGTTTTGGAGGAATGCGTCCCTGGGGTATGCCCCAGAGTTTTTCCACCTGGTGGCGAAGCTTGTCCTTCTTGACGAGCCTGTGGGCCGGAAGTATGTGGCAGAGTCCGCCGCCTTCCCGGACGCCTCCGCACGCATTTGGCTGGCCCGTAAGGGAGAAGCTGTCAGCACCGGGCTTGCAGAGCTGGCCTGTCAGAAGGTGCAGGTTGTGGATGAGGTTGTTGGCCCATACACCCCTTTTCCTCTGGTTGATGCCCATGGTCCAGATGCTCATGGTGCCTTCCGAGGTGGCGAACCAGCGTGCCGCTGTCCTGATCTTTTCAGCCGTTATGTTGCCCTTGCATATCTGGGCCGCCTTTTCAGGCGTATAGGCGGAAAGGAACTTCTTGTATTCTTCAAAGGAGACCTGTTTCTTGTCCTTGCCTTTTCTGAATACCGTGTAATTGTTGATGAAGTTCTGGTCGTAAAGTTTTTCTTCTACTATCACGTAGGCCATTGCATTCAGGAGTGCCAGATCGGTTCCCGGCTCGAATACCAGGTCCATGTCTGCAATCCTGGATGTGGGGGAGATACGGGGGTCGGCATTTATGATCTTTACCGTATCCTTGTGGTCTAGCTTTCTTCTCATGATGCGCCTGAAGAGCACCGGATGGGCCTCTGCCGTATTACTCCCGATTATAAAGAAGCAGCTTGCCCTTTCAAAATTGGAATAGCTTCCCACGGGCTCGTCTGCTCCGAAGGAGGTGATGTATCCACCCACTGCACTTGCCATGCAGAGCCTGGGGTTGCCCTCCACGTTGTTGGTCTGGAGGCCTCCCCTCATGATCTTCTGGAATATATACGTTTCTTCTGTCAGCGCCTGGCCGGAGCCGTAGTAGGCCACAGAATCGTTGCCATGTGTCTTGACTGCCTTTGCAAATTCCTTTGCCGCAATGTCAAGGGCCTCGTCCCAGGATATCTCCTTGAAGGGCTGGTCCTTTTTGGCCCTGTAAAGGGGTTTTTTCAGGCGCTCGGGATGGTTTTCTCCCATGAGCTTATAGAACAGCATTCCCTTCATGCAAAGATAGCCATAATTGGTCCTTGATTTTGATATCCCTCTCAGGGCAACTGCCTGGCCGTTCTTGACTCCCAGCTCCAGGCGGCAGCCTGAGCCGCAAAGACGGCATGTGCCCGGATGCCAGCTGTCTGCATCAGCAGCCTGGGCCTCGCCCTCCAGGCTTATCGGCAGGTTCATGCCCACGTAGGATGCTGCGGTAAGGGCAGCAGTTCTTTTCAGAAATTCTCTTCTTGAAAGGCCCATATCCACCTCCTGTTTTACTTATGGACAAAAAAGTTGTGTGCCGGATGACAGACCCAGCATTTCCTGTCGGCAGGGCGCTTCAGATACTGCTGGTTATGGCATACTGCGCACTGGGTCTCGTCGGGTACAATGCGGAAATTTTCGTAGGTGCCGTGGCACTGGAAGCATTTGACATTTGCTATCCCGTGCACTGAATCATACCAGTCCTTGTAGACGTCCGGGGTTACATCCTTGTGGCACTGGGCGCAGGGAGTGAGTTTTTCCTGTTCCGAAAGGGCCGGATGTTTTGCGGATGGCTTGTCCTGAGTGGTATTCTTGGACGTGCCGGCAGTACATGCACTGGAAATGGCGAGGACCACCAACAACAGGCAAAATCTTAAAATTTGTTTTTTCACTTTTCTCCTCCTTAAAAAGAGAAAGGGCCAGATAATCCGGCCCTTTTGTGATTCAAGTTAGAATGTGAACCTGAACTCGGCGTAGAAGAAGTCAAGGTCATCATCCTTGGTGAAGATCTCTTCCACCACGTCATCACCCCATACGTGGCTGTAGTAGAGATCCAGCCCCATGCTCACACCGTTGTAGTTGCATATGTTCTTGATAAAGAGGGACAGATCCCACATGGTGCCCAGGTCGTCGTTGTCAAATCCGCCTGCAGGCCTGAGGGGCTTGAAACCGAAGATATCACCCCTTGTCATGCCAGAGCCCTGGTACCAGGCATCGTCTTCCTCGGTAAGCCAGAGCCTTGTAAAATCCGTGCGGATCAGGAGGTTTTTCATGGGTTTTACCATGATCTGGCCAAAGCCGTAGGTGGTGTTCATGAGGTTGAACCACGGGGTCATGGCATAGATGCGAAGGGTGGGCATCATCTGGAAGAAGGTGTCGCGATCGTTGTCCGTGGGGTCGTCGTCGCCTGAGCCCCTGAAGTATCCGCCACGGATCCAGGGCTGCCACATGATGTCCTCGAACTTGTAACCGCCTTCCAGGGCCACGGCGTATGCACTCTGGTCGTTTTTGCCCCAGGTGCCGGTCTGGTAGTCTCCCCATACCAGGAAGTCAAAGCTTCCCGGGCCGACTTTTGGAGTTACATACAGGAGGTGGCCTCCGAAGTTGTTTATTTCAGGATCCTGGTTGGGAAGGCCGCGGTCGTCGTTGTAGTAGTAGTAGAAGAGCTGAGCATCCAGGCCCTGGATAACCGAGTCCTTCATGGTCAGGGCTGCAGTTACTATGTCCACGTCGTGGGTCTTGTAGCCTTTGTAGTCGTCATCCATGTAGTCCAGGTAAAATCCACCGGGAGTCGGCTGGAACCCTGCAACCGTGATGTTATAGGCCTTGTCGTCCCAGGCAACCTGGAAGCCGTCAAAGGAACGGCCCACCCTTGACCATTCGAAGCCGCCAATGAGCCTCTGGGAGATGCGAAGCTTCCTGAGCCACTGGAGCCTCTTGTTCTTGGGCTTGGTCTTGTATTCAAGGCCGCTGTTGTACTTGAAGCGTCCAATGGTGGCACTCAGGTTTTCAAGGCCGGGAAAGCGTCCCCTGAGCCATGCCTGGTCGATTCCAACCTTGCCCACGTCGCGGGCGCCGTTGTTCTGGCCATAGTACAGGGCGCCAGTGCCGTAGGATGCGTTCCTGGGAAGGCCGAAAAACTGCGTCCAGTTGAATTCACCGAAGGCGTCGATGTACTGGGAGTTGAAGCCGAAACCGAGCCTCATCTTGCTTGATACAAAGTCGTACTGGTCATCCTTGGTGGCAGGTTTTTCAAAGGTGGACCAGTTCTCGTATCTGACTTCTTCCTTGAACTTGATGTAGACATTGTCATTGATCTTGTAGGCAAAGGCATTTGCCGAGATCACAAAAAACATCAGCAAAAAGGTAATAAAAATCGGTTTTTTCATCTCTTTACCCTCCTTGTTTTAAATGGAACAAGGCTGTGGCTCCCTATTAAACCACAGCCTTTTGTCGAGGCAATGCTCTAAAGAGCTCACCTATTAAAGAGGACCGCTGCTCATGACCGTGCTCAGATCCTCTATCCTGTTGTTCTTCATGCGCCAGTCATAGATCTGCTGAAGGTCCTTGTAGACCTGGAATATCTGGAAGAAACCATGCCAGTGTGCATAGTCCGGGCCGTTCATGGCAGCACCCTGGCGCGCACGCCTTCCGGTGTGGTGCCACAGGTAGTACATGAGTTCCTGGAAGCCGTCCTTCCATGCATCCTTTCCAAGAAGTCCCTTGGCAGCAAGCTCCTTCTTCATCTTGACGGCACCGTCCCAGTACATGTTGTAGAGAGCAACCGTGTCTTCCAGGGTCTTGATTTCTTTTTGTATCTGGGTTGGGCCATGGCAGTTGGCACAGACCTGCCTCATGAGCTTTCCGCCCTTTTCACCATTGCCGCGTTCTCCAGATCTCACGACGGTTTTTTTGTGCATGAGATCATATTTAAGCCTCTCATTGATATTATGAGTGGTGGTCAAGTCGCCTATGCCGCTCATGTGGCACGTTGCACAGGTAGGAGCTGTGTAGTCACCGGGCTGCCATGCGTCAGGCGCGCTGTCCCATTCCCAGTTTTCCCCGTGGGTGAGGAATATCTGGCCATGTTTGCTTTCCGTGTAGATCTCGATGTCTGGATGGTCTGGTCCGAGATGGCAGCTAGCGCATGCTTCCGGTTTTCTTGCCTCTGTCACCGAGAACTGGTGCCTGGTATGGCAAACCGTGCAGGTTCCCACTGATCCGTCAGGATATCTGGTTCCCACGCCTCCCGGCCAGGTGTTCTTGATGGGCTTGTGGTCCGGGCCGAGTTCAACCTTGCCGCCATGGCACATCTGGCAGCCGGCTTCCCTGGATGCCCAGCTGCTGGAGTTGGTTTCCTTGTTGCCTATGAACCCTGCACCCTCAAGATGATAAATGAGCTTTATTAGCTTTCCGTTGGCCTTTTTGGGATCTACCACGGGCATACTCGAAAGCATGGCGTGCCCGCTCTTCAGGAACTGTTCAACTTCCTGCGGGTGGCAGCGGGAGCAGGTCTTTGAAGAGACCATGGGGGAGATATAGATGTTGGTTCCCTTGATTCCTGAGCACTGGCTTGCCATGGGCGAGCTTTTCTCTACTACGTGGCAATCAAAGCAGGATACCGAGGCATGGGCCATCTTTCCAAGCTTCCATGAATCGACTATCCCCGGTGTCTTCTTGGAGTGGCACTCGATGCATTTGGCCGCATCCGGGGAGACACCCCTTTTGATCACCAGTTCCTTGTGGAGCTTCGGCGTAGCCTGTTTCTGGGGGGCTTTTTCCTGTGCAACAGCCGTGTTTGCCGCAATGGCCGCAAAACATGCTGTCAAACAGAAAATACCCATCTTTCCAAATAAACCTTTCATGTTAACCCTCCTTTTCTAAAGTAAAGTTTCTTCTTTTGGCCTTTATTTGTTTCAGGATTTCCGGAGAAGCCCTGGATTTTATTACCAGTTCCAGTCCACATGTCTGCCTGATGTCCATGTTTTCCCTGTTTAGTCTTTTCCCTTTTCCTTTTCCTTGGCAGCTATTTCCCTGAACTCTGTTACAAGATCTCCATGTCCAACTTCGTGATGGCAGTCTATGCAAGTCCGCTTGGTCTGGCCTACCAGATAGGCCTTGTGGGCGGTAAATGCCTTTGACGGAATACCGGGAGCCACCAGCTTCTTGTGGCATTCCTTGCAGCCAGATTCATACGCCTCGTGGACATAGGGGCCACGGTTTTTCCAGATCTCCAGCCATGCGGTCTTCTTTTTCATGGCATGGGCCTTCATGTCGTGCAGGCCCGCCTGGGTCTTGACCTTGAGATAGTTGGCCAGGCTGTCATGTGGCAGGTGGCAGTCGACACACCTGGCACGCACGGCCCCCATGGAGTCAACGCCGTGTTTTCCGGAAGCCCATGTCTTGTAAAAGGGATTCATCTCGTGGCAGGAATTGCAGAATTCCACGGTGCTGGTAGATTTAACCTGTTTTGCCGTGAAGAAAGCGATGAGCAGAGCAATGAGGAAGGCAATAATGCACGCAACAATGGTTGATCCCTCGTAGCTTTTCAAGATTCTCATAAAAACCCTCCTGAGTTGGACAATTAGAATCTGAATACATTCCTTGTCTATAATAACTAATTTTCTTGTAACTATGTTGTTAAACATGTTACGGAAATGTTACAATTGCTAGTAAGGAAGGATTTTTATCTTCACAACTTGGGGCAGGAGGACAAAATGGCCATATTTTATTCCCGGAAATCCATGGAATTTGAAGATCATCCCTTGTTCAAGGGCGTGCAAATTGCCAAACTTGCCGGGAAAAAAGACAGCATGCCGGTGGGAAGCTCCATGCTCTGGATATCCCCAGGTGTTGAGATCCCCGTTCATACCCACGATGAAAGCGTGGATTCTATTTACTGCATAAGGGGGGAGGGTGAGATTTTTCGTGACGGTGCCTGGAATCCACTTGCTGCAGGTGATTACTGCCTGGTGCCTGCTGGTGAAGAGCACGGGGTCAGGAATACCTCGGCAGAGGTCATGGAACTTTTCATAATCCATTCGCCGCCGCTTTTTTAACAGACTACTTCGAACAGGACTGCTGGCCGGATGTTATCAAAACTGGAACACAAGATCCTTTTCTGGATTATCGTGATACTCGGGATATTCGGCGGAGTCCTTCTTTACTGGCAGGGCAGGCAGTACCAGAAGGCAGGGATAAACCAGCTAAGACAGCAGGCCAGGGGTATTTACCATTACGCGGTTCTCACAAGGGAGCTCATCTCTGGCTGGAAGGGCGTCTACATAAGAAAGGACGATGAATTTATCAGGAAGACACCTTCTGAGTTTACCGCGGATCTTGCCTCTTTTGCCGGGCGAAACGCCCCTTTCTCCATAAAGATAGCCGTACCCGGAAGCTCGAGCCCTGCCCACAAGCCTGATGCCTTTGAACAAAATGCTATCAAGCGGATGAAGACGCAGGGGGAGACAGAGGTCTGGAAGATATTTTCCCAGGGAAAAACCTACAGGTTTCGTTACGCCGGCCCGCTTATCTTTGAAAACGAGTGCCAGGGCTGTCATAGCAGTACGCCATCGACAAAGCTTGTTGGGTGCATTTCCATAGGTGTCAATGCCACCAGGTTTTTTCAAAACCTCCAGAAGGACGCCCGTTTCTTTGCCATGTACATGGCCTTTGCCCTGCTGATTACGGCCTTTCTACTCTGGTTCATGCTTCGAAGTTACGTGCTTTCTCCCGTAAGGGAACTCAACACGGCTGCGGAAAAGGTCAGGAAGGGCCAGCTGGACGTTTCGGTAAATCTCACGGCAAGCAGTGAGTGGAAGAGGGTCAGTGAAAACTTCAACACAATGGTGCAGTCCCTGGCCAGGAGGCAGAACCAGCTGGAAAAGGAGGCGGAAGATGCCCTGGTGAGAATGAAGTCCGCCTTTGAGGAGCTGAAGAAGACCGAGAAATACAAGGCGGATTTTTTCACCAATATCACCCACGATCTCAAGACCCCAATCACTGCCATAAAGGGTGCCATAGGGATCCTTGAGCGCCAGTGCAGCCAGGGCTCCATCTACCTGGACATACTCCAGAGGAATACGGAAAAACTCTCTTCCATGGTCCAGGATATCCTGGATTGTGCCAGGCTTGAAAGCGGCGAGATGCAGCTGAATCTCCAGAAGGCCGACCTGGCGGAGGTCCTCGAGGATGCCATTTTGATGGCCATGCCCCTTGCCTGGAGGAAGAACATAAACCTCGACTACAGGGTTCCGGACCAGCCGTGCCATGCATACGTAGACGTCAAGAGGATGGAACAGGTAATGATCAACCTCCTTTCCAACGCCATCAAGTTTTCCCCTGCAGGGGAATCAGTGGAGATAAGGCTCGGAAGGAGGAAGGAATTCTGGGAGATCACCATAGAGGACAGGGGGCCCGGAATAGATCCCCAGGAGATGGAGCTGGTCTTCGAGAAATTTTTTCACCGTGATGACAATGTACAGGGCACCGGCATGGGGCTTGGCCTTGCAATCGCCAAGGGCATTGTCGAGGCCCACAGCGGCAGCATAGGAGTCAGGACAGACAGTGATAAACCGGGCTGTTGCTTCTATTTCACAGTACCGGTCAGGGGTGATTCCAAGGAGCATTCATCATGAGGCCTTCAAGGATACTTGTAGTAGAAGATGACAACGATATCCGGACCGTTCTTATGGATCAGCTCACCCTGGACGGATATATCACGGAAGGAGCGGCAAGTGGCAGGGAGGTCTTGAAGACGTTCGAAGGGTTCAGGCCGGACCTTGTGGTCCTGGATCTAAAACTTCCCGACGTGGACGGTATCATCATATGCCAGCATCTCAGGAAGATCTCGAGTGTGCCCATCATCATTGTCAGCGCCAGAGATACCCTCCCGGACAAAATCAGGGGGCTCGAGGTGGGGGCCGATGACTATGTTACCAAACCCTTTGAATACCTGGAGCTCGAAGCCCGGATCAAGGCCTGTCTCAGGAGGCGGAGGGAAACGAAGGTCCTGGAAGAGGAAGTCCTTGAGCTTGGGAACCTCAAGCTTTATTGTGAACAGAGGACCATCTTCATTGGAAAAAGGCGGGAAAGGCTTACAAGAAAGGAATTCGAGCTGTTGAAGCTCTTTATTGAAAACCGCGGCAAGGTGCTTTCCAGGGAATTTCTGAGCTCAAGGCTGTGGGACAAGAAGGAGGTCTATCCCTGGAGCCGTGCCCTTGACGTTCATATCAGGAGGCTCAGAAAAAAGATAGAGCCTGATCCTGCAAATCCCAGGTTTATTGTGACCCATTCCGGTGTGGGGTATCGTTTTAATATTGAATGAAGGATAGTTTACAGGAAAGTCTTCGATTCCCCCTGGAAAACGCCCCGGACTGGAAGGCCATACCTGCCAGTCCCGGCGTGTACCTGTTTTTGTCAGAAGCCGGAGCCCCCCTTTACATAGGAAAGGCCAAGAGGCTGAGAAGCAGGCTCCTTTCCTATTTCAGGTCCGGTTCAGGCCTTCCGGCCAGGACCAGGCTCATGATGCAAAGGGCCTGTTTCCTCGAGGTTATACTGACCCGGACCGAAAAGGAGGCCCTGATTCTCGAGGCAGAACTAATTACCAGGTTCAGGCCGAAGTACAATATTAGGTTAAGGGACGACAAGGCCTATCCATTTCTCCGTCTCGGAGTCAAAAGCACCTACCCGCGGCTCAGCATTGTCAGGAAGAGAAGGAGGGACGGGGCCCTTTACTTCGGTCCGTATACTTCCTCGCAGGCCCTGAGACAGACCCTCAGGATAATCTTCAGCGTCTTCAGGCTTCGAAGCTGCAGCGATGCCGCCATGAGGGGAAGAAGCAGGCCATGTCTCAAGTACCAGGTAAAGAGATGTTCAGGCCCTTGTACCGGGGCCGTATCCAGGGAAGACTACCTGGAAGACGTGAAAAGGGTGAGGGCATTTCTGGAAGGCCGCGTCCTTTTTGTGGCAAGGCAGCTGGAAGAATCCATGAAGGCTGCTGCATCCCGGCTGGAATTTGAGAAGGCCGCCCTCTTCAGGGATCAGCTGGAGGCCCTGGAAAAGGTCATGGAGGGCCAGGCGGTTGTTCTAAATTCCCACCTTGACCTGGATGTGGTCTGCATCCTGGCCGGACAGGAAACTGCCCAGGCGGCGGTCCTGAAGATAAGGGAGGGTGCAATACGCTCCAGGCATTTAATGGGCCTTGATGCAAGCCTGGGGGGCCATGAAGGTGATATCTATGCAGATTTTCTGAAGATCTATTATTCGGAAGTTGTCCCGCCGCCGGAAATAATCCTTCCCGTGGACATATCTCAAAAGGCAGAGCTGGAAGAACTTCTAAGGTACTATAGGGGCAAGAAGGTTTCCTTGAAAAATCCGAGCCGGGGTAAAAAGAAGGACCTGCTCTACATGGCCCGGTTGAATGCAGAGCAGGGGCTCAGGGAAAAGATGGCCGGAAAGGCCAGGTGGAATGAACAGGCCTCTGTCCTGAAAGGGAAGCTTTCATTAAAAAGGCCCCCCCATAATGTGGAAGGAGTGGACATCTCCAACATGTCAGGTAGCCTTCCCGTGGGCAGTCTTGTGAGATTTTCCAGTGGACAGCCGGAAAAATCCGGTTATCGTCATTATTTTCTCCATGCAAGAGGGCCTGATGACTACGGCATGATCCGCGAGGTCTTGAAAAGGCGCATAAAAAGGGGCCTTGAAAGGGACGATCTTCCGGACTTTTTCATTATTGACGGCGGAAGGGGCCAGCTGAGTTCTGCCCTCGAGGTCCTGGGTGAATATAAACTGCTTGATTCAGTGGACGTCATCTCCCTTGCAAAGGACAGGGACGGCGGAGGTGAAAAGATTTTTCTTAAAAATCGGGAGTCTGCCCTGATTCTCCCCCAACACGACAGCGTCTTGAGGTTCTGTCAGAGGGTGCGGGATGAAGCCCACAGGTTCGGCGTCAAGACTCACCGGCAGAGGCGCAAAAGCAAGATGTTTGACTCAAGGCTCCTGGAGATTCCCGGTGTCGGAAAGGCCAGGCAAATGCTTCTCCTTAAACATTTTGGCAGCATCGAGGCCATTGCCCAGGCAGGCTTCCAGGAATTACTGGCTGTTTCCGGGTTGAACAGGGCGGTCTGCAGGAATATCCACAAGTATTTCCAGGGGGATAAGGGCCATGGGCAAGATTAGGAGGCTTCCGGTACATGTGGCCAACCAGATCGCTGCGGGAGAGGTGGTTGAACGGCCGGCCTCGGTGGTAAAGGAACTGGTGGAAAATGCCCTGGATGCAGGTGCCACAACCGTGGACATCCGTCTTCACCAGGGGGGAAGAGGGCTGATAGAGGTGGCAGATAATGGAGAGGGTCTTGGCCGGGAGGACCTGGAGCTTGCGGTCATGCCCCATGCAACCAGCAAGATCTTTGACCAGCAGGATCTTTGTTCCATCAGGACCCTGGGGTTTAGAGGCGAGGCCCTTGCCAGTATTTCAGCAGTGAGCCGCCTGAGTATCACCTCCAGGACCAAAGACCAGGATGAAGGCTGGAAGCTCACCACCTCCTTTGGAAGAGAACTCAGGGTGGTGCCTGCAGGTTGCCCGCCTGGCACCAGGGTTCGGGTCAGGGATCTTTTTGCCGAGATACCCGCAAGGTACAAGTTTTTGAAGAGCAGGCAGACCGAGCTTTCACACTGCCTGAAGGCCATAAGGGCCTTTGCCGTATGCTGGCCCCGGGTACTTTTCACCGTGAGGAATGAAAAGAGGCAGATATTCAGGAGTGTTCCAGGGGCGGAAGGTGTCAAGGGCCTGGAACCGCTTTTTGGCACAGAGATCCTGTCCGCCATGAAGGAAGTCCTGGCCGAGGCAGAGGGGATAAGGCTGAGCGGTTTTATTGCATCCCCCGACGAGATCCGTCTTTCCTCCAGGCACATGTTCTTCTTCCTTAACAGGCGGAAGATCACGAGCCCTGTACTCTGGAAGGCGGTAAGCGAGGCCCTGAGGGGGAAGCTGGTAAAGGGAAACTACCCTGCAGGTGCCATCTTTCTGGACATGGAGCCGGAACTGGTGGATGTAAACGTCCATCCCTCTAAGAGCGAGGTCAGGTTTCAGAGGCCGGACCAGGTATACAGGCTGGTCTACCATGCAGTCTTAAGGGCGCTGACGGCCGAACATGGAAAAAGGAGTGCATATGGTGATGGAGTAACTGCTTCCCAGGGTGGAGTAGTCCGGGAAAAGGAAGAAAGCGGTGGCACCATGCCCCTTCCGTGGGAAGGCCGGAATGAAGAAAAAACTGCCACACCTTTTTCTTTTAGCACCTCTCCAGCTCCTCCAGGCGGTGATGAGTCATCCTTGGATTTCAATACCTCTCGGGGTGAACACGAAAGGCTTCTTTCCTCTGCCATGAGGCCTGCAACCTTGTCTGAAGGGGCAGGGGATTTCAGGGTTATCGGACAGTTCAAAGGGACCTACATCCTCGTGGAGATGGGAGAAAAACTCTTGCTCTTCGATCAGCATGCTGCCCACGAAGCCCTTCTTTTTACGAGGATCCTGCGGGAGTTTGAGGAAGGCGGGGCAATAAGGAAGGAACCCCTCATGTTCCCGCATGTCCTCCAGGTGGACAGCGCTGCCATGGAGGCATTCCAGGAGGCATCTTCCACCCTCCGGGAGCTTGGTATCGATGTGTCGGTTTTCGGGGAAAGACAGCTTGCCCTGAGATCGGTGCCGTATCTTCTGGCAGGTGCGGGAGAGCCGGCAAGGTTTGCAGAGGAGATCATAAACGGGCTTTTGTCAAATCCAAGGCGCACCAGGTCGGAGGCCGTCCGTGATTCCATCTCCCGTATCGCCTGTTCAATGGCCATAAAGGCCAACTGCCCCCTCCAGATGGAACAGATGGTCTCCCTGATAGGAGACTGCCTGGCTGAAGGGATAGAAAACTGTCCCCACGGACGGCCTGTGGCAAGGCAGATCAGCCTTAAAGGGCTTGAAAGGGTGTTTTTCCGGCAGTGAGGACACCCTCTTATCTTCCAGTACCGTTTCCTGTTGTTGCCGTGGTTGGCCCCACTGCATCAGGCAAGACCTCTGTTTCCATAAGGCTTGCCAGGCGCTTGCAGGCTGAAATCATAAACATGGATTCCGTCCAGGCCTACAGGGGGCTTGATATAGGCTCGGCCAAGCCCTCTGTTGATGAGCAGAAGGAGGCCGTCCACCACCTTGTGGACATAAGAGAGCCCTTTGAGCCCCTGGATGCCGCCTCCTTTGCAAGGATGGCCTCAAGGGCGGCTGAAAGGATCATGGGCAAGGGGCAAAACGTGATCCTTGCGGGAGGGACGGGCTTCTACATTGACGCAGTGCTCGGCGGGCTCTCCTCCATGCCTGGAAGGATGCCGGGACTCAGGCGGCATCTGAGAAATCTTGCCGCCGGGTCGGGAAGCCGGGTGCTTCATGAATTTTTGAAGGAAACAGACCCTGTTGCCGCACGAAGAATCCATCCCAATGACCTCTACAGGATAATCAGGGCAGTAGAGGTATTTCTTTCTTCCGGCAGGCCGTTTTCCCAGTGGTGCCAAGGCAGGAAAGGGGCTGAAAGCCCTCTTCTTGCCCGGAGGCCATGTCTCAGGATAGGCCTTTTACTGCCAAGGAAACAGCTCTACCAGCGGATAGAAAGGAGAGTGGACCAGATGATGGAAGCCGGTTTTGTCCAGGAGGTGGAGGCCATATTGAAAAAAGGCATGGATCCAAGGCTTAAACCCTTGCAATCCCTTGGTTATCGTCATATTATCCGCTACCTTCTCGGAAGCTGTACCCTGGAGCAGGCAGTCCTTGAAATGAAGAGAGATACTAGAAGATATGCAAAAAGGCAGCTTACGTGGTTCAAAAAGGACCCGCGCATCAGGTGGTTTTCACCAGATCATCTCCTGTCATGCACTGATATCTGGAAGGCAATAAATTGAATATCCCCAATCTCCTGACCCTTGCCAGGATACTTCTCACCCCTCTTCTGGTGATATTTCTGATAGACAAGAAATACGAGCTGGCATTCCTGGTATTTGTTGTGGCCGGTGTTACAGACGGGCTGGATGGATTCATAGCAAGGATCATGAGGCAGAAGACCAGGATAGGGGCCATACTCGACCCCATAGCCGACAAGGCCCTGCTGGCATCATCCTACATAACCATGGCAGTAACAGGCATAATCCCGGACTGGCTTGCGGTCACCGTGATCAGCAGGGACATAATCATCGTGTTCGGGGTCATGGTGCTACTCCTTTTCCATTCGGGAGTGGAGATCTGTCCTTCCATAATCAGCAAGCTTACGACCCTCTTCCAGCTCCTTACCGTTTTCTTTGTGCTGGGCGGCATGGTGATGAAAATAACCTGTCATCCGCTTGTGGCCAGCCTGTACGTGATAACTGCCATTTTGACCATAGCCTCAGGCCTTCACTACCTTTACAAGGGCGTGAAGATGCTGGGGACGGAGAACAATGGTTTGTAGTGGCACTTGAAATAAATTTCTTGCCCTGGATTCAAATGCTGAAGGTGCGGCTCCTTGCGGCAATCTTCTCTCTTTCCTGCTCCACCCATTCAAGCATTTCCAGGTAGGCCTTTTCATCAAGTCCAAGGGCCGAGAGCACGTCTTGTGGAATCCCTGCAGGGTCAACCTGCAGGAAGCTGTTTCCCATGGTGTTTGCCAAGTGGTTTGAAAGTGATGTCACAAGGAGATACTTGGGTGGAGCCGTATCTGCTTCCGGGTGGTGATGCCTGAAGGCAACCACCTGAAAAGGCTCCGGCAAGCTCCATTTTTCCAAAAGCTTTCCACCCCAGAGTTCATGATCCACACCCCAGGCCTCCTCCAGTTCTTCCATGCTCTTGCCGCTGTCCTCAGCCATGGAGAGAAAGACCGTTGGGGCCTGTGACATCAGGACAAGCCAGCCCACGTCGTGAAGCATGCCAAGGGTGTAGAGGTCCGGTTCTTCAGAGTCCACCTCGAATTCCTTGGCCAGGGTGGCGGTGGTAATGAGGTGGTGCCACAGTCTTTCAGCATGCGTTTTAAGCTCCGAGGGCACGGTCATGAATCTCTTGGCAAGTAGTGCACTTACCGCCAGCTGGATCACCTCCTTATGGCCCATGAGTACCACTGCATGTTTTACTGAGGTTATCTCGGAGCTGAATCCATACAGGGCGCTGTTGCATATCTGGAGTACCTTCAGGGTCAGGGCCGGGTCCTGGCCTATGAGTTCGTATATCTCTTCTGTTTCCATCTCCTGCCGGCAGAGCATCTCTATGAGCCTGTGGGCAATGGATGGCATGGTGGGCAGTTCATCGCTGTTCCAGTCAATGGGAAGAAGCGGTCTTCCGGCTTGCTTTTCCGTTACTGTAGTGGCGCAGATCATCTTTTGGCCGTCCTTTTAAGTCTTTTCTTCCTTTAGTCCGTCAATAAATGGCCTGAAAAGGTCAATGGGAATGGGAAAGAGCGTTGTCGAACTATTCTCGGCAGAGATCTCCCGAAGGGTCTGGAGATATCTCAACTGGAGGGCTGCAGGGACCCTTCCTATGATTTCTGCTGCATCGGCAAGTTTCTGGGCCGCCTGGTATTCACCTTCCGCGTTTATGATCTTTGATCTCCTTTCCCTTTCCGCCTCCGCCTGTTTTGCCATTGCCCTTTTCATTTCATCCGGAAGGTCGATCTCCTTCACCTCCACCTTGCTTACCTTCACGCCCCAGGGTTCGGTATCAAGGTCCAGTATGTTCTGGATCTTGGCATTTATCTGGTCCCTTTCGGAAAGCAGGGTATCAAGCTCTGCCTGCCCGCATACGCTCCTTAGCGTTGTCTGGGCAAGCTGGGACGTGGCAAAGTAGAAATCCACCACCTCCACCACTGCTGCTACCGGGTCCAGCACCCTGAAATAAACCACGGCGCTCACCTTTACAGAGACGTTGTCCCTAGTGATTATGTCCTGTGGTGGTACGTCAAGGGTGACGGTACGAAGATCCACCTTTTTCATCTTATCGATAACTGGAATAAGAATAATAAGGCCCGGCCCCTTGGCCTTGATTATCCGGCCCAGGCGAAAGATGACCCCCCGTTCGTATTCATTCAGTACACGGATGGAAGCAGCCAGGAAGGCAACCACCAGAAAAACCACGAATGCAAATGATATGGGCATGATCTAGTCCTCCACGGGTTTTATGTTAAGTTTTAATCCTTCTACCGATTCTACCACCACCTGCTGGCCATTTTCGAGCTTGTGGGAAGATCTGGCGTGCCACAGCTCTCCATGGATGAAAACGAGATACTCCTGGCCTTCAAGGACCTT
Source organism: uncultured Thermodesulfatator sp. (assembly GCA_964478865.1). Lineage (GTDB taxonomy): Bacteria > Desulfobacterota > Dissulfuribacteria > Dissulfuribacterales > QOAL01 > QOAL01. Next base: position 28,846 of record CAYZJS010000015.1, read on the forward strand.
TTTTACCGTTCCCTTCTGTCCCAGGAGGCCTTCTGCCCCGGTTTTTGGTCTTGACAGGGCTGCCCTTGCAGCAAGGAAACAGATGGCAACCAGGAACAGGCAAACAGATATCAGTGTAGGCCACAGGACCGATGTGTCTATGGAAAGGCCCGAGGTGCCGGGATCAAAGAGCATCATGGAGCCGAGTACCATGGCTATGATTCCGGAAAGGGCCAGGACCCCGTGACTGGTTATAAAGAGTTCGAGGACAAAGAGAATGAATGCAAGTATCACCAGTAGCACCCCGGTTGTACTTGCAGAAAGGGTCTGCAGGGCATAAAAGGCCAGTATTAGGCTGAGGCTTCCTGCAGCGCCGGGAAATATGGCGCCTGGATGGGCAAGTTCAAAATAGAGCCCCACCATTCCCACCATCAGAAGAACGTAGGCGATGTTTGGATCGGCAATGATGCCCAGGATCTTTTCGCGGAGATTTCTTTCCACCGGAACCAGCCTCGAGGTATAAGGATGGATTTCTACCTTTCTTCCCCCTGTAATTTCGACCTTCCTGCCGCTGATCTTTTTTAGAAGCTCTGTCACATCCCCTGCCACGAGATCTATGACGTGAAGCCTGAGTGCCTCAGAGGCGGAAACGGAACTGCTCTTTCTCACCGCCTCTTCAGCCCACCGGACATTTCTTTTCCTCTTTTCTGCAATGCTTACGGCCATGGCGGCAAGATCGTTTTCGATTTTTGCAGCCATGGTGCTGTTTGCCTCCATCTTCCGCCCCAGGGACACAGGATGTGCAGCACCGATGTTTGTGCCAGGTGCCATTGCTGCAACGTGGGCGGAAAGGGTGAGGATGGCCCCTGCAGAAGCTGCACGGGCACCGGACGGGTAGACGAAAACCACCACGGGGACCCTGGAACTCATGATCCCTTGCACCATCTTTCTCAGGGTGTCCACAAGGCCTCCCGGGGTGTCAAGGAGTATGACAAGGCAGGATGCATGGGCCTTTTCGGCTGTTTTCAGTGCCCGTTCCACAAGTTCTGCAGAACCCGGATTTATGCTTGTGTCAAGTTCCAGGGTATATACAGGGCCTTCAAGTTTTTCAGACCTTTCCTGGCTCTCGCAAAGGGCAGGGCTGAGGATCAGGATGTGCAGAAGACACAAAAAGAGGGCTGCCCCCAGGGCCTTGTCAACTTTTTGCCAGCTTTTCATATTCCCTCTGGAGCATCTGGAGATCGTTCCATGCCTTTTTCTTGTATTCCTTCTGTTGCATGCCCCCGAAACGAAGGAGATATGCAGGGTGATAAGTCACCACCACCTCAATACCCTTGTACCGGTGAAATTTTCCCCTCAGTCCTGCAAGGGACTGGCTTGTACCGAGAAGCGACCGGGCAGCAGTCCCTCCAAGGCACAGTATGATCTTGGGGCCGAGGAGCTCCATCTGTCTTTCAAGGTAGGGCATGCAGGCCTTTATTTCCTCCCGGGTAGGGGTACGGTTGCCGGGAGGCCTGCATTTGATGACACTCGTGATAAAGACCTCTTTTCTGTCTATGTTGATGGCCCTTAGCATCTTTGTCAGTAGTTCGCCGGATCTTCCCACAAAGGGCCTGCCCTTCAGGTCTTCTTCCCTGCCGGGGGCCTCTCCTATGATCATCATCACGGGCCGGGAAGGGCCTTCCCCGAACACCACCCTGGTTCTTGTCTTGGAAAGGTGGCAGAGCCGGCATTTTTCAACGATGCCCCTGAGCTCGGGAAGGTTTTTGACAGTTGCAAGATCCGTTGGTTCAGGCCCGGTCCGGGATTTTTCCTTGTGTTTTTGCATCTCCAGTCTTTCCACCAGCCTTAATGTTTCCCCGGGTATGGAGTCGATGCCGGCATCCCTTTGGGATCTCAGCCAAAGAAGGAGATCTTCAAGGACCTTTGAGACGTCTTTTCGCATGTTTCCTTCCAAGGTACCCAAGTATGAACAATATTATTACAGCCCCGAGAAACGCCCCCACGGTGTCTGCGGCCCAGTCCCTGGGGTCCTGGTATCGTCCCGGGACAAAGCCCTGGTGAAGTTCATCCGTGATACCGTACAAAGAGCCTGCCACAGTAGAAAAAACCGTGCATCTGGAAAAACAGGAGCGTTCCGGACGGGACTTGCCGCCTTGGCGATGCAGGCACCACCATGCCCAAAGGCCGCCCAGGACGGCATATTCTGCGCCGTGCAGCAGGTAATCCGGTGTTGAAATGCCTTCCAGCTCCTGGCCGGGTATGGAAGATGCGGCAAAGATTACCGCCATCCATGTTATGACCAGGGCGAGTCGTTTATCCATGTTGACCAGTATCTTTTTCGATGAATTCTCTCTAGTGGCTATCCAGAAATCGTCCTTTTATCCAATGGCGGCCTTGCCCTCAAACAAAATCCCTGATTTTTGGAAGACAGCCTTTATCTGATCGTGACAGTTCATAAATAGCAAACTTGACGCCAACTTGAGAGTAAACTAAGAATTGGCATCTGTCAGTATGCATTTTGTTTCGCAATCCACGGGAGGATTACAGATCTTGAGTGAAGAAAGCCAGATTATAAAGCAGAGAAAACAAAAGGCCCTGGAGCTTGAAAAACAGGGCATAGAGCTTTTTCCGAATGACATAAAAAAGCCCGAAAGGGCCGGGGCCATAAAGAAGGTTTACGGTGAATACGGCGCAGAGGCCCTGGAAAGCGTTGAAGACACCTTCCGTATTGCAGGCAGGATCATGGCGCTGAGACGTTTTGGAAAGGCGGCCTTTGCCAGCGTAAAGGACAACTCTGGCTCCATCCAGATCCACGTGTCCAGAGACCGTGTCGGGAAGGATGCCTACAAGGTGTTCAAGAAGTTTGACATCGGCGACATAGTGGAGGTGGAGGGCAGGCTTTTCAGGACGCGCACGGACGAGCTCACCATCGAGGCCGATCGTATCCGCCTTGTAACAAAGTCCATGCGGCCCCTTCCTGAAAAGTATCACGGAATAAAGGACAAGGAGCTGAGGTACCGCAGGAGGTACGAGGACCTTGTCATGAACGACGAGGTGCTAGAGACATTCCGTACCAGGGCCAGGATAGTCCAGATGCTCCGTTCATACTTCACGTCAAACGGTTTTCTGGAGGTGGAAACCCCCATGATGCAGTCCATAGTCGGGGGCGCAACCGCCAGGCCCTTTGTGACCCATCACAATGCCCTTGGGATAGATCTTTTTCTGAGAATTGCCCCTGAACTCTATCTGAAGAGGTTGCTGGTGGGCGGATGCGAAAGGGTCTTTGAGCTTAACCGCAATTTCAGAAACGAGGGCATCTCTATCCAGCACAACCCCGAGTTTACAATGCTGGAGTTTTACGAGGCCTATGCCACTTACGAAGACCTCATGGTAAGGACCGAGGAGCTCTTTGCCCAGATAGCAATGGATGTGAAGGGGGATACCAGGTTTTCATACCAGGGTATGGAGGTGGATCTTACCCCGCCCTGGAAAAAGATGACCCTGAAGCAGTCCCTGGTTGAGGTGGGAAACGTCCCGGAAGGGGAACTCGGCGACAGGAAGGCCCTTCAGAAGCGCCTTTCCGACCTGGGTGTGGAGATGGATGAAAACGAGGTTACGGGGAAATACCTTGCAAAGCTTTTTGATCTCCTGGTGGAGCCAAACCTCGTTCAGCCCACCTTCATCACCGAGTATCCCACGGATATTTCACCTCTGGCCAGGAGAAATGCCAAAAATCCCGAGGTCACCGACCGCTTCGAGCTTTTCATCACGGGCAGGGAGATCGCCAACGCCTTTTCCGAGCTGAACGACCCGAGGGACCAGAAAAGGCGGTTTGAGGAACAGGTGGCCAACCGCGGGGATGATGAAGAGATTCCCCCGGAGGTGGACTACGATTATGTAAGGGCCCTCGAGATAGGTATGCCTCCGGCTGCAGGCGAGGGAATAGGGGTGGACAGGCTGGTGATGCTCCTTACCGACTCCCCGTCCATCAGGGACGTGATCCTTTTCCCGCAGCTTAGGCCCGTTTCTTCCTCCACCAGGATCTCTTCAAAGGACGGTAAAGAAGATGGCAGCAGGGACCGGAAAGGCCAAAAGTGAAATATGAATTTTTCATGGCCCTTAGATACCTCAGGGCCAGGAAAAGCCACAAGTTCATATCCCTGATATCCGTAATTTCCACAGGGGGGGTTGCAGTTGGAGTCATGGCCCTCATCGTGGTAATCGCGGTCATGGCAGGTTTTGAGAACCACCTCCGTACCAAGATCCTTGGAGTAAATGCCCATCTCCTGGTCAGGAGCTACGAGGGGGCCTTCGACAATGTCCAAAGGCTGGAGGCACTGATAAAAAAGGTCTCCGTGGAGGCCGAAAGCGGCATCGGCGGCATACTGGACAGACTGCACGGAGGCTCCGGAAGACCCCATGTCACCGCTGTCACGCCCATTGTGTATATCCAGGCGCTTCTTAGTTCCGGAAGGGCAGTAAGCGGGGTTGCAATAAGGGGTGTGGACCCGGAGTCCGTAAGGGAGGTCATCACATCCGGCACCATCATCGACGGCAAGGGCATGGAGGCCTTTTCAGGGTGGGACGGAAAGTTTCCTTCTCCCATAATCATAGGCAAGGAGCTCGCGCTCTCCCTGGGCGTCCAGGCCGGGGATTTCATCAAGATAGTTTTGCCCAGCGGCACCATCACCCCGGTCGGGATGATGCCAAAGATCAGGACCGTAAGGGTCACCGGGGTTCAGACCCTGGGCATGTATGAATATGACATGTCCCTTGCGTTCATGCCCATTTCAGCTGCCCAGAAGCTTCTGGGCCTTGGGAAAAAGGTGCATGGTTTTGAAATAAAGGTCTCTGATATCTATGCAGCTGAAACTATTGGAAAGGCCATTCAGCAAAGGCTCGGATTCCCTTTCTGGGTGATGGATTGGCAGCAGATGAGCAGGAATCTTTTTTCAGCACTGAAGCTTGAAAAATTTGCCATGTTTGTGGTCCTTACCCTCATAGTGCTGGTGGCAGCCTTTAACATTATAAGCACCCTGACCATGATGGTAATGGAAAAAAGGGGGGATATCGCAATACTGAAGGCCATTGGCGCCACAGATGGGCAGATCCTGAGGATCTTCATGCTAAATGGCCTCATGATAGGGCTTCTCGGCACGTTTCTGGGGGTGGGCGGCGGCCTGGGGCTTTGTTGGGCACTGAAACACTACAAGTTCATAAAGATTCCCAAGGAGGTCTACTATACGGACAGCATCCCCATATTGCTTTATACCTCTGATGTAGTCCTGATTACCGTTTCAGCCGTTCTCATCTGTTTCCTTGCAACCATATACCCGGCCCGCCAGGCATCCAGGATAAATCCATCAGAAGTGCTCAGAAACGCATGATCCCTGAAGGCCAGAAATGGTGAAAGAAGCCGTCAGGATAAGTCTCGGGAGGCAGCTGAGCCTTTCCGGCACCATTTTACACCTTGGACTAAGGTGTAACTGGGATGAATACACCCGGGAGGAACAAGCCCTTATCGTCCAGGCCGGAAAGATCTATTTCCCCACAATTTTTTACGCCCACGTCTTTCATGCCATGGGAAAGGAGATATTTCCGAGTCTAAGTTCATACAACCTCCTTGGAGACAAGATAAGGCAGACCTGTCTTTTCGAAATGCTCCAGATACCGCACCCCAGGACGAGGTTTTTTTGGGGAAGCAAAAGGGCCGAAAAGATCCTGGCGGAGTTCCGCTTCCCCTTCATTGGAAAGATCCCACGGGCTTCTTCCAGGGGAAGAGGGGTGTTTTTCATAGATTCCCCATCTGCCCTTAAAGGCTATCTGAAGAGGGTGAATACGGCCTATATCCAGGAATATGTGCCGATAGACCGGGATATCCGGGTAGTGCTGATAGGAAGGGACATAGTCCTTTCATACTGGAAGATCGGGGCACCGGACGATTTCAGGACAAATGTGGCCAGGGGGAGCAGGATAAGCCTGGAAGATGTCCCGGAAGAGGCCTTGGAGCTAGTAAGGGATCTGTCGGCAAGATCAGGGATTGACCATGCCGGATTTGACATCTGCATGACTGAAAGAGGCCCCTTGGTCTTTGAGGCAAATATCCATTTTGGTACAGAGGGCTTCAAGGAAGCCGGCCTTTCATATAGAGAGGTTATTGCTGATATGGCCGATGCCTTCCGCATATAGCTTTCTTTCGCGTAAAATCGGAAATGCATGCGGATATTCGCCTTGAATGGAACAAATGACTGTGTTAAATAGAGTGTCCCATGGCTCGGGGCGTAGCGCAGCCTGGTAGCGCATCTGCTTTGGGAGCAGAGGGCCGGGGGTTCAAATCCCTCCGCCCCGACCAATTTTTCTTCTATCCCAACCGTTTTTCAAATCTCCCACTTTAGTTTTAGAATCCAGGCAGTCGAACGTTGTTTCCACTGGTTACTGTGCCTGCAAGCCTTTTAGCAGCGAATTTTATTTCCCCTAACAAAAACTTAAAAATAGGATGTTTTTGGCAGATTTTGGGAGATTTTGCAGGCCGGAAGTCATTGTTGAAAAATCTGGCAGCATAGATAATTTATTGAAATCTATAAAAGATTCCTTGAGAAAAAAATCCTTGATTCACGCCCACTTATCGGTTTTTCATAAAAAAATTACAGAATATTCAGCAGATAGGAACCTGTTGAAAAATAAATTCCCGTCATTCCATAATCGCCCTTAATCTTCTTTGACAATTATTTGTCAGGGCAGTAAAAATTCTGACCCAGCAAGCAAGGACAATTTGATTTGTTTTTTTTTGGGCTTCGGCCATTAATTTTGAAGTTTTCTTTTCCATGTTAAATTTCCCCTGATTTTTAGGTTTTTGCGGAGTTTTTTTCAGGTCTTTCGGTAAGCTTTTTTAAGTCGTTTAAGCTCGACAAGGGTAACAGCGGGGTTCAAGGATTATGAGGGAGATTTGGGAGGATCTTAAGAAAAGGTTGCGTTCCAGGATCTCTGAAGGCAGCTTCAAGATCTGGATTGCACCCCTAAGCTATCAAGGGGTGGAAGATGATACCCTGGTTTTGAGATGTCCCAATCAGTTTTTCGCTTCCTGGGTCCAGGAGCATTACCTTCCATATATCAAGGAAGACCTCATTGATCTTGGACAGCACCTCAAGATAAGGCTCGTGCCGGTTGAAAAGGTGAAGGAGGCGGCACGGAACCAGCTGCACCTTCCAAAATTCGCCCCTACGGAGCTTCCCAGGCCCCGGTTTTGCGAGAGATTCACCTTTGAGGAGTTTGTAATAGGTGAATGCAATCGTTATGCCCATGCTGCCTGTTGGGAGGCTGCCAATGGAGGTGCTGTTTCAGGCAGGACCATCTTTCTCCATGCGAATTCAGGCCTTGGCAAAAGCCACCTGACCCAGGCAGTTGGCCACAAGATACTGGAAAAACAGCCAGGCGCCAGGCTCTGTTACCTTACAGCCAACGATTTTACCCAGCAGGTGGTTTCCGCCATCAAGACAAACAGCCTCGATGCGCTGAAGAAGAAATTTTGCAGCCGCTGTGACGTGCTCATGATAGAACAGGTCCATTGTCTTTCGGGAAGGGAGCGGACACAGACGGAACTGGCCCTTGCCCTGGACCCCCTGATAGACAGGGGGAAGATCATAATCTTTACCGGCAACCAGCTGCCAAGATCCATCCCCAATATGAGTGACGTCTTGAGGTCAAGGCTGGCTGGCGGAATCATTACGTCCATAAACCCTCCGGATTTCAAGACAAGAAAACGCATTCTCACCAGGAAGGCCAGGAGCCAGGGGGTTGAGTTAAGTTCCGATACGGTGGAATACCTGGCAACACATCTCAAGGGAGACATCAGGAGGATCGAGAGCGCAGTCATCGGACTTATTACCAAGTCTTCCCTGCTGAAAAGGCCGGTCAACCTGGAACTTGCCAGGGAAATAATCCACGAAATCATAGGCGAGCCCGAACCCCTTACCGTGGCGAGGATCAGGGATATCATATGCAGTCATTTCAGCCTGGAGACAAGGCAGATTCGTTCAAGATCCAGGAAAAAGGAAATTGCCCTTCCCAGGCAGATCGCCATGTATCTTTCCAGGAAGTACACGGACTGTTCCCTTCAGGTCATCGGAAAGGAATTCAACAGGGATCATGCCACAGTGCTGCACTCTGTTAAAAAGATAGACAAGCAGATAAAGATATCCAGGAAGTTCAGGAGCCAGATCGAATACCTGACCAACCAGATAGAAAAGCAGAAGTGGCGAAGCTGAGAAAACAGGCGGAAGTATCCCGCTGCCTTATGCCAGGGAACCAGTAACCCTTCATGAACAAAAAATACAGGCGTCCTGCCCGGTATTTAAAGGATATCCTCGGCGATGAATATTTCCTGACCGATCCTGCAGATACCGCCTGTTATTCCTTTGACGCAAGCGGCCTGGAATCCATGCCCTGGGCAGTTGCCTTGCCAAAAGAGACCGTCCAGGTCAGCAAAATCCTTGAACTTGCCAGCCGGGAAGGCATCCCAGTGGTTCCCCGGGGTGCCGGCAGCGGAACCACAGGTGCCTCAATCCCTGTATCTGAAAGCCTGGTGGTAAGCCTTGCCAGGATGAACAGGATAAAATCCATAAATCCGGTTGAGTTGTCGGCCGTGGTGGAGCCTGGTGTCATCACCGGGCATCTCCAGGAGGCAGTCCGGGAAAAGGGGCTTTTCTATCCACCCGATCCCGCAAGCCTTTCTTTTTGCACCATTGGAGGAAACGTAAATACCTGCGCCGGAGGGGCTCGGGCTGTCAAGTACGGTGTTACCCGGGACTATGTGCGGGCCCTCGAGGTGGTCCTGGCAGGTGGCAAGGTAATAAGGATGGGTGCATCTACTGCAAAGGGGGTCGTGGGCTATGACCTCAGGCACCTCTTCGTTGGCGCAGAAGGTACCCTCGGGATAGTCACTGAGATAACCCTGAAGCTTTTGCCCCTGCCGGAGGCAGTGGGCACGGCGGCAGCCGTGTTTGAATCAAGCAGTGCCGCCATGGATGCTGTCACCTGCCTTTTCAGGTCCGGAATCCTCCCGCGCTGTGCAGAGTTCATGGACCGGATGAGCCTTGGATGCGTAAGAAAGCAGTTGCCCTTTGACGTGGGATCAGGGGCAGAAGCCCTTCTCCTGGTGGAGGTGGATGGCCAGGAAACATCCATTTCTCCCCAGATGGAGAAGGTGACAGGTTGTCTCATTTCCGGCGGTGCCAAGGACGTTTTCAGGGCTTCTGGTGCCCGGGATGCAGAAAGTCTGTGGCGTGCCAGGCGCGGGCTTTCACCTGCAATAAAGGGGCTCGGGTTTGATGTGAAGATCAGCGAGGATATCTGCGTTCCAAGGTCGAAGCTTTCAGCCATGCTGGATTTTTTGAGCCGGGCTGCCCGTGGTTTTCCAGTCACCATACTCACATTCGGGCATGCAGGTGATGGAAATCTTCATGTAAATCTGTTATTTAACAGGGAGGAAGTGGATTCAGAGGCAAAGATCCAGGAGCTCATAGGGGTTATCATGAAGAAAACCCTTGAGCTTGGAGGGACTATCTCCGGGGAACACGGGATAGGCCTTTCAAAGAAGCCCTTTATAAGGCTAGAATTGACAGGGGAAGTGCTGGAGCTTCACAGGCACATAAAGGAAGTCTTTGATCCTGGAAATATATTGAATCCCCACAAGGTATTTTGAGCCCTCTAGCCGGTGGCCTTTTCCAAGCCTTTTCTTAAGGGTGGCCTTGGAAGTGCCCAAGCCTGCAGGACGTTACAGGAGGAATCTTTGAACATGCTGGTATCAGGGATCATAGCTGCTGGAGGTACAGGAACCAGGCTTGGAGAGCAGGAGCCCAAGCAGTTTCTCGATCTTGGGGGCAAGCCGGTTATTGCCTGGAGTCTTGAAGCCTTTTCATTTGCCAGTGAAATAGGAGAGATCATCCTGGTCAGCCCTGTGGATTACGTGGAAAAGGCCACCAAGTATGCGGAAAAATACTGCATAGGTAAGACCTTCCACGTGGTTACAGGAGGGGCCAGCAGGCAGGAATCCGTATTAAACGGTCTCAAGGCATCGTCCAGGAACCTCAACTGGGTTGCTGTTCACGATGCGGCACGACCATTTGTCACCTCGCAGGAGGTGGACTCTGTCTGCCTCATGGCAAGGGACGTAGGCGCTGCCATAGCTGCGGCAAAGATAGTTGATACCGTAAAGGAGGTGCACAGCCAGATCATCACCAGGACGCTGGATAGATCTGTCCTCGTCTCGGCCCTCACCCCCCAGGTATGCAGGAAGGATGACCTGTTGTCCGCATATGAGGTGGCCTCCCAGACCGGTTTCAAGGCGACCGACGAGGCAAGCCTCCTGGAAAACGCCGGAATAAGCGTGGCGGTATATTTCGGGTCTTCCCTGAATTTCAAGATAACAACATCAACTGACCTTCAAATAGCAAGGGCCGTTGCACAGTACCTGGAGGGCCACGACACCAGTGAATCATAACAGCCCGGATATCAGGACAGGGTTTGGCTACGACGTGCACAGGCTGACAGGGGGAAGGAAGCTTGTCCTTGGAGGAGTTGAGATCCCTTACAAGCTGGGGCTCCTGGGCCATTCAGATGCAGACGTGCTTCTCCATGCAATCTGCGACGCCCTTCTCGGTGCAGCCGGCCTGGGGGACATCGGGCGCCATTTCCCGGATTCGGATCCTGCCTACAAGGGCATTTCAAGCCTGCTTCTGCTGGAAAACGTGGGAATCAAGCTCTCCTCATCAGGCTGGAAGCCAAACAACATCGACAGCACCATTGTTGCCCAGAAACCCAGGCTTTCTTCCCATATCCCGAAAATGACTGAAAACATCGCCTCGGCCCTTGAAATGCCGGCAGAAAGGGTGAATGTCAAGGCGACCACCACGGAGGGCCTTGGATTTGCCGGGACGGGGCAGGGGATAGCGGCCTACAGCGTGGTGACCATTTTCAGGCCCTAGGGTGCGGCATTTCCCTGCACGGGCTTGCAACCCATGGCCACTCCCGTTGGGACAGCGGTAAAAAGCCAGTACATGGTGGCCGAGCCGTGCAAGAATCCGTCTGTGACCATGTTGGTGCCCCAGAACATCAGCATGAATATCAGGGCCGTCGCCATTAGAGTCCTTTCAGGTGCGCGCCTGCCTTTTTTCAAGCACCGTATGAAGAGCCATGCCTGGATACAGATGATGGCAGAAAGGGCCAGGGCTCCCTGGACCCCCATGTAGTAGGCGAAATTCAAAAGCGTGTTGTGTCCGTGGAGGAGGCCGGCCTCTTTAACCAGCTTTGGCCTGTATTCCTTTATCAGCTTTTTCCCAAGCCCTCTGGGTCTTAGCGGGTCCTTGATCACTTCCCTGGCAAAGGTCCTGTAGGTGCTCACCCTCAAGGGAATCGAGCCTCCGAGCTGGCGGGCCTTTTCTATCTCACCCTTTAAAATGAGCTGCCAGTCCTCCCTGACAAAATGTTTCATGTTTCCGGAAACAACTACCATCGTTCCAAGTGCAGCAATGAATAAAAGCGCACTCACCAGGGGCTTGCTGGTTTTTCTGAAAAAGATCTGGGAAGCTGCAAAACCGGACACCACTGCAAGGATTGCCCCCCTCCGAGTGGTGGTCAGGAGCGTAAAGAGGTCCAGGAGAAATATGCAGATCTCCTTCAGGGAGAGCCTGCCGAAGACGGTTTTCACCGTCCAGAATGCGATCACAAGGGTCAGAAAGAGGCTGGTATGCTTGATGCCGTGAAAAACGCGGCAACCGTTTCCAAAGGCGAATACTGCCTCCCACCTGGTTAGGGGGCCCTGAATCTGGTCAGCCCAGGGAAAAAGTGGACTCGAAGGAAAAACAACCCATTGGAGCATCAGGCCCAGATACGCACAGAGAAAAAGGGCGTTGGCCGTGATAACAGAGCGCTCCCACCTGATTGAGTTCGGGCAGTTGGACACGAGTATTGCCACGGAACCGAAAAGAACCGTATTCAGGAAGAAATCTTCGAAAAAGACCTTGAGAGAGTAGGCCGGGTTCGGGCTGAAAAAGACGGAAAAAAGGGCAAAAAGGTTTAAAATTGCCAGAAATATTCCAAGTGGCGACCTGATAAATTCTGCCAGCGAAAGGGACGGGGAAACCTGCCTTTCTTTAAGCAGGATATGCCACGAAAGGGCTATTGTTGCCAGGGAAAAAAGGTAGCGGGTTGTAGGGCCTATGGCAAAAGGAATGAGGGCCAGGTAGATGGTGAAAAGAACGTTCAGCCGCGGGTTGTTGCCGGGATCTTTGAAGGGATTAAGGCTTTCCATCATGGTCAGGGTTAAACGTCCGTTCCCGCGCTGAACTGCCTGTATACGTCAAGGGTGGCCTGTTCCATGGCCTCCCTGCTGAACCGGTTTCTTACATGGACTCTTGCACGTCTTCCCATTTCTTCAAGCCCTTCTTTGTCCATGGAGCGGAACCTTTCCATGGCAGCTGCCAGGGCCCTTTCATCCCGGGGGCTTACCACCTCCCCGATCAGGGCCTTGGTTTCAAATATATCCCTTATTCCGGAGATGTCGGTTGAGATCACCGGAAGGCCGGAGGCCATTGCCTCTAGTATGGCCACTCCCAGCCCTTCCCGGAAGGAAGGATGCACGAAGCAGTCAAAGGCCTTCATTGCCTCTGGAACCTGGTGGTAATCAACCCTGCCGGTAAAATGGCACTTTTCTTCAGTGCCAAGTTCCCCTGCAAGCTGTTTGAGTCGTTCTTCAAGGGGCCCGTCTCCAACGACTGCAAGCCTGGTGTCAGGAAATCTTTCCATCACCCTTTTAAAGGCCAAAAGGAGGATGTCATGGCATTTCGCCTTCTTGAGCCTGGCCACAATGCCAAAATAAAATCCCTCTTCCGGAACGCCCAAAAATTTCCTGGCCTCTCTCTTGGATGTGGTTACATGGAAGCGCTCCATGTCAACGCCGTTATGTATCACGCATAATTTCCTGCTGGGAAACCAGCCTGCCTTTGAGGCCACATAATCCCTTACCCCCTGGCTTACGCATATCACCTTGCTGATCCTTCTGCCGATAAAGCGGAAGACAAGCCTCCTGTTCCAGTTCCTCAGGACGTTTGTAGCCCTGACCGTATAGAAAAGGGCATGAGCTCCAGTGCCCCTAATTGCAAACCCGGCGTGGACAAGGGGCCTGTGACGCTGGCAGTGCACAATCGAGATTTTTTTTTCATCCATGACCCTTTTCAGTTTCTTCACCGTTGCCAGGCTGAACTTCCTGAATTGGTCCCGGGTAAGCCCCAGGGATATGGCCGGTATGCCATCTTGTGCCATGAAGGAGTCCTTTTCGTTTCCGTAAAAATAACAGATGGTGGGGTTGAATTCCTCCCGTGAAAGTGCCTTCAGGACATACTGGTGGACAGGCTTGTCCTTTGAAGGATCATCGAGGATGTAAAGTGTGTTTATTTTGCCAGGCATTTTTATGTTCAAAGGATATTTTTTGCGGTTCCTCCGGCAAAAGAGTACCTAATGCCGAGCCCAAAGACCCTGTCCAAAAAGATCAGTCATACCTCCTTGGTCTTCAATAGAAGATGCACGGGATGCAAGAAAGAGTCAAGGTAAAGCTGCCGAAACATCCATATGGCCGGCATAACCGAGCGACCTGTAAACAAAAGGCCCGAAAGAAAAGGAATAATAACCATAGTTTTTAGACAGACCAAGGGTATGCGGCAGGGGAGCCCTTTCGGAGACAGGAAAGCAGGCCCAAGAGATTCTAAGGGCTCGGCTTCGCTGAAACCCTCCAAAGCCGCTCGCTTGCGCTCGCTAAATGGAGGTTTCGGGCGCTCTGCTTCGCCCAAGAATCTCTATGGCCTATTCCCAACGTCTCCATCAAAGCCATCCCCTGCCTCGGTCCGACCACGGCTCCTGCGCCTCACCCCCTTGACCTTTTTCATGAGGCTACTTCGAAAAAGATGTCCTTTTCAGTTTGAGCCTTACGTGTTTTCCCCATTGAGCTATCCCGTCTTCGTTTATTACAGGGTTTTCTCCTGGTGTTTTCATAATCGTGATTAATTTTATTATTATACTCATTTTAAGCATAAAAATATTTTTGAGGTGAGATTATGAAACATTCAGGGCAAACGATGGCTCACCAGGCTGGCTCCTGTCCGGATTGTCACAGGAAAAGTAAGCCCGGATCAAGCAAGCCACAAGGGGATGGCAATTTTACAAAATCTGCCACCTTATCGAGGAGTTGAAATATCCCTGTATATCTGCACCCTTGATGCCTTATGTCTTCGGCAAACTTGCCAGCTGCATAAGACGGGATAAGGGTCATATCGGCCATGAAGAGAGGAAAAGATACGTGGCCCCGGCAGTTTTCGAAGAAAAATGGATGAAAAAGAAACTTATGGCTTAACTCCGATTCCACTAAATAGGGGCAGGATCACTTCGACCAATGAAGTGGATAACCCGGGTTAAAGACAGGATTCGCCGTCTCTGGTAAATGGGTTTGGAGTCTTTTGGGCAACCAGGTCAAAATGTCCAAGATTCAGGTAGCAAGATATAAATGCCGATTACAAGGTAGGCGTTGAAAACAGGGAATTTTCAACAGTCAATAGACGGATCTGCTTCATAACAAAAAGTAACAAAGACGTGAAATTTTCCTTCCAGACATTTTCTTGTTGCAGGCGATATAAACTGACGATTGTTGGTATTTTTCTGTCTGTTTCAATAGCTGTGTTATCCAATATCTTTGATCTAGATCCCTTTGATCACTTGGTAATATTCTTCAGTTCAGTTGAACAGTATGAAATTGACGAAATCTTCATAGGCGGTCTGGTTTTTCTTTTTTTCTTAGTGGCAGACTTGATATCGCGGCGTAGAGACCAGAAAGTAGAGATGGAGAAGGTCAAGATTTATCGTGCAATGATCAATTCTTCCCACCACATATTAAATAACTTTCTTAATCAAATGCTCATCTTCAAAATGACCGCAGAGGACACTCCCGGCTTTGATCCAAAGATCCTGAGACTTTTTGACGAGATCATTTCTGATGCCCGACACCAGATAGATGCCCTCAGCACCATTGCTGAAATCAGTCAGGAAGCTATCGAAGAGTCCATAAAACCAAAGCCGCCTCCAACTCAGTAAGGACCTATTAGAGATGGCCGGGTCTTTTTGACCGGGAGGGTGCCAATTTTTTCATAATTCTAGGAATCTTTCGCATATTATCTTTTCAATATCCCTATTTCCACCGACATTATCTGTCTTGCATCTTTGGATTTGTTGTGCCTTAAACAATCGATTTTGTTGCCTTCAGGAAATAATCCCCTAAATATCAGGAACACGGTTATTTCTTTCATGCGCCTTTGCCCTTGAACCAAAAATTTTAGAGGAATCCTTAAGCCGTAAAAGCCTTTAAAGGTCTTCTAGTAAAAACTTCGGTGTAGCAACAACCCAGGAATCCTTTTTGAACAAACCCGCTTCCAATCAGCTGCAAGCAAGGGGGCTGGAAGGGTTTTGGAAACTATTGGAAGTAGCCCGTTACAGATTCTTAGGCGGAGCGAAGCGCCCGAAACCTCCATTTAGCGAGCGTAAGCGAGCGGCTTTGGAGGGTTTCAGCGAAGCCGAGCCTTAGAAGCTGTTAGGGCGGATTCCTGTTTCCAAGGCCATTTCAGGCCCCACCTTGCCCTTCTCCTTGAGGCTACCTTAAAAATTGTCATAGCAGTCCTGTATCTGTCACCGCCGGTCGGGAAAGGCACATTTGGCAAAAGACATTGCATCTGGCCTGAAAAGACCATGGATTTTGCCAAAGCCCCTTTTTAATTGCCCTTTTTTGAAATGAGATTTTTCACCGTGCCAAGAATGGAAGCATGTTTGCCTGTCCACGGGACGTGAAACCGGATGTAATGCTTTAGAAATAGACCAGTAAATTCAGCCGTATTTGTCAGTTTTTCAAGTGATCTGCACATGCAGGAAATGTCTGAAATGCGCTCTTTGTCTTTCACCTCTTTTTCAATCCTGGTTGAATCCAGGTCAAATACCAGGAACTTGTGCGTCTTTTTCCCGCTCTGTGGCAAATAGACGAAGTTTGTGGCCTTGCAGTCGCCGTGGACCATGCCTTTTTCGTGCATCTGCCATATGAAAAAAGAAAGGTGTTTAAAAAAGGTATCGGCTGAAACCGGTTCGGACAGCGCCTTTATCATTCGAGCCCTGCTTGCCGCCGCGCTTTCAATCCAGGGAAAAAGCACCGCACCATAAACAGGCCTCCAGGGGTTTCGCGCCTGGACCAGGACAAGGGGGCTTATTACTGAAATACCCCTAAAGGACAGCCTCCTTGAAAGCTCCCATGTCCTGATGGATCTTGGTGTCCTTAAAAGGTAGGAAAGGGATTTCAGGGTGGAGGAGCTGCGATAGGCCTTTATGAAGAAGTCCTTTCCCAGAAGCCTTGCCCTGATGCAGAGGGTGTGGCGCGAATCTTTCAGGATCTCCTTTGTGACATCCGGGTCCTCCAGAAAGTTTTCGGGCCTCAGCACCAGTTCTGCCAGGGCATCTTCCAGGCTGGCGTCTGCGGAGACATCCCGGATCAGCCGGAGTGGTCCCCTCCTGGAACCGACCTGCATGGCCCTTGTTTTCCTGCCTTCCTTTCCGGCATAATGTGCTCTCATGTTTGAAAGGCCTTTTTCCAGCACCATGTATCTTTTTGCCCGGTCCTTCAGGTCTTTAAGACCTCTCGAGGACAGATGTGAAACCGTCTCAAGGATATTTCTCTCGCTTACTCTGTCCATGAAAGGGGGCAGCACGTAGACAAGCTGTTCAATGATTTCCTGCCCGGAAAGTGGTCTGTCTTTCATCCTGGCCCTGTGCAGGTCCAGAAGGAAAAATCTTTCGGACTTTTCGTGGAAGAGGCAGTTATTTAGATGAAAGTCAGGCTGGAATACCCCGCAGGAAGCAAGTTCCATGAGAAATCCTGCAAAGAGGCTCTCAAATCTCCTGATCTGTCTTCTTTTGAGCAGGCGTAAGCGTTTTTCAAGATAGACTTCAAGCTCAAGCCCCGGTGCCTCTTTTGCTGCAAAATAGCTCCAGCGCCCGAGGGATGCGTAGCCTGCAGGCATGGGAGTGATCTTCTTTTCCCAGAGCCTCCTGGAGATGGAAAATTCCTTTCGGGCAGGGTCTCTCAGCCTTCCAGGGGGGCCTGGTGCAAGCCTGAAGGCCTTTATGTAATAGCCGGAAGCATGGATGATCCTCCTCCTTTTCGCCTCCTTTACCATGCGGGCCTTTCTGTCTTCCCAGATCCTTCCGGGTAAAAATTCCGGATCGGTTATGGTCCAGGATGAAGAAGGAGGGCAGGGCCCGGGAAACACTTCGGGGTTCATGCCGCCGGCTCTGCGGCCTTTTTCAGGATCATGGCTGGCCAAGGCTTCTTGATGCCTCCTCATAGACCTCTTCCACGGGGATTAGTCCCATGCAGTGGGGGTTCTTGCAGTACTTGTCCACACAGGGCGAGCAGGGTTTTTCCCTGGTTATGACCCTGTGAATGGCAAGGTCCTGGACCGGTCCGGTTTCTCCCGGTTCCCCCGGTACGAACAGGGAGATGGTGGGAGTGCCAACGGCAATGGCAACGTGCAGGGGGCCGGTATCGTTGGTTATCAAGAGATCCAGTCCCCTTATGAGCTCCGGAAACCTGGAAAGCCCTATCTTTCCTGCAAGGTCAAGCACCCGTCCTTCTGTCCCGCTCTTTGTTGAAATGGCCTCTTTCAGCCTCCGGGCAGCCTTCCTGTCTGCCGGCCCCCCTACTAGGCAGACAACGTTTGCCTCAGAAGAGGCGAGAAGCCGGGCACCAAGTTCCGAAAAGTGCCCTTCGGGCCACGTCTTGTGAAGGCCGGATGCAGAAAACTGGAGACCTATCCTTTTAACGGGCCGGCCATCCGGGACCAGGCCGTTTTGAAAAAAAAGCCTGTCCCAGATCTGCCTGGAAACCTCAGGATCATAGGGAAGTTCCATGCGCCGATCCTGCTCGCTGTCCAGGGAAGCACCGAAAAGGTACCTCAGAATATCAAGCCGCTGGTCTATTGCATGCCTGCCAGGGGTGTCGGGCATGCGGCACGAAAGGTATTTGCGAACATGCCGGTCCTTTTTCCCTGTCCTTAAGATAAACGGTATTCCTGCCAGGAAAGCTGCCTGGGCAGGTCACGGATCGCTGTCGTGAAATATGAGACAAAGGTCATAGCGCTGCCTTTTAAATTCTTTCAAAAGCCCCAGGATGCCCCTGCACCTGCCCCTGTACCCCAGAAGACGGCTGACATGGGGATTGGTCCTGAAAAGATCCATGAACCGTGTTCTTACAAGAAAGTGGATCTCCGCCTCCGGAAGCAGATGACTCAAGGCCCTGAGCGAAGGGGTGGCAAAAAGGGTGTCCCCTATGGCAGTGCAGGAGATGGCAAGGACCTTTCTGACCCCGGATGCATGGAATTTTTCAGGGGGAAGAAGGGCAGGGGAAGCAGACAGCCTTCTTGCAAGGAGTAAAATTCCAAGTATGGCCCTGTTTAATGCCTTCACCTCTTTTGCCCGATGTTTTTTCCAAGCTTTCGCCTGTGGCGCGCCTCTATCTTTCCGGCCTTTTTCCTGATGGCCTTTACAAGCCCCGGTTGTCTTTCAAGATCGAATCCCGATGCCCTGGAATATGCCCTGCAGAAGATCTTTTCTTCGTCTTCAGTCACGATACCCCGGGCAGAGAAAAGGAGCTCGCCCAGGTCCTTTATCCTCCAGCGGTCCGAAAGCTCCTTTTCCCGTATGACCCTTTGAAGATCAATCAGGTGGGGCACCATGTCCTTCCCCCTCAGAAAGAAATGAACCAGGTACAGGTCCTGGTGGGCAAGGCCTGCCCCGTGCATCCTGCCCACATAAAGGCCGATCCGTTCTATGATGTCGCGTCTTTTTTTCCGGTCGCCTTCCCCGAGGTCTTTCAGGACGGCCGATGCCCTCTTGTAGCCGGTGATCCCAAGGGTGAGGTTGAAGGTGCCTGCCTTTACCCTGCCGGCTGCCATGGGTATGACAGTTGGAAGCTCCAGCCTGTGAAACACTATCTGGGCCTGCCATTCATGGATGGCGTCGAACTGGAAAAATTTCAGGGAAAAGGCATCCTTTAGCCTCTTTGACAAGGGGACCCTCGTGTAGCGCTTGATATAGGCCTCGATTCCTTGTTCCCCATGCGGGGAGTCCAGGAGCAGCCTTCCCGTGGTCCTTTCCTTCAGGGCCTTTTTAACGCTTTCATCCCTGAGATTCCAGATGTCTTCTGCGCGGAGAAGCCGGTTTTTTTCAAGGAGGGGCATGAAGTCCCTGTTTACAAAAAGCCTGCCCTTGTCGAGGATCTTGGTGGCGATTTCCATGTGGAGATATGGGTATTTCGGCCCTTTGGCCCTCAGCCCCTTATAGAGGCGTTAACCTGTTCCGAAAGATCCAGGGGTTCTGAAATGGCGTTTCCCCTGGAGTCGAGAAGCCTGCCTTCTTTCAGCATGATTTCTCCTTCGGAAAGTGCCCTCAGCGTCTGGACGATCAGGGGAAGTTCCCTTATCTCGCCCTGGTGCCTGATCTCCCTGAAAAGGGCAAGCCCTTCTCCCGGCTCCTCTTTGACCTTTTGGATGCCCCGCTCACTGACCAGGCGGTCGAATTCCTTCCACAGGGGCTCCCACTTGCCTCCCTGGATGGGAAAGGAGAAAAAGGTGATGGCCGGACCCCTGTCGAGTTCTGGTGTGACAAGGTGCATCATGGCCCCGGTTTTTTCCTCCCGGTTTTCAAGGAGTTGCCATATGACCTCCTGCCATGTCCCCGTGGGCCCTCCCGGCAGGGCGGGGTGGAGGTTGACTGCGTCTATCTTACGGCAGATTTCAGCACTGAGGACCCACATGTAGCCTGCAAGCACAGCCATGGTGCAACGGTATTTTTCTATGCGTTCAAACACCTGCCTGTGGTAGAGTGTCCGCCACTCCTGCCTGTCCTCCTTCCTGAGCTCCGGTTTGAAGTTTACTGCAGAAAGGCTTTCGATAGGGACCTTTCGCTTCCTGGCAAGGGACATGATCTCGTCGCTGAACCTGCCTTCGCCCTCCTTCCTGGAGCAGAAAAGATAGGCCATCTCACCCTTTATGACTCCCTGCTCCATGGCCTGCCATACCGTGTTGAAAAGGTTCACGGCAGCCTGGTCCCGTCCTGTGGTCCACCATCCGAACTGAAAGTTTTTAAAGGTCATAGCTCATTCACTCCTTTAAGGCAGACAAGCTGTCAATCCAGCTTCTTCCCGGAAATTTCAGGGAGTAGGCGGCAAGGTCTATCCCCTTTTCCAGGGCCTTTCTGGCACTCCTGCCACTTAATACAGACGAAAGGACGCCTGCGTTGAACGCATCTCCCGCCCCCGTGTTGTCTACTATAGCATCCACCTTTTTGGCAGGACAGGAAATATTGCCCCGGACAGAAAGGAGAACGGCACCCTTGCTCCCCATCTTTCTGGCAATGACCGGCGGCGGAAGATCCCGGAAAAATTCATACCGGCCCAGGATCTCCTTGTCCTTGCTGCAAAGATCCCTTTTCAGGATGTCCGCCATGTCCCTGTTGCCGAAGAGCTGCGAAAGTTCGTAATCAGTGGAAAAAAGAAGATCCGTCCGGCCAAGGAGTCCTTCAATTGCAAGGCGTCCCTTTGCCGCGTAGATCTCGCCCGGGTCAAATGACACCATGGTGCCCGTTCCGGTCCGGGACAGCAGCCCGGCCTGAAGAGAGATTCCCTCATCCTGGACAAGGGAGGTGAAGTGGAAGAGGGCGGCTTCCCGGAGTAGGCCTCCAAGCCTCCTGTCCGAAGGATCGACGAAGACAGGGCCAGGGGCCACGAACATGGCCCGGTCCCTTCTTTTTCTTCCAAGTACTATTATGCACAGGGAGCTTTTGCCCTTTCTGGTGACCAGCGAGCAATCCACGCCCTGCATGGATTCCAGGATGAAGGCGCCCTCTTCGTCTTCACCCACCGAACCGATGAAGGAGCAGTCAAAACCCATCCCGGCCAGGGCGCAAATGGTGTTTGCCGCAGAGCCACCTCCGCTCCTTGCCAGGAGCCGGCCCGTTCTTTCGAGTTCTGTCCTGAGGTCTTGGGCCTGGGCGTGTGTGCCCCATGTCTCGTGTCCTGCGGCAAGCCTGAGGCCGCCTTGCCGGATGTCCCCGAGATCCGGGACCTCGTAGATCATGTCAAGGTTCAGTGCCCCGGAGCCTGCTATTTTCATGGGTTTTCCCGCCTGTTGAATTCCACTATTTCCCGGAATTTCACCCCGGTGCCGCCGAATATGTCAAGGGCGCTTCCAATGGTAAGATCCAGCCTGCCGCGTCCAAGTTCCCTCACCTTGAAGGCATCTTCCATTGACCTTGCCCCTCCCGCATATGTGGTGGGAATGGGGGCCAGTTCGGCCAGGAGGCTTACGAGTTCGGTATCGATGCCCTGGCATTTTCCTTCAACATCCACTCCGTGTACCAGGAACTCGTCTGCGTACGAGGAAAGTTCCCCTATCAGCCTGCTTCCTATGGGAACCCGGGTGAAATTCTGCCACCTGTCCGTAACTATGAAATAGGCACCGTCTTTCTTCCTGCAGCTCAGGTCAAGGACGAGCCTCTCTTTTCCAACCGTTTTCAGAAGCCTGTCCAGCCTGGAGTAGTCTATCTCTCCCCTGTAGAATACGTACGAGGTGACTATCACGTGGGAGGCACCCTGGTCCAGCCAGAAGGAGGCATTTTCCGCAGTGATTCCACCTCCTATCTGGAGGCCTCCGGGCCACTCGTTCAGGGCCTCCCTGGCTGCATCCTCGTTCCCCGGGCCCAGCATGATCACGTGGCCCCCGGTAAGGTCATTGTCCCTGAAAAGGGCAGAGAAATAGGCAGGCGGCTGGCTTGCCGTGAAGTTTTCCCTTACTGCAGACGAGTCGTCATCCCTGAGGGTGGAGCCCACTATCTGTTTCACCCTGCCCTGGTGCAGGTCTATGCATGGTCGTATCCTCATGGCCTGTTCCTGTTGCGGTTTTTTTTGCCTTTCCCGGTCTTTTGCAAAACAGACGGGATTTCAAGGTGGTGGTGATCCCTGCCGGAAAAGAAGTTGATCCAGGACGAAGACCTGTCAAGCCCCCAGTCCCGGGGCGGCAGTATCCGTGCCTCTTCGAGGAGAAGTTCCCTCCTCCGGCGCATCCTTTCGTACTGTCTTACGTACAGGCAGCGCTTCTGCCCGGGCCATACCTCGCACCACCCGTCCCTGCTCCCACCGCATGGCCCGTTCACAAGCCTTTTTGCACATTGGGACTGGGGGCACAGAAGCTCAAGGTCCGAAAGGTAGCAGTCCCCGCACCTGTAACAGTCATACAGGATTCCCTTGAAGAAGTATTCAAGGGCAGCAACAATCCTGATTGTCCTCTCGCTCCGGATGGAAGTTAGCAGCCTGCAGGCAGTCCGGAAAAGAGGTCCGCCGGTTTCGAAAAAGAGATGATGCACCGCCTTTCCCAGCAGAAAGGCCGGAGAAAATGCCTTGTGTAATGGTTTTCCGTCCCCTTTTATGTTAATCCCATGCAGCTTTTGGGTATTTCCTTTCTTTGCCAGAACCGGTTTCCTGTTGAGGCCGGTTTTTTCATCTCGGCCGAAAAGATGAAACTGTTTTTCTTCCGGAAAAAGAAATTCCGGAACGAACCTTTGCCACTCGGGACACATCTCATCAGCCAGTTCTATAACCTGGCGGATATGGCCGTATTCAAGGCCGGGGCCACTGAGATGCGCGCCCTGAAAGCCCATGCCGCAAAGCATGGCAGTCATGGCGGCAGCCCTCTGGATCATGCCGTCAAGCGCACCGGCGGCAGAACTGCCCTGCTGGACAATGGTGTCCAGAAGGCGTTTTGGCATGGTGCATCCTGGTATTATGCCTTTTCTTATGACGGTGGCAAGCCTTGCATCCGGGATGAACACTGTTCCTATCAGGGGCGTGTCCAGGCCCAAGAGGTCCAGGAGCAGGCGAAGCTCGTGGTACTTTCGAATGTCAAAGCCCATCTGTGTGATTATGAAATCGGCGCCTGCCGTGATTTTCCTCTTCAGCTTGAGGTACTGCTGTACCTGCTCGGCCTCGGTGGCCTTGAAGGGGGACACCACGCATCCTGCATGGAAATCCATCGGGTCAAGTCTCACCCCGCCGCCAGGGGCCTTTTTGTTTATCACCAGGCCCGTGCGGATTTCCTGGATCATGCCGAGAACCAGGACGGAATCCAGGTCGTACACGGGCTTTGCCCTCCCCATGAATCCATACCTCGGATAATCACCGGTAATGACGAGAAGGGTGTTGAGCCCCGCCCTGTCCAGCTCGAAAAGCTGGCTCTCTATGAGGTTACGGTTCTTGTCCTTGCACGAAAAGTGGATGACAGGCTCCATGCCCAGGGCCTTTATTTCCTTCCCGAGGGCCGTGGGAGTAAGTGCGGGGTGCCCTCCTGCATTGTCCGTAATGGAAAGCGCGGTGATACGGCCGTGCGCGGCTGCTTCCATTGCAAAATGCAGGGTCTTGTCGATGACCTCGCTCCTGGAGGCCCGGGCCGGAACCAGCTCGAAGGTGATGACGAATTTTTCAGGCGGAGTACCCTTTTCAGGGTCCCGGTGCCTCAGCGAAAGTGCCAGTTTTTCCTTAAGGGTTTGCACTAAAGGTGTACCAGACCATTCCTGTCAGACCTTTGCCCTCAGTTTCCTCTTGTCACCGATGCGAATGGTTATCTTTTTGGCATCAAGGTGTTCCAGGAGCGGGATCATGAATTTCCTGGACAGGCCTCCGGTAAGCTTCCGGAAATCAGAAACGGCCATTTCCTCGTTCTCTTTCAGGTAGTCGATCACGTCCTGTTCCATCCTGGAAAGCACGTCCGGGTGGAAGAAGATGCCGTCTTTAAGCCTCAGGAGCCTGCCCTGCCTTGCAAGCATGTCAAAAATCTCGAGTCCGTCCTTCATGGTTGTACGGGATGATATGGCCTTCTTGACCGCCTCTTCCCGAGACGGTGGAGAAAGCCCTGCCTCGAGGTATGTGTCTTCCAGGGCCTTTTTTATCTTTTCTTCCTCCTCCCGGAGCCTTACCCGGTGCGTGGCAAGACGGACCGTCTCCTTGTCTGATGCGATCTGTTCTTCCTTTTCGAGAAGGTCCAGCACCTTTTGAAACAGCCGCTGGTAGGAAAGGGCAGAGCCCTGTTCGGAAGGAGGGATCCATCTCCTGGCGGCAGGGGACGATGGAAACAGCCTGGATTTGAGCTCTTCCCTGGGCATGCCCTGGAGGAGAGGCTTTTCAGCGTGGTAGGTCTTCAGGAGCTCAAGGGTCTTTTCCTTGAGTTTTTCCACCACGGCGGATGAAATGAACTTGTCCTCCGGGCCGAACTTGACAATCCGCCTGCTGCTCAGCAGCCCCTGCAGTTCCTTCTGGAGGGTCTTTCCGTACCGGCCTGTCCTGAGCGCGATCTCGGGAGTGGAAAGTCCCCTGGGGCCGGCCTTCTTTAGATGCAGCTCTATTATTTCCGTGGGGGTGCCCCCGGCCAGCACCTTCAGTTCGTCCCAGAGGTCCTTCCTGGCACGCTTTCTCTTCCTGGGCAGGGGGTTCAGGATCCTGCCACCGCCTATGGTCCTTATGGGAGAATAGCTCCGAATCACGTACCTGTCTCCAGGCAGCACTGCCACCGGCTCCTCCAGCTTTATCTGGACGAATGCGCTTTTGCCCGGCAGTATCTCATCCCCCGGCATGAGTATCCTGCCGATGATCTCCGAGGTGCCGGTATGAAACCTTACCGGCATCCTGTGCCTGAGGGGTTTTTCCGCGCTTGAAAGGTAGAAGAGTTCAAGGTCCAGCAGCCAGCTTGGCCTGAGGCTTTCCGGAAGGGCAACCACGGAACCCCTGGTGATGTCTTCCTTTGTCACGCCCTGGAGGTTCAGGGCGGTCCTGAGGCCGGGTACTGCCCTCTGGCTCTCTTTTCCGTGTACCTGTATGCCGCGGATCCTGGTTTCAAGCCCTGATGGAAAGACCGTTACCTCGTCGCCAACCTGGATGGTCCCGGATATGGCCGTACCGGTAACCACGGTGCCAAAGCCCTTCATTATGAATGACCTGTCAACAGGCAGGCGAAACGGCCCCTGTATCTTCCTGTCGGGAACCTCGAGCACCAGGCTGTCAATGGTCTTGAGCAGCTTTTCAAGGCCCTGTCCGGTGACGGATGAAACAGGGACCACCGGTGCCTCGTTCAGAAAGGTGTCCTTGAGGAATTCCCTTATGTCCTCGGTTACAAGCTCCAGCCATTCCTCGTCCACCATGTCGGTCTTGGTAAGGACCACAAGCCCCCTCTTTATGCCAAGCAGCTGGCATATCTCCAGGTGTTCCCTGGTCTGGGGCATGACGCCTTCGTCCGCCGCAATCACGAGGGCCACTATGTCCACGCCGGTGACACCGGCCACCATGTTCTTTACAAAGCGCTCGTGCCCAGGCACGTCCACCACACCTATGGACGTGCCGGAAGGAAGCTCCAGCCTGGCGAAGCCCAGCTCTATGGTTATCCCCCGCTGCTTTTCCTCCTTGAGCCTGTCGGTGTCCGTGCCGGTAATGGCCTTTACAAGGGTGGTCTTGCCGTGATCAATATGGCCGGCTGTTCCTATGATTACGGTCTTGGTGTCTGGCGTATCCAATTTAGCTGATCCTTGATCCCGCTTCAGTTTCTTCCGGGAGGGAAAGCAGGTGAAGGCCCTTTCCGTCCTTGGCTACAAGCAGCATGCCCCTTGATTCAACGCCTCTGAGCTTCACAGGCTTCAGGTTGGCCACTATGACAACCTTCCTGCCCACCAGCTCCTCGGGCTTGAAGTGTTCGGCAATGCCTGCAACTATGGTCCTTTCCTCAGGTGCGCGGACGGTCAGCTTTAGCAGCCGGTCCGCGTTGGGATGCCGTTCGGCCCCGACTATTTCCGCAACCCTGAGTTCAACCTTTGCGAAATCGTCTATGGTTATGAGATTGTCCTTTTTAGCCTCTTTTTCCTTTTCCATCTTCTTTGCCTGCTGTTTTTCTCCTGCCTCTTTCCTGGCCTGTTTCTTCGATGGGCCTATTCTGGGAAACAGGGCCTTTACCTTGGAGGCTTGTCCTCCTGGAGAAAGTCTTCCAAATTCCAGGGCACTGGCTGAAAGGGCGTCCTTGTCCGAAAGCCCCAGGGCCTTCAGGATCTTGCCGGAGGCCTCGGGCATCACCGGGCTTACCAGAACGGCAGACATCCTGAGGGTCTCCAGGAGGCAGTACAAAACGTCGTCCAGGAGGTCCTGTTTTGATTCATCCCTTGCAAGCTCCCACGGAGCGCTCTGGTCTATGACCTTGTTTGCTGCATTCAAGACCTTCCAGCACCCGGCAAGTGCCTTGTGGATCTGGAAATCCTCCATGGACTGCTTCCATGACGGGAGCAGTTCTTCAAAGGCATCCTCCAGTCCGGTATGGAGGCCCCTGGTCCCGTGACGTTCCGGTATGATCCCCTTCCTGTACTTGAAGAGCATGGTAAGGGTACGGCTCAGCAGGTTTCCCAGGTCGTTTGCAAGGTCTGCATTGATCCTCGTAACAAAGGCATCCTTGCTGAAGCCGGCATCCAGGCCGAATACCATCTCCCTCATGAGGCAGTACCTCGTGGCGTCTGCACCGAACTCCTTTACCAGCCATTCGGGTTTCACGATGTTTCCCAGGCTCTTTGACATCTTCTCATCCCTGGTCTTCCAGTAGCCGTGGACGTGGAGTTTCCGGTAGGGTTCCAGGCCCAGGGCCTTCAGCATGATGGGCCAGTAGATGCCGTGGGGTTTTAGGATGTCCTTTGCAATCACGTGGTTGGCAACGGGCCAGAACCTTTTGAATCTTTCCCCGTCGGGGTAGTCAAGGCCTGTCAGGTAGTTTATGAGGGCGTCAAACCAGACGTAGGTGACGAAGTTTTCGTCAAAGGGCAGGGGCACGCCCCAGGTAAGCCGGGATACCGGCCTCGATATGCAGAGGTCATCCAGGGGTTCCCTGAGGAAGGACAGGACCTCGTTTCTGTACCTTTCAGGCGTGATGAACTCCGGGTTGGACTTTACGTGGTCGATGAGCCAGTTTTGGTACTTGCTCATGAGGAAGAAATAGTTTTTTTCCTTGAGGCGGGTGGGCTCTGTCTTGTGATCCGGGCACTTTCCGTCCTCCAGCTCCCTTTCCACGAGAAACCGCTCGCAACCGAAACAGTAGAGGCCCTCGTACTCCCGGAATTCTATGTCTCCCCTGTCATAGACCTTTTGAAGGGCAAGCTGCACGGTCCTGACGTGTTCCGGGTCGGTGGTGCGGATGAACCTGTCAGGTTCTATCTGCAGAAGGGGCCATGTGGCGCGGAATTTTCCGCTGATCATGTCGGTGTACTGCTTGGGACTCATGCCGAGTTTTTCTGCAGCCTGGACTATCTTGTCGCCGTGCTCGTCCGTGCCTGTCAGGAAAAAGGTCTCTTCCCCCAGGAGCCTGTGAAACCTGTTTTGTACATCCGCCACAACAGTGGAATAGGCATGTCCCAGGTGAGGTTCTGCATTCACGTAATAGATGGGGGTGGTGATATAGAATCGGTTGTTCATGATTTTTGGTTTTCGCCTTTCTTCTTGGGGTTTTTGCCGCCTCTTTTCTTCCTGCCCCGGGATCTTTTCCGGCCCGAGCTGCCGCCTGGTTTCTTTTCAGCCTGGGCTTTCTGTGCCTTGCGGTCCGCTGCTGTTGCGGCCTTTTCTCCGCCGGAACCCTGGACCCTCTGGCCGGTTTCCTTTTTTTTGGATGCCTTGCCCTGTTTTGCCTTTTGTTTTTTGGAAGATTTCCGGCCTGTCTTTTTCCTGCCGTTTTTACCCCGCCCCGGGCCCTTTGACTGTTTCTGTTCCGGTCTTTTACCGCCCTGGCGCCCGGCTGCCTCCTTGGCGTCCGGCGCGGAACCGTCCAGCTCGTTTATGGTGTATTCCACAAAGGTGCCATTTGGCATGGCAACGGTAACTGCCTGGCGGAAGATATTGTGCCGAACCACCTTGCCCTGGCCTTCCGGGGTCTCACATGCCTTCCCGAGACTCGGAAGATCTTGAGACATCTCCTTGTAGGTTTCGTATTCATACGTAAGGCAGCAGAGCAGCCTGCCGCAAAAACCGGAGATCTTGTTGGGGTTAAGGGGCAGGTTCTGGGCCTTTGCCATCTTGATGGAAATCGGGTCAAAGCCGGACAGGAAGCTTGCACAGCACAGTTCCCTGCCGCAGCAGCCGATGCCTCCGATGAGCTTGGCCTCGTGCCTTATGCCGATCTGTCTCATCTCGACCCGCATCCGGAGTTCCTTGACGAGTTCCTTGACGAGTTCCCTGAAATCCACGCGCCCGTCGGCGGAATAGTAGAATATGATCTTGCTTCCGTCGAAGAACCTTTCCACCCTGACAAGTTTCATCTTGAGACCCAGGGAATCTATGAGCCTCTGGCATACCCCGCGGCCCTGCTGCTCGAGTTCCAGGTTCTTGTAGTAGTCTTCTATTTCCCTGGTGGTGGCAAGCCTCGAAACAAAGGCCGGGGTGTTCTCCCTGGAAAGCTCCAGGCTTATGGGAGGCTTTATAACCTGGCCCACTTCAAGACCATGTTCGGTTGGGACAATTACCCATTCGCCTTCCTTGAGCCTGAGATCCTTGACCGCAAAGGTGAGCGGGGGGGATTCGGGCCTGAGTCTTACATGGCAAATGGTTTTCCGCTCGCTCCGCCTGCCCTGATCGGTAGGGGAAGGGGGAGGGGACTTTCCTTTTTCTGTTGGTTTTCCTGTCATATGTTTAAGGGCTTGAGGCCTCGAATTACAGAGTTGGATTCTGAAGTTCTGATTTGATCCAGAAGATCAGGAGCGCATCGGATATCATTTCCGGATTTACGTTTCTTTCAAGGTATCTTTCAGCCTTGTCAATGAGTTCATGGTATTCCAACAAACTATCATAATTTAATCCCTGAGCCAACTCGGTCAATTCTGCTGCCTTGTCCTGGTTTATGAGGTATCGGGTTGCCATGGAACCAGAACTTGAAAGAAGGAGCAGATCCCTGGTGACGGTCTGGAGGACTTTCAGGGCCAGGCCGAGGCTTTCCCGTGATTGCCCGATTTTCTTTGATGCGTGAAACAGGCCCTCTTTTTTTTGGCCTGACAAAAGGAAATCAAATATTGTTTCCCTGGCATCGAGGATTCCTTCTTCCACCATCTGTTCCCGGAGCCGGGGGCTGCTTCCCGAAACATATTCCATGAAGGTGCGGGCGCTTTCGCCGGAATCCACTGCAAGGTTATCATCAAAAACAGAATCACCGGCCTGAAGGTCAAGGGGGAGTATCTGGCACCTGGATACTATGGTGGGCAGAAGCCTCGAACTCGATGGTGCAGCCAGGAAAAGGTGCGTGTTTTCAGGCGGTTCTTCAAGGGTTTTCAAAAGGGCATTGGATGCGCTGACATTGAGCCTGTCTGCAGAGGCAATGGCAACCACCCGTCTTTTTGACTCAAGCGGTGCAAAGGCTATCATCTTTTGCATGACCC
Organism: uncultured Thermodesulfatator sp.; assembly: GCA_964478865.1. GTDB lineage: Bacteria > Desulfobacterota > Dissulfuribacteria > Dissulfuribacterales > QOAL01 > QOAL01. Next base: position 58,393 of record CAYZJS010000015.1, read on the forward strand.
TGACCTGGTCTATCCTGATAAAACGTCCCTGGGCCTCCAGCTCCATGAAATCGGGATGCACCCCCCTTTCAAACTTGATGCATCCGTTGCAGGCCATGCAGGCACCGGGAGTTGAAGATTCGACAATGGGGCTGTTACACAGAAGAAAGAGGGCACACTGTCTTATAAGTTGCCTCTTGCCTGAACCGGGCGGGCCTGTGACCAGGTAGGCGTGGGACAGCCGGTTTTGTTCCATGGCCCTTGCTATAAGCCGAAGGCCGCGCAACCTGCCGCCAGCAGAGGATTGCCTGCTTGTTGCCATTGTCAGTCACCGAGGCGGAAAAAGGAGCCTATCCCCTTGAGCCAGTCGGGCATGTTTTGCCAGATCCCGGTCTCAGGATGGAGGGGGGGCAGGGCATCCTTCCGCAGGGCTTCCCACACGATATTTTTCTGGCTCTCCACAGAGGGTGTCACTATCTGGCCCGTGTAGCGGTCTACCGGCACAAAGGCGATGCCGTCCGGGATGTCGTATGACCTCTTGGTCATGTCAGCCACGGTGGTCTTCATGAAGTCTGTCCATATGGGGCATGCCGCCCGTCCGCCGGTCTCCAGCCGCCCCAGGCTTTTTCTGTCCTTCCTGCCTACCCATACGCCGGTAACGAATTCAGGACTGAAACCCATGAACCAGGCATCCTTGTAGTTGTCAGTGGTTCCGGTCTTGCCACCCACAGGTATGCCTACTGCCCTGGCCCGCCTGCCGGTTCCGTTCTCAACCACCCCTATCAGCAGGTAGGCCATCTGGAACGCGGTCACAGGGTCCAGTGCCCGTTGAAATTCCGGATCGAGCATCTCGATTATCCGTCCGTGGCGGTCTGCGATCTGTTCCACCATCTGGGGTCTGACTATCTGTCCCTGGTTTATAAATGCGCTGTATGCCCGGACCATTTCTTTCAGGGGCACTGCCGACGAACCCAGGGCGATTGAAAGATTGTGGGCAAGGGGCACGGTTATGCCCATCTTCCTGGCCTGTCTAATTATGGCATTTATGCCTGCCATCCTGGCAATCTTGACCGATATGATGTTTCTGGAGAAAGTCAGTGCGGTTCTGATGGTAATGGGCCCCATGTAGGATTTGTCAAAGTTCTGGGGCTCCCACATCTTGTTGTTGTCAGTGCCCTTGAGGGATATCGGCTCGTCAACAATAATGGTGTTGGGCTGTATGAGCCCTTTTTGCATGGCAGTCGAATAGACTATGGGCTTAAAGGAGCTTCCAGGCTGCATGCGTCCCTGGGTTGCAAGGTTATACTGGCTCTTGGAATAATCTGTTCCGCCGACCATGGCCTTTATCGCGCCTGTCTGGGCATCCATGGATAGAAGGGCGCTCTGTATGTTGGCCTTGAGCCTTTTATCCCGTTTGTGTCTCTCGGTTATCTTTTTAAGGCCGTTTTTGACAAACCTCGTGGCATTTTCCTGCCACTTGCTGTCAAGGGTGGTAAAGATTTTCAGGCCGTCATTAAAGAGGCGCTTGGAGCCGTACCGTGAAAGGAGCTCCTTTTTGACCTCCTGGATAAAGTACCTTGAACCCGCAGGCGGATGGAGCTTTTCGCTCTGGAACTTGATCTTGTAGGCCAGTGCCTTGTCCCGCTGATCCTCTGTAATAAAGCCTTCCTGGTACATCCGTCTAAGGACGTACTCCTGCCTGCGCCTGGCCCTTTTGTAGTGCCTGAGCGGGTTGTATTTGCTGGGGGCCTGGGTAAGCCCTGCAATCATGGCGCATTCTGCTATGTTCAGTTGCTGAACGTGCTTGGCAAAATAGGTCCTCGCCGCCGCCTCTACCCCGTATGCGCCACCACCGAGGTAGATCTGGTTCAGGTAGATATTTAATATCTGGTCCTTGGTGAGGGTGCCGTCTATCTGCCAGGCAAGAATGGCCTCCTTCAATTTTCTTAGCCAGCTCCTTTCCGGTGTCAGGAGAAGGGAGCGAGTAACCTGCTGGGTTATTGTGCTGGCACCCTGAACTATGCCCCCTGCCTCGAAATTTTTAACTGCTGCCCTGAGTACGCCTATAAAATCAATGCCCCGGTGTTCGTAGAAGCGGGCGTCTTCCGCCGCCAGGAATGCATTGATGAGCCTTTTTGGGATCTTTCTTACGTGGACAGGCCACCTTTTCTGGGTATACCAGTAGGCCAGGACCTTGCCGTCCGACGAATACACCTCCGTGACCATGGGTGGTTCGTAGTTCTTGAGCTGCAGGATCGGAGGAAGATCCAGCATCATGTATCCCATCATCAGGGCAAACGCCGAGGCAGTGACAAAGAGGCAGGAAGTCCAGATGATTATGAGAAGCGGCTGAGCTCCCCAAATCCTGGCTGTCTTCTTTTTCTTTTTTCTTGCTTTCCTGGCCATTTGTTTTTTTGCCCGTTCCGGTATGCCCGGCAGGTTTAAAGAATCCTGGCTCCTCGTATGGTTTATGCTGAATCGGGATACGGCACCGCCCGGATTTAGGTTTTGCGGCGTTTTACTTTAATGAAACCCGATAACGGAAACAACCGGTTTGGTACTCCTATCTGGAAAGATTCTGCTCAAACCAGAAAAAGCCCTGCAACAATAATGTTACAGGGCTTCTGCTCTTACAATGGTTTTAGGAATAAGCCTATGCGGTCAATCTCCTAATGGGCTGCCTCTTTTGCGGCTTCGCCGGCCTTTTCCATAGTTTCCTTTGTGTCCTCGGTTGCCTTGGCGGCAGTTTCTTTGACTTCTTCAGCGGGGGCCTTTACGGCTTCCTCGACCGTTTCAGCACCAGCCTTGG